>NZ_JBVHIP010000001.1:176621-612265 GCF_055560495.1 Kitasatospora sp. NPDC023176 | reverse complement strand
GGGGGTCCGCGCGCCACGGGTTTTCGCCGGCTATGGGGGGGGGGGGGGCGGGGGGGGGGGGCGGGCCCCGGGGGCGGGGGGGCCCGGCCGACCGCGCCAGTGGATCACCCGCACGGGTGACGAACCCCGTGGCAATCGGCGCAATGGAACGGCGGAATGGTCCAAAGCCCCTTCCAGCGGCCGATTGTGACGCCTGATCAGCTACGCTCTCGCCCGCCCGACCCGTCCGAAGCAGAGAGTAGCCCCGACATGAGCAGTCCCCCTGCCGCCGGCGCGCCCCGTTGGCCGCTGATCCTCCTGCGCGTCACCGCCACCACCCTGACGTTGCTGGCCGTGCTCCAGACCATGCTGGCCGGCAGCTTCCTCAACGGCACCTACGACTCCCTCAAGGACCACGAGGGCACCGCGATGATGCTGGCCACCGTGGTGCTGGTCCAGCTGGTGGTGGCCCTGTCGGTACGCAGGCCCGGGGGTGGCCCGCTCTGGCCGCTGTGGACCACCGCGCTGCTCACCGTCGCCGTGATCGGCCAGATCGGCGCCGGCTACGCGCGGGCGACCGGGGTGCACGTCACCCTCGGCGTGCTGCTGGTCAGCGGCATCCTGTTCGGCCTGGTCGGCGCCTGGCGGCTGCCGCTGCCCGCCCGGGAGGCCCGGTCCGAAGGGGGCCGGGACGGCAGCGGACGGCTGCCGCGCCCCGTCGGGCCGCTGGAGGTGAAGCGGTGAACCGTCGCCGCTTCCTCGGCATCGGCGCCTCCGTGTTCGGCGCGGGCGCGCTGGCCGCCGTCGCCGTCCCCTCGGCGGCCTACCTGTTCGCCGAGGGCCGCCCCGGGCGGCTGCTCGCCAGCGACCTCGACCTGCCCGCCGCCTTCCAGGCCCCGCTGCGGGTGCCGACCGTGCTCCAGCCGGTGCGCACCGACGGCACCAACGACTACTACGAGATCACCCAGCAGGTCGCCGAACTGGAGATCCTGCCCGGGGTGAAGACCGAGGCCTGGACGTACGGCGGCACCTTCCCCGGGCCGACGGTGGTCACCCGCTCCGGCCGGGCCGCCGTGGTCAAGCACCGCAACCAGCTGCCGGTGCCGACCGTGGTCCACCTGCACGGCGGGCACACCCCGGCCGACAGCGACGGCTACCCGATCGACCTGCTGCTGCCGGCCGGCTCCGCCGCCCCCGCCGCCTCCGCGATGGACGGCATGCCGGGGATGCGGCACCTGAGCGGCCACAACCTGGTCGGCGAGCGCACCCACACCTACCCGGGCAGGCAGCGCGCCGCCACCCTCTGGTACCACGACCACCGGATGGGCTTCACCGGCCCCGGCGTCTGGCGCGGCCTGGCCGGGTTCCACCTCGTCCAGGACGACGAGGAGGGCGCCCTGCCGCTGCCGCGCGGCGAACGCGACCTTCCGCTGATGCTCGCCGACCGCGCCTTCGCCGCCGACGGCTCCTTCAAGTACCCGTCCACCGACGCCTCGCTCGCCGTCCCCGGCGTCACCGACGCCTACATGAACGGCGTCCTCGGCGACGTCATCCTGGTCAACGGCGCGCCCTGGCCGCGCCTGGACGTCGACCGCGCGCACTACCGGCTGCGGCTGCTCAACGCCTCCAACGCCCGGCTCTACCGGCTCGAACTGCACCCGCAGCCCTCCGGGGGCGACGCCTTCGTCCAGATCGGCTCCGACGGCGGCCTGCTCGCCGCCCCGGTCACCCACGACGCGATCGAGATCGCCCCCGCCGAACGCTTCGACGTGGTGGTGGACTTCTCCCGCTACGGGCCCGGCACCCAGGTGCGCCTGCTCAACCGCTTCGGCAGCGGCCGCACCGCCGAGGTGATGCGCTTCGACGTCTCCTCCCGGGCGGTGAACGACGACGCCACGGTGCCCGACAAGCTGTCCGCCGTCGAGGAGCTGGACGCCGCCCGGGCCGTCGCCACCCGCCACTTCGCCTTCCGGCGCAGCCGCGCCGACGGCTGGACCATCAACGGCGACCCGTACGAACCCGGCCGCAGTCTGGCCACCCCCGCTCTCGGCAGCGTCGAGCGCTGGCGCTTCTCCAGCGACGTCCACCACCCCGTGCACGTCCATCTGGACCACTTCCAGGTGACCGGGCGCAACGGCCGGGGCCCGGGGCCGTGGGACGAGGGCTGGAAGGACACCGTCGACCTGCGGCCGGCCGAGGCGGTGGAGGTCCTGGTGCGCTTCACCGACTACGGGGGGACGTACATGATGCACTGCCACAACCTGGAGCACGAGGACATGGCGATGATGGCAGACTTCACGGTGGGGTGAGCCGCCCGGGACCCGGCCCCGCGGCCCCGGCCCGCGGGTCATCCGATCGGCCGAGTGCCGGAGGACGCGGTGGTGCGTCCCCCGGCGTCGCTCCGCAGGCGGGGGGCCGAAGACAGGCGCTAGCGTCGTGAGGAGGCGTGTCCACCCCCGACACCCTCGACGGACGGAGCCGCCGCCATGACCACCCCCGCCGAACGCCGTCGCATCGGACGGGCCGCCCGTGAGCGCGTCTCCCGCTCCGAGCACGGCCGCTGGATCCCGGCCGCGGACCGCCCCGACCCGCTCGGCGTGCTGGAGGCCCAGGGCGCCGACCGGGTCGCCCGGCTGCTGCCGATCCGCTACGGCCGGATGGCCGACAGCCCGTTCGGCTACCTGCGCGGCGCCGCCGCCGTGATGGCCACCGACCTCGCCGCAGTCCCCGACACCGGACTGACCGTCCAACTCTGCGGCGACGCCCACCTGTTGAACTTCGGGGTGTACGCCTCGCCGGAACGCGCCCTGCTCTTCGACGTCAACGACTTCGACGAGACCCACCCCGGACCCTTCGAGTGGGACGTCAAACGCCTCGCCGCCAGCATCGCCGTCGCCGCCCGCGAGAACGGCCAGGACGACGAACGCGCCCGGCGCGCCGCCCGCACCGCCGTCCAGGGCTACGCCACCGCGATGCGCCGACTGGCCGGGCTCGGCGAACTCGACGTCTGGTACAGCCGGATCGACACCGCCGACCTGCTGCCGCTGATCCGCAAGACCCGCCGCCGCGAGGCCGTCCGCGCCGACCTCGACCACGCCCGGCGCCGCACCAGCCTCCAGGCCTTCGGCAAGCTCACCGAGGAGCGCGACGGGCGGCGCCGGATCATCAGCTCGCCGCCGCTGATCGAGGAACTGAGACGGAACGAACTGCGCGGCATCGGCAAGGTGTTCAGCGACTACCGGGCCACCCTCGCCGAGGACCGGAGGGTCCTGCTCGACCGCTACCGCTTCGTGGACGCGGCGATGAAGGTGGTCGGCGTCGGCAGCGTCGGCACCCGCTGCTACATCGTCCTGCTGGAGGGCCGGGACATCCGCGACCCGCTGTTCCTGCAGCTCAAGGAGGCCGGCCGGTCGGTGCTGGAGGACCACCTGCCGCCCACCCGGACGGACGCCGAAGTCGCCGTCCACCACGGCGGCCGCCGGGTGGTCACCGGCCAGCACCTGATGCAGGCCGCCAGCGACATCTTCCTCGGCTGGACCACCGGCCCCGCCGGGCGGCACTTCTACGGCCGCCAACTGCGCGACATGAAGGGCTCGGTGGAGGTCGACACGATGACCCCCGGCGGCCTGCGCGACTACGCCGACCTGTGCGGACGCACCCTGGCCCGCGCCCACGCCCGCACCGGCGACCGCCTCGCCATCGTCGGCTACCTGGGCGCCGCCGACACCTTGGCCGAGGCCGTCGCCGACTTCGCCCTGCGGTACGCGGACCGGACGGCGGCCGACCACCGCGAGCTGGTCGAGGCGATCCGGGCCGGGCGGGTCGCCGCGACCCGGGGCGTGTGAGGGCCGCCGACCGCTCCAACTCCCCGTACCGAAACCGGAGATCGGGCGCGCCGAGCCGGGCGGGCCCCGGATCCGGAGCGCCCGCCCGCCCCGATTCCCGGTTGCCCGGGCGGGCCGGGTGCCGTTGGGTGGGGGCATGGACGAACTGCGCACCGACCGCCTGCTGATCCGCCGATGGCGGGACTCCGACCTCGCCCCGTGGGCCGCGATGAACGCCGACCCGCAGGTCCGCGAACACCTCGGCGGCCTCCTCAGCCGCGAGCGGAGCGACGCCTCGGTGGCGCGGTACGAGGCGGCGATCGAGCGGCGCGGGTACGGCTGGCTGGCCGTCGAGGTGCGGGAGAGCGGCGAGTTCATCGGCTTCGTGGGCCTGGACGACGTCGACGAGCACGCCCCGGTCGACGGCGTGGAGATCGGCTGGCGGCTGGCCCGGCCGGCCTGGGGCCACGGCTACGCGACCGAGGCCGCCCGCGCCGTCCTCACGTACGGCTTCGGCACGCTCGCCCTCCCCGAGGTCCTCGCCCTCACCACCGCGGGCAACCTGCGCTCCCAGGCCGTGATGCGCCGCCTCGGCATGACCCACGACCCCGCCGAGGACTTCGACGACCCCGAGGCCCCGGAGGGGCCGCTCCGGCGCACCGTCGTCCACCGGCTCCGGCCCGGGGCGTAGGAGAGCACCGTCCTCCTGGAGCGCCGGGCCTGAACCGCCCGGGCAGCCGGGAGGTCAGGGCACCAGGAGGTGGAGGGCCTCGCGCCGCACCGCCACGTCGACGGGGAGGGCGGTGATGAACTCGCCGTCGGCGTAGGCGGTGATGCCGGGGGACTCGATCCGGAGGGACTCGGTGCGCAGGGTGGTGACCTCCGGGCGGGTGGTGTGGGTGCCCTTGAGGAGGGTGGGGAAGAAGCGGGCGATCCGCAGCCGGGGCATGGCGTCGACGAGGGTGACGTCGAGCAGGCCGTCGTCGGGGAGGGCGGCGGGGCAGATCGGCATGCCGCCGCCGTAGCTGCGGGTGTTGCCGACGGCGGCGAGGGTGAGGTCGCGTTCGATGACGGTGCCGTCGGCGAGGGTGAGCCGGAACGGCAGGGGGCGCAGGTTGGCGAACTCGGCGAGGATGGCGAGGTTGTAGCGCATCCGGCCGCGGGGCCAGCGCAGCCGGTTGGCGCGGTCGCTGACCAGGGAGTCGAAGCCGCTGGCGAGGACGGAGCCGTACCAGCGGACGGCGCCGTCCGGGCCGGTGATCCGGCCGAGGTCGACGCCGCGGGTGCGTCCGGCGGCGATGACCTCGGCGGCGGCCTCGGGGGCGCCGATGGGCAGGCCGTACTCGCGGGCGTGGTCGTTGCCGGTGCCGGCGGGTATCAGGCCGAGCGGGACGGGGGTGCCGGCGAGGGCCTGGAGGGCCAGGTTGACCATGCCGTCGCCGCCGACCACGACCACCGCGTCGGCCCCGCCGGCCGCCGCCTCGCGGGCGAGGCGGACGGCGTCGGCGGCGGAGCGCCCGGCCTGCGGTTCGACGTCGACGCCGAGGGCGCGCAGTCGGGCGACGGCCCGGTGGGCGGCGGGTTCGGCGTGGCCGATGCCCGCCGCCGGGTTGGTGAGAACGGTGACCCTGCGGACGGTTCTCGGGCCGGTCATGGGCCCAACTCCCCTCTCGGTTACGGGATCAGCTTGCCGGGGTTGAGGATGCCCGCCGGGTCGAGCTCGGCCTTGACGGCGCGCAGGATGCGCACGCCGAGGTCGCCGATCTCCTCGCTCATCCAGGGCCGGTGGTCGGCGCCGACGGCGTGGTGGTGGCTGATGGTGCCGCCGCTGCGCAGGATGGCGTCGCTGGCGGCCCGCTTGGCGGCGCCCCACCGGGTGAGCGGGTCCTCGCCGAGGGCGGCGACGACGGTGAAGTAGAGCGAGGCGCCGGTCGGGTAGACGTGCGAGATGTGGCACAGCACGAGGGCGCCGGGCAGGGCGGCGGTGAGCGCCTCGGTGACGGCGGTCCGCAGTTCGGCGAGCCGGCTCCAGCCGGTGGCGGTCTCCAGGGTCTCGCAGAGCGCGCCGGCGCTGAGCAGGGAGTCGCGCAGGTAGGGGGCGTTGAACCGGCCGTGCTCCCAGGCGCGGGCGGGCGCCTCGCCGAGGGAGGTGCCGCCGGCGGCGAGCAGCGCCGCGCGGGTGAGGGCGTGCCGGGCGGCGACCTGTTCGGCGGTGCCCTCGAAGACGGTGACGGCGAGGCAGCCGGTGACGGCGGGGGAGCCGCCGATCTGCTCGGTCATGGCGAGGTTGACCATGGTCTCGGCCTCGTCGGAGAGCCGGATCACGGTCGGGCCGGTGCCCTGCTGTTCGACGGCGCGCAGCGCGGCCGTCCCGGTGGCGAAGTCGGGGAAGCTCCACGCCTCGTACGCCTTGACGGCGGGCAGCGGGTGGACGCGCAGGCGCACGGCGGTGATCACGCCGAGGGTGCCCTCGGAGCCGAGGAAGAGCTGGCGCAGGTCGGGGCCGGCGGCGGAGGCGGGGGCGCGGCCGAGGTCGAGGGTGCCGGCGGGGGTGACCACGCGCAGGCCGCGGACCATCTCGTCGAAGCGCCCGTGGCCGGCCGAGTCCTGGCCGGAGGAGCGGGTGGCGGCGAAGCCGCCGATGGTGGCGTAGCGGAAGCTCTGCGGGTAGTGGCCGAGTTCCCAGCCGCGGTCGGCGAGCAGGGCCTCCGCCGCGGGGCCGGCGAGGCCGGCGCCGAGGACGGCCTCGCCGGAGGTCTCGTCCAGGTCGAGGAGCTGGTCGAGGCGGCGCAGGTCGAGCGAGATGACGGCCTGGAAGGGGCCGCGCTCGGGGTCGAGGCCGCCGACCACGCTGGTGCCGCCGCCGAACGGGACGACGGCGATGCGGCGTTCGGCGCAGACGGCGAGCAGGGCGGCGATCTCGGCCTCGTCGCCGGGCAGCACGACGGCGTCGGGGGCGTCCTGGGCCTCGCGGCTGCGGCGGCGCAGCAGGTCGGGGGTGGACTTGCCGCCGGCCCGGGGCAGCCGGTCGGCGTCGGCGGCGCTGACGTGGGCCTCGCCGACGGTGGCGGCCAGGGCTTTGAGGTCCTCGGCGGTGATCCGGGACGGGCGCAGGACGACCTCGGCGGCGCTCGGCCCGGGGGCGGCGTCGCCGGTGACGCCGAGGGCGGCGGCGAGCAGTCCCTTGATGTCCGCGGACAGGTCCTTGGCGAGGGCCGGGTCGCCCCAGGCGTTCCACTTCATCGGGGGGAGCGGCAGAGCGGCGCCGGCCGATCCCGCTTGCGTCTCAGGTGCCATGCGTTACAGTTTCACACATCATGTCAAGTAGTAACGCCACCGCCGGAGGGCCCGCCAAGGCTGCGAAGCCCCTCGGCGCAGCGCCCCGCAGCACCGACGACGCGATCCTGGACGCCGCCGCCGACCTCGTCGTGCACCTCGGCGTGCGCCGCACCCAGCTGGCGGAGATCGCCCGCCGCGCCGGGGTCAGCCGCCCGACCGTCTACCGGCGCTGGCCGGACGTCCAGGCGGTGATCGGGGCGCTGCTCACCCGCGAGATCCTGACCACCCTGGAGGGCACCTCGCTGGAGGTGCGCGACCGGGAGACCTTCGTGGACCGGGTGGTCGAGGTCGCCGTCCGGCTGCGTGACCACCCGGTGCTCGGCGCGCTGCTCCACTCCGACGACTCCGACCTGCTGCTCCAGTACGTGGTCGAGCGGCTCGGCGCCAGCCAGCGCGGCCTGCTGGAGGCGCTGCGCACCGGCATCGAGCGGAGCCAGGCCGACGGCTCCGTCCGGGCCGGCGAGCCGACCGAACTGGCCGCCATGGTCCTGCTGATCGCCCAGTCCACCGTCCAGTCGCACCGCATGGTCGCCTCCCTGCTGCCGGAGGCGGCGTGGCGGCGCGAACTGGCCAGAGCACTGAACGGATACCTCGCACCATGACGCCCGTGGCCAGCCCGTACGCGGGAACCGCCCGACTCGACGCCGCCCGCCGCACCCGCGAACTCGACGCGCTCGCCGACGATCCGCACCTCGACCTGCTGGTGATCGGCGGCGGGGTGACCGGCGCCGGGGTGGCGCTGGACGCCGCCGCGCGCGGACTGCGGACCGTGCTGGTGGAGTCCCGCGACCTCGCCTTCGGCACCAGCCGCTGGAGTTCCAAACTGGTGCACGGCGGCCTGCGCTACCTCGCCTCCGGGCGGGTCAAGGTGGCCCGGGAGAGCGCCGTCGAGCGCGGTGTGCTGATGACCCGCACCGCTCCGCACCTGGTCCGGGCCCTGCCCCAACTGGTGCCGCTGCTCCCCGACCTGCTGCGCCCGGGGCAGGCCGCGCTGATCCGCGCGGGCTTCCACGCCGGGGACGCGCTGCGGCTGAGCGCCGGCACGCCGGGCACCCTGCTGCCCCGGGTGCGCCGGATCGACGCGGCCCGGACCAAGCAGCTGGCGCCGGCCGTGCGGACCGCCGGACTGCGCGGCGCCCTGGTCGCGCACGACGGCCAACTCGTGGACGACGCACGGCTGGTGATCGCCCTGGCGCGCACCGCCGCGCAGTACGGCGCGAGCGTGCTGACCCGGGTGCGGGCCGAGTCCGTCACCGGGACGTCCGCCCGGCTGGTCGACGCGCTGAGCGGGCAGACGCTGACCGTCACCGCGGGCGCGGTGATCAACGCCACCGGGGTGTGGGCCGGCGAGGTGGACACCTCGATCAAGCTGCGCCCCAGCCGTGGCACCCACCTGCTGGTGGACGCCGCGACCCTGGGCTACCCGGCGGCCGCGCTCACCGTGCCGGTGCCCGGCTCCACCAGCCGCTTCGTGTTCGCGCTGCCGCAGCAGCTCGGCCGGGTCGCGATCGGGCTGACCGACGAGGACGCCCCCGGCCCCGTCCCGGACGAGCCGCGGCCCACCGAGGCCGAGCTGACCTTCCTGCTCGACACCGTCAACGCCGCCCTGGCCACCGCGCTGACCAGGGCGGACGTCCGGGGCGCCTACGCCGGGCTGCGCCCGCTGATCGACACCGGGGGCGGGAGCACCGCCGACATCTCCCGGGAGCACGCGGTGCTGGAGTCCCCGTCCGGGGTGGTCACCGTGGTCGGCGGCAAGCTCACCACCTACCGGCGGATGGCCGAGGACGCGGTGGACGCCGCCGTCCGGCTGCGCGGCCTGCCCGCCCGTACCTGCTGGACGGCCCGGCTCCCGCTGGTCGGCGCGCCCGGCCACCGGGACAGCCGCCCGGTGCCGGTCCAGGGGGTGCCCGCCTCGCTGGTCGCCCGGCACGGCGGCCTGTCCCACGAGGTGCTGGCGGCGGGGGAGCCGACGCCGGTGGCGGAGGGCGTCGACGTGACCCGCGCGGAGGTCGCGTACGCGGTCACCCACGAGGGCGCCCTGGACGCCGCCGACGTGCTGGACCGGCGGACCAGGATCGGGCTGGTGGCGGAGGACGCCGAGCGGGCCCGGAAGGCGGTCGAGGAGATCGTCGGGGAGATCCTCGGGGAGAGCGCCGCGCAGTAGCAGTAGCAGGAGCACGCGCAGGAGCAGGAGCGGAGCGACGACGGCCGGTACGGCAGGTCCGCCGTACCGGCCGAGTGGTCCGCACTTTGGCTTGCTGGCAAGTAGCCCTGCGGGAATCCGGGCGTGGGCGCATGGGGTCTCAGCGCGCGGTGCGCTCCGGCATCGGGTGTTCGGCGCCCGCGAGTTCCAGCACGCAGGCCAGCGGGTGCTCGGCCCGGCCCGTCCGGTCCAGCCGTACGGCCAGCGGCCGCGGCGGCTCCTCGGCGAGTTGCCCGGACAGCGTCAGCGGGTAGCCGCCGTGGCCGTGGACGCGGTGGAAGGCGCACTCCTTGCCGTCCACCAGCAGTTCGGTCTCGGTGATCCAGCCGGAGCGGACGTTGACGGTGACCGAGTGTCCGTCCTGGTCGAGGTGGAAGCTGTACCGCTGGCGCATGGGAACCTCCCGCGAGGGCCTCGGAACGGGGACGGCCAGGGATCCACCGCCAGTGTAGGAGGGCCGTACCCTCCCGGCGCCCCGGCCGGTACGGTGATCGCAGGGATCGGGGCCGGGGCGATCGGTTCCCCGTCCCGCCCCTGAGAAATCCCGGGGGCGGGGCCCGCCCGCAGGCGGATTCTCGTGATCTCTACAGTGTTGTAGATTCGTCCGCAGGGAGATCCGAGGAGGGCATTGTGGGAGTTTCGCTGGCCAAGGGCGGCAACGTCTCGCTGAGCAAGGAGGCGCCCGGTCTGAGCGCCGTGATCGTGGGTCTCGGCTGGGCCGTCCGCACCACCACCGGGGCCGACTACGACCTGGACGCCAGCGCGCTGCTCTGCAACGCGCTCGGCAAGGTCGTCTCGGACCAGCACTTCGTCTTCTTCAACAACCTCCGCAGCCCCGAGGGTTCGGTCGAGCACAGCGGCGACAACCTGACCGGCGGCGGCGACGGCGACGACGAGCAGATCAAGGTCGACCTGGCCCGGGTGCCGGCCGACGTCGCCAAGGTGGTCTTCCCGGTGTCGATCTACGACGCCGACGCCCGGCTGCAGAACTTCGGCCAGGTCCGCAACGCCTTCATCCGGATCGTCAACCAGGCGAACGGCCAGGAGATCGCCCGCTACGACCTCACCGAGGACGCCTCCACCGAGACCGCCATGGTCTTCGGCGAGCTGTACCGCAACGGCGCCGAGTGGAAGTTCCGCGCGATAGGGCAGGGTTACGCCTCCGGTCTGCGCGGCATCGCCACCGACTACGGCGTCAACGTCTGATCCCTCGAAGGGATTTTGCCCGGGCGGGCCGGCTCAGCCGGTCCGCCCGAGTGCGTGGCCGCCGAAACCCGCGCCGGTGGTGAGCTGTCGCCGCCACCAGGCGTCCATGGCCGGCCCGTCCATCGCCGACCAGTCCGGCGCCGCGGTGACCTGCGCCCGGCCCAGCGTGCGGCCCAGGTCCACCAACTCCAGCCCGGCGGCGGTCCGTTCGCGGTCGTACGCGGCCAGCAGCGGCTCCCAGGAGCCGCCGCCCAGCCGCAGCCCGGCCTGCTCGAAGGCATGCGCGTCCTGCAGTGCCTTCACCGCGCCGCTGGTGTTGTGCGGGCGGACGATGGTCGCCGCGTCCCCGCCGATGAGCAGCCGCCCGGCGGTGCGGTGCGGGACGGCCAGGTCGTAGACCGGCTGCAGCAGGGTCCGTTCGGGCGGGGTCAGCGCGATCACGCCGGCCCAGTACGGCGGCAGCTGCCGCTCGGCGAACTCCCGCATCCCGGACAGCTGTTCGCCGGTGAGGGCGCCCGCGGCGACGGCGGTCGGGCCGTCCAGGCGCAGCCAGTCCGGGGTGGGCGCGTAGAAGACCCAGTTCACCAGGGTGCTCCCGGGGGCGAGCCCGGGGATGCGGTAGAGCACCACCTGGCCGCCGGGGTAGCAGACGGTGGCGCACTCGTCCTCCGGCCAGGCCGCGGCCCCGCCGGGCAGCCCGTCCAGCAGCGCGGAGTCGTAACTGCCGCGCCAGCACACGTATCCGGCGTACTCGGGCCCGGCCTGCGGGCAGACCGCGGCGCGGACCACCGACCGGTAGCCGTCCGCGCCGATCACCAGGTCGTACGGGGTGCGGGTGCCGTCGGCCCGCTCCGTCCAGGCGCCGTCCCGGTCGCCGCCCACCGCCGTCACGGTGGAGCCCATCCGGTACTCCACCGCCGCGGGCGCCCGCTCGCGCAGGGCCTGCCAGAGCACCGCCCAGTGGTGGGAGTGGAACGGGAACGGCTGGGCCCAGAGCAACCGCCCGCGCCCGTTCCCGCCGTCGCCCTCGCCGGCCGGCCCCCGGGTGACCCAGCGGCGCACGGTGAGCCGGTGGCGGCGGGTGTCCGGGGCCAGGTGGCCGGCGTCGACCAGCTCGGCGAAGCGGTCGTCGTGGGTGCAGATCCCCAGGCCGCGGTCCTCCAGCCGGGCGGGGCTGCGCTCCAGCACCACGACCCGCTCCGCGCCGAGCCGGGCCGCCGCCCCGGCGAAGGCGCTTCCGGCGATGCTGCCGCCGACCACGGCCACCGAGCCACCCCGCACGGTCGTCCCCTCTCCTGGGTCTTTCCGGGTCCCTGCTGCGTCTCTGCTCCGTGCTGTGTCGCGCCTCTGCGCCGCCCCGCGGTGCCTCGGGCCCGGACCGTCGGCACCCGCCTCCGTACCGTCGGGTGCGCGACGGCACGACGATACGCCGCCCGGCCGCGGCGCGCGGGGGCTTCTCCCTCGGCCCTATGCAACTAGTTGCATAGCATGTCGACCGTCCCCTACCCTGCGGTAACAAACCCCACTGGCCGCCCCCTCAGGAGACGTCGATGAGTTCGACCCCCGGCAGCAGCCGCTACCCGCACCTGCTCAGCCCGCTCGACCTCGGCTTCACCACCCTCCCCAACCGGGTGGTCATGGGCTCGATGCACGTCGGCCTGGAGGAGGCCCCCGGCGGCTACCGGCGGATGGCCGCGTTCTACGCCGAACGCGCCCGCGGCGGCGTCGGCCTGATCGTCACCGGCGGCATCGCCCCCAACGAGGCCGGGCGCCCCTGGGAGGGCGGCGCCATGCTGACCACCGAGGCGGAGGCCGACGAGCACCGGGTGGTCACCGACGCCGTGCACGCCGCCGGCGGGAAGATCGCCCTGCAGATCCTGCACTTCGGCCGCTACGCCTACCACCGCGACCTGGTCGCCCCCAGCGCCCTCCAGGCCCCGATCAGCCCGTTCGTGCCCAACGAGCTCACCGCCGAACAGGTCGAGCAGACCATCGAGGACTTCGCCCGCTGCGCCGAACTCGCCCACCGGGCCGGCTACGACGGCGTCGAGATCATGGGCTCCGAGGGCTACCTGGTCAACGAGTTCGTCGTCGCCGCCACCAACCACCGCCAGGACGAGTGGGGCGGCCCCTACGAGAACCGGATGCGCTTCCCGGTGGAGATCGTCCGCCGGGTCCGCGAGCGGGTCGGCGAGGACTTCATCATCGTCTACCGGCTCTCCATGCTCGACCTCGTCCCCGGCGGCTCCACCCTCGACGAGGTGGTCCGGCTCGCCCAGGCCGTCGAAGCCGCCGGCGCGAGCATCATCAACACCGGCATCGGCTGGCACGAGGCCCGCATCCCCACCATCGCCACCTCCGTGCCGCGCGGCGCCTTCGCCTGGGTCACCCAGCGGGTGATGGGCCGGGTCGGCATTCCGCTGGTCACCACCAACCGCATCAACACCCCCGAGATCGCCGAGCAGTTGCTCGCCGACGGCTGCGCCGACCTGGTCTCGATGGCCCGCCCGCTGCTCGCCGACGCCGACTTCGTCGCCAAGGCGCGTGAGGACCGCGCGGACGCCATCAACACCTGCATCGGCTGCAACCAGGCCTGCCTGGACCACACCTTCAACCTCCAGATCACCTCCTGCCTGGTCAACCCGCGCGCCTGCCACGAGACCGAACTCGTCCTCGCCCCCACCAAGGTGCGCAAGTCCATCGGCGTCGTCGGCGCCGGACCGGCCGGCCTCGCCTTCGCCGTCTCCGCCGCCGAACGCGGCCACAGCGTCACGCTCTACGACGCCGCCGACAGCATCGGCGGCCAGCTGAACATCGCCCGCCGGATCCCCGGCAAGGAGGAGTTCGACGAGACGCTGCGCTACTACCGCACCCGGCTGGCCGAGTTGGGCGTCACCCAGCGCCTCGGCGCCGTCATCACCGCCGAACAGCTCGCCGCGGCGGAGCACCAGGAGATCGTCCTCGCCACCGGCGTCACGCCCCGGACCCCCGCCGACATCCCGGGAATCGACCACCCCAGCGTGCTCGGCTACCTCGACGTGCTGCGCGACGGCGCGCCGGTCGGCGAGCGGGTCGCCATCCTCGGCGCCGGCGGGATCGGCTTCGACGTGGCCGAGTTCCTCACCGACCAGGGCGACCAGGCGAGCCTCAACCCGCCGGTGTTCCAGGCGAAGTGGGGCATCGACCCGGAGTACCGCGAGCGCGGCGGCCTGCGCGCCCCCGAGCGGCCGAAGCCCCCGCGCAGCGTCCACCTGCTGCAGCGCAAGACCGGCAAGGTCGGCGCCGGACTCGGCAAGACCACCGGCTGGATCCACCGCACCGAACTCAAGCACCGCGGCGTGGTGATGGTCCCCGGCGTCTCCTACGACCTCATCGACGACGCCGGACTCCACTACACCGTCGACGGCGAACGCCAACTCCTGCCCGTGGACACCGTGGTGCTCTGCACCGGCCAGGAGCCGCGCCGCGACCTCGACGAGGCGCTGCGCGAGCGCGGCCTGTCCGTGCACGTCATCGGCGGCGCCGACGTGGCCGCCGAACTGGACGCCAAGCGGGCCATCAAGCAGGGGACGGAACTGGCCGCGACCATCTGACGTCGGGCAGCCGGGGGGCTGCCCGGCGCGCCGGGCCCGCGGCACCACGCCGCGGGCCCCACCGCCGCCCGCGCTGACCTGCGAGGATGTGCGCCCGCGCGCCCTGCCCGAGCCCCGGTGGGACACTGGTGGCTGTCCCTGCCCGACCACTCGACCGGGGGCCAGCATGTCCCTCCCGAGGCCACTCCACGCCCTCACCGCCGCGGTCCTGGTCGCGGCGGCCACCCTGGGCCCGGCGGGCGCCGCCGGCGCCGCGTCCGCCCAGTCGCTGCCCTCCGCCGACCAGCTGAAGTCGGCGCTGCTCACCGCGAACGACCTCGGCCCGGGCTACACCGAGGCGCCCGCCACCGCGAGCCCCAGCCCCAGCCCCAGCCCCAGCCCCAGCCCCAGCCCCAGCCCCAGCGCCACCCCGACCCCCGTCAGCGGCTGCGACGCGCTCAGCGCCCTCATCAACCTGCACGCCACGACGCCCGGCCCCGAGGCCCCGAGCGCCGAGACCGAACTGGACGGCCAGGACGGCAACCCGATGGTCACCGAGGCCCTCACCGCCGAGGACCCGGCCCGGCTCACCACCGACTTCAACACCGCCGCCGACGCGCTCAGGACCTGCCACACCATCACCTTCAACGCCGGCGTCGGGGACACGGTGACCTTCACTGTCACCCCGGTCACCCTCGGCGACCGCCCGGACGCCCCCGCCGCGCGCCTCGACGGCACCCTCGCCGGCGTCCAGCTCAGCGCCTTCGTCGGCGTCGAACGCTTCGGCACCGTCGGCCTCGCCTACGGCTACTTCCAACGCCAGGGCGCCGACCCCCAGGCCGCCTCGATGCAGTACCGCAGCGCCGTCGCCAAGATCGAACGCACCCTCGGCACCACCGCCGGCAGCACCACCCCACCCACCGCCCCCGCCACCGCCACCGCCACTCAGGGCATGTCGGTCTGAGCACCGGGACACCCACCGCGGCCCCCGTCGGGCACCTCGCTCGTCGGGGGCCGCGCTGCGGTCGATCAGTACCAGGGACGTTCCGGCCCGTCCCGGGAACCGGCCGTTCGCGGGACGGGCGGCCGCACCCCCGTGGCGGCCGCCCGTCCCCGTCGTCCAGGTCCGGTGCTACGGGAGGAACCTGACCTCCGGGAACGTCGGGGACGGCCCGTCGAGGAGGGCGCCGCGGCGGTGGCGGAGGTGGCGGTCGAAGAAGGCGAGCGGGTAGGACTGCTGGATGGCGATGCCACGCTCGGGGGCGAGGGTGCCGACCTGCTGCTGGATCTGCTGCTCGCTCATCCCGAGCAGCTTTCCGGCCTGGGGGATCAGCGTCATGTTGTCGCCGTACGAGTTGTGGATGGCGCCGTCGGCTTGGATGTCGAGCCGCCAGCCGCGCAGATGGGTCCAGAAGGTCTCGGCCTCCGAGCCCGGGGTGCGGGGCCAGACGGCCGTCATCATCAGGAACGGCCGGTCCAGGTCGGTGGTGATGGTCGGGATCATCGGCCCGTCCAGGCTGAGCCCGGCCCGGATGCGGCGGTCGACGACCGCGGTCTGCGCGGTGACGCTGCCGCCCTTGGACCAGCCGAACATGCCGATGCGCTGCGGGTCGAGGGCGCCGAGCAGGCCCTCGGGGAGGTCGCGGCCGTCGGCGTCGGGATTGCGGCCGGCGGCGAGCGCTTCGACGCAGTCCAGCACGAAGCGGAAGTCCGGGACGAACGCGAGCACGCCGGTGTCGGCCTTCGGGTCCGTGCCCGGGGTGACCACGGGGCCGCCGGGGAACTGGGTGAAGGCGTCGTGCGGGAAGTCGACGGTGATCACGACGTAGCCGTGGCTGGCGAGCTCCTGGACGATGACGGTGTGGTCGCCCCGGTGGCTGTGCGCGCCGTGCGCGTAGAGGACGACGGGCAGCCGGTGGCCGGAGCGGTGCACGGGTGCGCCCACGTGCCCGGAGGTGAGCGGAGCGAGCGAGAGCGGGAGCGGGTAGCCGACGTCGTCGAGGAAGGCCTGCATCGGGCCGTCGGCCAGCCAGGGGGCGAGCGGGAGTCCGTCCGTCTGCCGGGCGGGGTACCAGACGCCGGCCATCAGCTCGCGGTAGCGGCCGGCGCCGGCGACCGGGTCCGGCCGGGAGGTGTCGCGCAGGTGGAGGGCGACCGTGCCGACGCGGTGCGGGCCGGTGGGCTCGGGCAGGGTGAGCCGCCCGGGGGTGCCGCCGGGCGCCGGGGTGGGGGCCGGGGTGGGGGCGTCCGCCCGGGCGGTGGAGGCCAGGCCGAGCGGGGCGGCGACGCCCAGGGCCAGTGCGGTGCCCAGCACGCGACGGCGGGTCGGTCCGGTGGAGCTGGTGAACGGCGTGGTGTCCATGCGGAGGACGCTGTCACGCGGCGCGGGGGAGCGGCATCGGCCCACCGATTGATCTCCCGGCGGCCCGCATTGGCCCACGGGTTTACATCCCCGGGCTGATGCGACGTCAGGCGTGGAACGGAGAGAGTGGGAAGTCGGCCGGGCCGACTTCCCACTCCCGTTGTTCTCCGCGCGTCGGGGTCCGCTCAGTTGAAGACCAGGACGTCGGTGCGCATCGGCAGCGAGCTGCCCCAGTCGATGTTGATCTTGAAGGTGACCACGCCGTTCCCGGGGGCGATGCTCGACACCTGGAGGGCGGCGGCGCCGACGAAGCGGTGGCCGTTGGCGTCGATCTCGGAGGCGGTGATGACGACGGTCGAGTCGACCCCGATGACGTTCCACGGGAGCTGCAGGTTGAAGACCCCGTGCGACGGGGTCCAGGTCCACCAGGCCCGCCACACGGCGCCGACGTTGCCGCCGATCGCCGCGAGGTCCTGTCCGTGGCTGGTGGGCTGGGAGCTGCCCGCGATCTGCGGGATCTCGGAGGCGGAGGATTCGGCTGCGGTCATGGCGGCACTCCTTACGCCGGGAGAGCCCGACGGGCTCTCCGATTACTCCGAGTGTCGGTCAGTGTGCGGAGCGTCGGCAATCACTCGTGCGAGTGAATCCCCGTGCTTCGTCGGCGTGTCGCTGGCGTCGGCACTCAGGGCTCATTGGGAGGTGTCGACTCGCTGGACCGGTGCCGGAGGCTGGGCCGACCGCGCGCCCGATCACCTCCTCCGCCGAGGACACCCGCCACGACGTCACCCGCTCCTCGTGCGCCAGGCCCTCCGAGGCCTCCCGCCGGAACACACACCGCACCGGGTACCAGGACGCCTCCGCCGCTGCCATGGCCGGTCTCCTCGCATCCCGTGCCGAGCGGGGCATCCTCGCCGCCCGTCACGGGATCCTGGCCACCGCACTGCTGACGCGGTCTCCGACTACGCCGGCTCGTAGGTGGTGGAGCGCACCAGTGCCCGTGCCTGGGTCCCGTCCATCGGGTGGGCGAAGAGGTAGCCCTGCCCCAGGGGGCAGCCCATGGCGGCGAGCAGGTCGCGCTGGTCGGGGTGTTCGATGCCCTCGGCGATGACCTGGACGCCGAGGGTGTCGGCGATCCGGGTGATGCCCTCGACCAGGGCGTACTGCTGGGGGGAGAGGCCGAGTCCGTCGATGAAGGACTTGTCGATCTTCAGCAGGGAGATGGGGAACTCCCGCAGGTAGGACAGCGAGGAGTAGCCGGTGCCGAAGTCGTCGATGGCGAGGCCGATGCCGAGTTCGCCGAGGGTGGCCATGTCGGCGCGCAGGCGGTCGTCGCGGCGCATCAGGACGGATTCGGTGAGTTCCAGGACGAGGGTGCGCGGGTCGATGCCGGAGGTGGCCAGGGCGTGGCGCACCACGTCGACGAAGCCGGCGTCGCGGAACTGGCGGGCGGAGACGTTGACGTTGACCCGCAGCGGGGGGCGGCCGGCGGCGGCGCGGGCGGCGGAGCTGGCGGCGTGCCAGGCGGCGGCCTCCTCGGCGGCGCGTTCCAGGACCCAGGCGCCGAGGGGGACGATCTGGCCGCTCTCCTCGGCGAGGGCGATGAACTCGTCGGGGAGCACCATGCCGCGTCCGTCGTGGGGCCAGCGGACGAGGGCTTCGAAGGCGACCAGATCGCCCGTGCGCAGGTCGACGATCGGCTGGTAGTACAGCTGGAAGGCCGATTCGGCGATCGCGGAGTCCAGGTTCTCGTTCATCTCGTGCCGCTCGACCATCCCGGCCTGCAGGGCCGGCCGGTAGTGGCACCACTGGCGGCGGCCGGCCGCCTTCGCCGAGTAGAGCGCGAGGTCGGCGTGGGCGAGCAGTTCGGTCGAGTCCACGCTGTCCTCGGTGGTCGCGACGCCGATGCTGGCGCTGACCCGGACGGCGCCGGCGCTGAGCTTGAACGGTTCGGCGAACACGGCGAGCACGCCGGCCGCGATGGTGTCCACGTCGGCCGGGCACAGGGCGTCCTCGACCAGGACGGCGAACTCGTCGCCGCCGAGCCGGGCGGCGGTGTCCGAGCTGCGCAGCGCGGTGGAGATCCGCAGCGAGACGGCGACCAGCAGTTCGTCGCCGACGGCGTGTCCCTGGGTGTCGTTGACCACCTTGAAGTCGTCCAGGTCGATGAACAGCACCCCGGTGACGGCCCCGCTGCGCTCGCCGCGGGAGAGCGCGTGGCCGACCCGGTCCTGGAACAGCACCCGGTTGGCGAGGCCGGTCAGCGAGTCGTGGAAGGCCCGGTGGGTCAGCTCGCGCTCCATCTGGCGCTGCTCGGTGACGTCGCGCAGGGTGAGCACCAGGCCGCCGACCGTCGGGTCGTCGCGCAGGTCGGTGTAGCGGACCTCGGCCTCGATCGGGGTGCGGTCCTGGCGCAGCAGCCGCCAGTGCTCGCGCGGCTGGTCGCCGCGGGGCGGTTCGGCGGGGCCGCGCATCCGGGCCAGCGCCTTGCCGACCTCCCGGCTGTCCTCGGGCGGGACGAGGTCGGTCAGCAGGGTGCCGTCCAGGCTGGGGTAGCCGAGCACCCGCTGGGCGGAGGAGGAGGCGTAGCGGACGCCGTCGTCGGCGTCGAGGATCAGGATGACGTCGCCGGCGTTCTGCACCAGGGTGCGGAAGTACAGCTCGCTGTTGCGCCGGATGACCTCCTGGCTCAGCACCACGCGTTCGACGGCCAGCGCCGCCTGGCCGGCCAGGATCTCCAGTGAGCCCCAGAGGCTGGTCAGCTCCTGCTCGGTGCCGGTGACGACGAGCGAGCCGATCAGCGGGTCACCGGAGGGGCGCTCGGCCAGCATGAGCGGGCAGACCAGGGCGGCGGGCATGCCGCCGAGGTGGGCGGGCAGGTCGACGGAGCCGACGGGCAGCAGCCGGGTCTCGCGGTGGGCGGCGAGGCCGGCGAGGACCTCGTCCTCCTGCGGGGTGGGGCGGTGCGGGGAGGCGCTCCCGCCATCGCCCGGGCCCCCGCCCAGGCCGCCCACGCCCAGGCCTGCGCCCGTGCCGCCGCCGTCCGTGTGGTTGCCGGCGCGCCGGACGTGCAGCACCCCGGACTCGGCCACCGTCAGCAGGGCGACGTGCCCGCGCTCGGCGGGCATCAGGGTGGAGGCGGCGGCCTGGACGGCGTCCGCGACCTCCGCCACCGTGACGGCCGCGGTCAGCCGGGCGCCCGCCTGGCGCAGGGCCCGTTCCCGGGCCACGGCCTGCCGGCGGGCGACCACCACGACGGCCAGCCGGGCCAGCACCAGCAGGTACAGCAGGGCGGAGAAGGCGCCGATCACGCCCGCGTTGCTGGTGTTCCCGGCCAGTGACTCGATGATCAGGATGCCGGGTGCGATCAGCGAGGCGAGGGTCAGCAGGGCGAGCCGGCCGGCGGAGAGGTCGGGCTGCTGGGTGGGGACGGGTCTGGTCAGTTCGACCATCGAGGGGTGCAGCGCGGCCGCGCCCCAGGCGGTGTAGAAGGCGGCCCAGCCGAGTTCCACGCCGGTGCCGATCTGCCAGGTGCCGTGCAGCTGGATCAGCCCGTAGAGGACGTCGGAGGTGAGCAGGCCGAGGGCGCCGACGGTGAGCAGTTGCAGTGAGCGGGAGTTGCCGCCCCGCGGGGTCAACAGCCGTAGCAGCAGGGCGAGGACGACCACGTCGCCGAGCGGGTAGGCGATCGAGACGGCCTTCTGGATCCAGGTGAGGTCCGGGTTCCGGGCGTACGGGAGGATCAGGTAGATCCAGACGAGCAGGGCCAGGCCGAGCGTGATGATCAGGGCGTCGAGCAGTCCGGCGCGGTCCTGGCGGGCGGTGCGCCAGCGGATGAAGCCGAGCAGGCCTGCCGCGTACAGCAGGAACTCGGCGAGGTAGAAGCCGTCCGCGACGGACGGGAACGGGTTGTCGAGGTGCAGGATGTCGAGCTGAAGAGCCTGTATCGCCTCGCCCGTGGTGAAGCTGAGGTTGGCGAGCGCCAGCAGGTACCAGAACAGCGGGTGGCGGGGGCGGTTGAGCCGGACGCCGACCACGACGGCGGCGACGCCACCGAGGCCCATGCCCGTCCACCAGATGATCCGCAGCCCGGGGTCGGCGAAGTAGATGCCGGTGAACAGCACCATCCAGAGCAGGTAACACACCATCAGGCGTTGTCGCCGGCGAGTCAACGAGCTACCTCCTCCGCGACACCACCCGGCCGCTCGGGCAGGGGAGTTCGGGCGAGGACGGGTGCGTACGGGTCCTGGGGGGCCTTCCTCGGCCCACGGGGAAGTGGCGTCCGGCGGTCCGTGCGACGGACGTTGTCGGTGTCCCCTGAGTGCGTATAGTCGGAAATGTCGCACCTCCCAGCATTCTGCCGCTTCAGCACGAGGTCAAGCCGGTGGACGACGCACCCGACAGCGCACTGGGTGTACGCACGGATGTGAACTCCGGGCGTCACGCCGTGGTGCGGAACGACGACGGCCAGTACGCGCTCTGGCCCGCGGAGCCCGGGGACGTGCCGCTGCCCACCGGGTGGCGGCAAGTGTACGGGCCGGCCGGCCGGGCCCGGTGCCGGGCCTGGGTCGAGCGGAACGTGCCGGCCCTGGCGGGGCCGTCCGCCCGCGCCGGGTTCGCGGAGACGGTGCACGGCCTGTTCCGGGCCCGGGCCGCCCACGACCCGACGGCGATCGCCGTGGTGGCGGAGGAGGCCACGCTCGGCTACCGCGAGCTGGACGGGCGCAGCGACCGGCTGGCGGCCGAGCTGCGGGCCCGGGGGGTGGGGCCGGGGCAGGTGGTGCCGGTGTGCCTGGGGCGCGGGGTGGAGCTGGTGGTGGCCTGGCTGGGGGTGCTCAAGGCGGGCGGGGCGTTCCTGCCGCTGGATCCGGCGCACCCGGAGCGGCGGCTCGCGGGGCTGGTGGCGGACAGCGGGGCGCGGGTGGCGGTCACGGACGGTCGTGGGTTCGACGGGGTGGAGCGGGTGGCGCCGGACGCCGGCTCCGCGTCGGCGCAGACCGCCGCCCGGGACGAGCACGCCACGCCCGACGACCTCGCCTACCTGATCTACACCTCCGGCACCACCGGCCGCCCCAAGGGCGTCCCGGTCACCCACCGTTCGCTGGTGTTCACCCTCGACCGGGTCGTCCGCGCCTACCGCCTCGCACCCGGCGAGCGGGTGCTCCAGCTGGCCGCGCTCGGCGCCGACACCGCGCTGGAGCAGGTGTTCTCGGCACTGCTCGCCGGGGCGACGGTGGTGCTCGGCGGCCGGGACACCTGGGCGCCCACCGAACTGGTCCGGCGGCTGCCCCGGCTCGGCCTGGCCGTCGCCGACTTCACGCCCGCGTACTGGCACCACGTGCTGGACCTGCTGCCGCCCGGCGGCCCGGCGCCGGACGGGCTGCGGCTGGTGGTGGTCGGCGGGGACGTGGTGCACGCCGACGACTGCCGGGCCTGCGCGGAGCGGCTGCCGGGGGTGCGGCTGCTCAACGCGTACGGGGTGACGGAGGCGGCGGTCACCTCGCTGCACTGCGAGGTCACCCCGGAGCTGCTGGCCGCCCCGGCCGCGCCGGTGCCGATCGGGCGGCCGCTGCCGGGGGTGCGGGTGCACGTGCTGGACGAGCGGCTGCGGCCGGTGCGGCCCGGCGAGCGGGGTGAGATCCACCTCGGCGGGCCCGGCCTCGCCCGCGGCTACTGGCGGCAGGCCGGGCTCACCGCCGAGTCGTTCCGGCCCGATCCGTACGCGCCGCTGCCCGGTGAGCGGATGTACCGCACCGGGGACGCCGGGCGCTGGCGGGCGGACGGGCAGCTGGAGATCCTCGGGCGCTTCGACGACCAGGTGAAGGTGCGCGGGCACCGGGTCGACCCGGCCGAGGTGGAGGCGGTGCTCTCCGCCCACCCGGCGGTGCGGCAGGCCCGGGTCGCGGCCGACGGCAGCGCGCCGGACGGCAGCCGGGTGCTCACCGCGTACTACACGGTGGGCGACCGGGCGGTGCCCCCCGAGGGGCTGCGGGCGTTCCTCGCGGAGCGGCTGCCGGAGTACCTCGTCCCGGCGGAGTTCGTACCGTTGGAGGCCATGCCGCTCACGGCGGCGGGGAAGATCGACCGGCGCTCGCTGCCGCACGCCCCGGTCCGGACGGCGGCGCCCGCCGCCGCCTCCATCCCCACCTCCATCCCCGCTCTCACTCCCGCCGGTCCCGGACCGAGCGCCGTGGAGGCCGCCGTCGGCCACCTCTGGGCGGAGCTGCTCGGCGCCGAACTCGTCGGCCCCGACGGCGACTTCTTCGCCCTCGGCGGCACCTCGCTGCTCGCCATGGAGATGCTCGCCCGGGCCCGGATGATGTTCGGCCTGGACGTCGGCCACGTCCGCACCCTCACCCGGGCACTGCTGCGCTCGCCCGTCCTGCGCGACTTCACCGCCGCACTGCAGGCCGCCAGGGCCGGCGCCGCCCCGGGGGAGGCCGGTGGGGGCGCCGTCGACTGGTACGCCGAGGCCCGACTCACCCACGGCGTGGGCCAGTCCTGGAGCCCCGCGCCGTCCCGGGCCGAGCCCGCCGAGATCCTGCTCACCGGCGCCACCGGCTTCTGCGGCGCCCACCTGCTGCACGTGCTGCTCGCCACCACCCGGGCGCGGATCCACTGCCTGGTCCGCGCGCCGGACGAGGAGCACGCGCTGGAACGGCTACGTGCCACCCAACAGCGCTTCCTGCGAAGGGACTTGGCCGACCACCGGGTGGTGCCGCTGGTCGGCGACCTGGCCGCCGAGCGGCTCGGGCTGACGGAGCGCCGCTTCGACTGGCTGGCCGGGCGCCTGGACGCGGTGTACCACCTCGGCGGGCAGGTCAACTTCCTCTACCCGTACCACCAGTTGCGCGCGCCCAACGTCGGCGGCACCCGGGAGGTGGTCCGGCTCGCCGGGCACAGCCGGGGCGTGCCCGTGCACTACCTCTCCACCCTCGCCGTGCTGGCCGGGTTCGGCGCGGCCGGCGTCCGCGAGGTCGCCGAACGCACGCCGCTGGCCCACCCCGAACGGCTCGGCGTCGGCTACGTGGAGAGCAAGTGGGTCGCCGAGCAGCTGCTGCACAACGCGGCGGCGGGCGGGCTGCCGGTCACCGTGCTGCGCACCAACGACGTCACCGGGGACCTCGCGGCCGGGGTGATGAACACCGGCACCGAACTCTGCGCGCTGATCAAGTACTTCGCCGACAGCGGCAGTTGTCCGGACGTACGGCTGCCGCTGGACTTCGTGCCCGCCGACCGGTTCGCCCGGGCAGTCGCCCACATCGCCGCGCACGCGCCCGCCGACGGCGAGGTCTACCACCTCACCTCGCCGGACCCGGCCGGGCTCCCCGACCTCGCCGACCGGCTCCGGGCGCGCGGCCACCGGATCGATCAACTCCCGTACCGGGACTGGGTGCGGCGGCTGGTCCGGTTCGCCGCCGGGCATCCGACCCACCCGATCACACCGTTCGTCCCGCTGTTCGTCGACCGGGCGCCCGGATCCGAACTGTCCATCAGCGAGCTGTACTTCCAGCCGGTGTTCCCGAGGTTCGACCGGGCCAACGCGGAGGCGGCGCTGGAGGGCAGCGGGATCGAACTGCCGGCCGTGGACGGCGCCCTGCTGGACCACTACCTGGCCCGGCTGGCGGACGAGGGGTTCCTGTGACCGCGCCGGTGCCCGACTTCGACGCCCTGGACCTCCGACACGCCGCCGGGGACGGGCCGGTGGCGTTCGGCGGGGTGCTCGGCCCGCGGCAGCTGCTGGCGGCCTACCGGCGCGGACTGTTCCCGCTGCCGGCGGCGGACGAGTACGCGGGCGCCTACAACGAGGCGCTGCACGGGGAGGCGGTCGAGGCCGGCGAGGTGGCCGTGCTGCCGGGCGCCGCCGACCCGTACGCGCTGGCCTGGTGGTCGCCGGACCCGCGCCCGGTGCTGCGGCCCGACGCCGTCCGGCTGCCCCGCAGGCTCGCCCGGCGGCTGCGCGGGGCGCACGGGTCCGCGACACCGTGGTGGAGCACCGCCGACCAAGCCTTCGGCGCGGTCCTCGCGGCCTGCGCCGAGGGGCGTCAACCCGCCTGGCTCACCGAGGAGTTACGGGCGGCGCTGGTCGAGCTGAACGGGCTCGGCGCGGCGCACAGCGTCGAGGTGTGGGAGGGCGGGGAGCTGATCGGCGGGGCATTCGGGGTGGCCGCCGGGCCGGTGCTGAGCCTGGACTCGATGTTCCACCGCCGGCCGGACGCCGCCCGGGTCGCCGTCGCCGACCTCGGGGCCCGGTTCGCCGCCGCGGGCGGGCGCCTGCTCGACGCCCAGTGGGACGGGCCGTACGTGCGCAGCCTCGGAGCGGTGCCGATGGAGCGCACCCGCTACCTCGCCGAGCTGGCCGGGCCCCCTGCGGGGGGTACACTGCCGGACGGTCTGCTGCCCGTCGCACGGCTGGTCTGACCTGCGGTTTCGAGTCGGCTCCGGGTCGGCCCCGGGCTTGGGGGCGATCTCGTTGGTCCGTCTTCGACAAACTTATTCCTCGTCAGTAACATGACGCCGCGTGTTCAAACCCTCGATAGGCCGGGCCGCGCCCGCAGCCCTGCTCACCCTCATCCTCGCCGGGACGGCCGCGTGCGGGCCCACCGGCTCCGGCAGCACCCCGCAGGCCGCCGTCGAACCGGCCGCCGCCGGCGTCGCCGCCACCGCCACCACCGCCGGGGGCAGCCCGGCGGGCGGTGGCCCCGCCTCCGACGCACCCCGCGCCCGCGCCGGCACCCCGGCCGCCGGCAAGCCCTCCACCGGCAACGGTGGTGGTGGCGGCGGCAACGGCACCGTCACGGTCGCCCCGGCCGACGACAAGCAGGCCGTCATCGGCAGCCCCGGCAAGGACGGCGGCGCGGTCACCGCCGCGACCAAGAGCCTCCAGCTCACCGGCTACGACCCGGGGAAGGGCACCGCCGTCCTGACGGCCCCGGGCCCGACGGCAGCCCCGACGGCCGTCCCGACGGCATCCCCGACCGCCTCTGGGGCGGCGTCACCGACCGCGTCCCCGAGCGCGAGCGCGAGCGCGCCCGCCACTGCCTCCGCCCCCGCTGCCGCCTCCACCGTCCAGGCCGGCCAGCTGATCGCCAGCCCGCCCACCGCCGCCGCCCCGCAGGGCGCGCTGGTCGCCGTCACCGGCGTCAACCCGGGCGCGGGCAACACCCTCAACCTCACCACCCGCCCGGCCACCCTCTCCGAACTCCTCGGCGGCACCGAGGCGGACGGCCAGGTGCCGATCGACGTGCACGGCATCCAGGTGACCCCGCTGGTCAAGGACCTCAAGGCCACCGCCGGCCTCGACGGCAACGGTGTGAAGGCCGACGCCTCCGGCACCCTGGAGGTCGACGTCAAGGCCCCCGTCCCGCTGCCCGGCGGCGCCAGCCTGGACGCCTCCGGCTCCCTCCAACTGCACCCGGCCGTCCACTTCGCCTACCACGGCGCGGCCGCCACCAGCCCGCGGACCGCCTCCATCGGCTTCGACCTCGGCGCCCAGGCGCACTGGAAGGTCACCGGCGACGTCGCCCGCAACACCGGCGCGGCGCCGATCCGCGTCCCGTTCGCCAAGCTGCAGGCCAGCCCGGTGCTGACGGTCGCCGGCCTGCCCGTGGTCGTCAACCTCGGCCTCACCTGCTACCTGGAGGTCGGCGCCGACGGCCAGGTCCACCTGGAGACCGAGCAGGACGCCGCCGGCACCTGGACCGTGCGCGCCGACTACACCGGCGGCAAGGGCTGGACCTCGGCCACCGACGCCGACACCAAGGTCTCCCCGGTCCACGTCCGCCTCAACGGCAAGGCCTCCGTCCGCGCCGCCCTCGGCGCCGAGGTCAGCCTCGGCCTCTACGACACCGTCGGTGTCGAGGCCACCGTCGCCCCCTACCTCAGCGCCAAGGCGGACGGCTCCCTCGCCGTCGACCTCCCCGGCAACACCCCGCAGCTCCAGGGCAGTTGGGCCCTGGTCGGCGGCATCGACCTGAACGGCGCCCTCACCGCCCACCTCAAGGTCTTCGGCACCCCGATCATCGAGGGCAAGCTCCCCCTCCCGCCCTTCCACAAGGAATGGCCCCTCCTCACCGGCTCGGCCACCCTCCCGGCCTCCCCGAGGCCCAGCAAGAGCTGATCGGCCGCAGACGGGGCACGGAGCGGGAAGTCGGACCGGCCGACTTCCCGCTCCGCTGTCTTCGCCACCTGCGCGGCCGGGGCTCCGTCCGGTCACACGCCGACGGCGGTGCCGGACGGCGGGCCGTTGGCGTGCCGTCGGCCCGGACGGCACTACTCTCTCCCCATGCTGTCTGTGGTGGTGGCCCCCTGGGAGGGCAGTGCCGAGCCGGTGTTCACCCGCGCGCCGGACGAGCTGCACGATGCGGCGAGCACGATGAAGGTCGCGGTGCTGGCGGCGCTGGCCCGGGGCGGGGCGAGCCTCGACGCCGAGGTGCCCGTGGTGAACCGCCACGAGTCGGTGGTGGGCGGGGAGTTCGGCAACGACCCGGAGTGGGACAGTGATCCGCTGCCGTGGGAACTCCTCGGCACCCACGTGCCGTTGCGGCTGCTGGCCGAGCGGATGATCACCCACTCCTCCAACCTGGCGACCAACCTCTGCCTGGCCCGGACCGACCAGCGGGCGGTGGCCGAGGTGTGGCGCCGGGCGGGGGCCACCCGGAGCGTGACCCCGCGCGGGATCGAGGACTACGCGGCGCGCGCGGCGGGCGTGCACAACCGGGTGAGCGCCCGTGATCTGGTGCGGCTGCTGCGCTCGTTGGCGGGGGAGCCGGAGCTGCTGGGGCTGCTGGAGCGCAACGACTTCCGGGTGGACCTCGCGGCCGGGCTGCCGCCGGACACCCGGATCGCGTTCAAGAACGGCTGGGTGCCCGGCGCCCGGCACTGCGTCGGCCTGGTGCGCCCGCACGACTGCCCGCCGTACCTGATCGCGGTCTGCTACACCGGCCCGCTGGCGGACGGCAGCGATCGCACCGATCCGGCCGCCCGGCTGCTGGCCCGGATCTCGGCGGCGGTGTGGGAGCGGCGCAGGGCCGTCACGCGCTGATCGCGGGCACGGCCGCGCCCCGGACCGGCGCGACCCCGCGCGGGCGCAACCCCCGCGCGGGGCCCGGAGGCACCGGCCTCAGTACGGCTTGACGAGGACGTGGGCGGCGCCCGGGATGCCGATCTTCAGCAGCTCGTCCTCCTCCGGCGTGGTGGGCGTGCCGGTCTCCTGCTTGAGGACGGCGCGGGACAGCGACTGGACCCACATGGCGCGCGGGCGGCGGCGCTCCTCCCAGGCGGTGAGGGCGGCGGGGACGCCGTCGGCGCTGTCGAGGCTCTGGGCGAGGACGAGGGCGTCCTCGACGGCCATCGCGGCGCCCTGGGCGAGGTGCGGGGTGGAGGCGTGGGCGGCGTCGCCGGCGAGGACGATGCGGCCGACGTGCCAGGGCTCCCCGACGGTGACCTGGGAGATCCGGGAGTAGACCACGGCGGCCGGGTCGGTGACCTGGGCGAGGGCCTCGGCAATGGGGCCGTCGAAGCCGGCCAGGCGCTCGTGGAGCTGCTCGTGGGCGCGCTCCGGCGCCGGGCGGAAGTCCTCGGCCTCGGCGAACACCGCGCCCAGGTACATGAGTTCCGCGCTGATCGGGGTGAGCAGCGCCTTGGCCCGGAGGTTGCCGGTGGACATCACCACGCCCTTGACCTCGGGCGAACGCGGCAGGGTGACGCGCCAGTTGGCGAAGCCGGTGTACTCGGGGGCGTACGTGTCGCCGTACAGGTGCCCGCGCAGCGGGGAGCCGATGCCGTCGAAGCCGACGACCAGGTCGTAGCGGCCGCCGTGGCCGTCGGTGAGGGTGACGTCGACCCCGTCGCCGTCGTCCTTCACCGAGGCGATCGTGGTGCCGAAGCGCAGGACGGCGCCGGCCGTGGTGGCGGCGTCGGCCAGGATCCGGGCCAGGGCGGGGCGGGGTATGCCGTTGTTGGAGGGGGTGTCGCCCATCCGGGGCTGCGGAATCCGGGCGAGGGTGGTGCCGGCCGGGTCGCAGATGGTCAGCACCTCCCACTCGAAGCCGGCGGCGAGGCACTCGTCGAGCACGCCGATCTCGCGCATCACGTGCAGGGCGTTGGACGGCTGGATGATGCCGACGCCGAGGGCTTCCAGCCGGTCGCGCAGTTCGGCGACCTCGACGTGGTGGCCGCGCCGGGCGAGGGCGGTGGCGAGGGTGAGGCCGCCGATGCCGCCGCCGTGGACGAGGACGCGAAGGGGGGTGGTCATGAAGGGGCGCTCCAAAGAACGGTGCTCAGCCGGCGGGGGTGGCGGCGAGGTCCATCAGGTGGTCGACCAGGGCGAGCAGCAGGTCGCGGCCGAAGCCGCGTTCGCGGACGTCGCCGATCAGCATCGGGACCTGCGGATCGAGGTCGAGGGCGGCCCGGATCTCCTCCGGGGTGCGGGTGTTGTGGTGGTGGAAGCAGTTGATCGCGACCACGAAGGGGATGCCCCGGCTCTCGAAGAAGTCGATGGAGGCGAAGCTGGTGTCGAGCCGCCGGGTGTCGGCGATGACGATCCCGCCGAGGGCGCCGTTGACCAGGTCGTTCCACATGAACCAGAAACGTTCCTGCCCGGGGGTGCCGAACAGGTAGAGCACCAGCTCGGGGCTGACGGTGATCCGGCCGAAGTCGAGGGCGACGGTGGTGGTGTCCTTCTGGTCGACGCCGGCCAGGTCGTCGACGCCGACGCTGGCCGTGGTCAGGTACTCCTCGGTGCGCAGCGGGGCGACCTCGCTGACCGAGCCGACCAGGGTGGTCTTGCCGACGCCGAAGCCGCCCGCGATGAGGATCTTGACCGCGGCGGGGGCGGCGGTCGCAGGGGTGGAGTGGTGGGCGGAGTGGGGCGTTGCCATGGTTCAGAGTCTCCGGAGTCCTTCGCGTACGGCCGTGAGCAGGCCGAGGTCCACGCCCCCGGCGGCGCGGGCCACCGAGAGCGGCGCCCGGGCCCGCAGCAGCCCCTGGGCGACGAGGTCGCCCAGCAGGATCTTGGTGACCGAGACCGGGAGGTCCAGGCCGGCCGCGACCTCGGCGACGGCCGCCGGGCGGCGGCAGCGGTCGAGGATCAGCCGGTGCTCGGGCTGGAGGCCGCGGGCACCGGCGCGGCTGCCCCGCGCCAGGGCCGCGTCGGCCTCGTCCTCGGCCGTGGTGAGCACGGTGATGAGGGTGAGGTCGTCACGCTCGGGCGCGGTCCGGCCGCGGGTGATGGTGTACGGGCGGACCATGACGCCGGTCTCGTCCTCGGCGTCGGGCTCCTCCAGTTCGCTCCAGTGCGGCGCCCGGCCGCGCGCCCGGGCGTCCCCCTCGTCGCGGTACGGGCCCACCCCGGTCAGCTCCGGTTCCGGGTGGCGAAGGCGTCGAAGGACGCGGGGGCGCCCTCGGCGCGGGCCGGGGTGGTGAGCTTCTGGCCGACCTGCTGGACGAGCGTGTGCATCGCGACGGACATCACCTCGGCGTCCACCTCCTGGGAGGCGACCACGGCCAGGTGGGTGCCCTGGGCGGCGGCGATGACGAACAGCCAGCACTCGGCCAGCTCGACGATCACCTGGTGGACGGGCCCGCCGTCGAAGAGCTGGCCGACGCCCCGGGCGAGCGACTGCTGGCCGGTGGCCACGGCGGCGAGGCGCTCGGCGTCGGCCCGCTCGATGGTGCGGGAGTGGCTGACCACGAGGCCGTCGTCGGAGAGCAGGACGGCGTTGCGGGTGCCGGGCACCGAGTCGACGAGTCCGTCCAGCAGCCAGTCCAGGTCCTGATGGGTGGCGATCGTGCGGTTCATGACTGGTCATCCGTTCGTGTGGTTCGGGGTTCCGCGGCCGGCAGGGCCCGGGGGGAGGGCGCGGACGCGGAGGCGGGGGGACCGGCGGGAAGGGCGGGGGGAGCCGGCGGGGTGGGGGACGGGGGCAGTGGGTGCTCGCCGCTGTCCTGGGCGCGGGCGGCCCGGGACTGGCGCTGGAAGGCGCCGATGGCGGCGCCGGAGCGGCGGACCGGCCGCTGGACGGGGTCGGCGGCCGGGGCGCCGTCCACCGGGCCGGCGGGCTGCTCGGCGGCCGGGGCGACCCACTGCTGACGGGCCGTCGGCGGCACCCGCAGCTCGGCGGCCAGGCTGGCCTGCCGGACGCGCTGCGGCAGCGGGGGCTGCCCGCCCTCGACCGGGCTCACCGGTACGGCGGAGGGGTACTCCCGGCCCCGGCGCCGCTCGGCCAGCCGGTAGTGGTCGGCCGGGCGGTACTGCTCGTCGGCGTACGGGGCCTCGGCCTCGGTGACCCGGGCGTAGGCGATGTCCGGGTAGGCCGGGGCCTCCGGGGCGGGGGTGGCGGTGGGCGCGCCGTCGTGGGCTTCGGCCGGGGTGGCGGCGTAGGCCGGCGGCGGGTCGGCGGGGGAGCTGTGCTGGATCGGCTGCTCGGCGGGGCCGGGCTGGTACGGCTGGGCCGGGACCGGCTGCACCGGGAACGAGGGTTCCGGGAACGCCGGTTCCTGGAACGCCGCGGCCACGCACTGGGCATGCGCGGCCTGGCCGATCGCCTCGGCCTGTCCGGTGGGCGAGCCCGCCCCGAAGGAGTCCACCGGTGCGACCGGCGGCCCCACCGGCCCGACCGGCTGCGGCGCCTCGTCGGAGGCGGAGCGCAGCGCCCGGCGCGAGCGGCGGACCAGCGGGATGGGTTCGACGGGTGCGGCGTCCGGCAGGCCGGTGTCGCCGTCGATGACCAGCTCGTCCGGGACGAGCACGACCACCCGGGTGCCGCCGAAGGCCGACGGCCGGAACTCGATCTTCAGCCCGGTCAGCGCGGCCAGCCGGGCGACCACGTAGAAGCCGAGCCGGATGTCGTCGGCCCGGGCCAGCACGTCGGTGCGCGGCGGGCGGCTCATCAGCTCGTTGGCCGCGTCGTACTGCTGCGGGTCCATGCCGAGGCCGCGGTCCTCGATCTCGACGGCGAGTCCGCGCCCGACCATGGCGGCCCGGACCTCCACCGGGGTCGGCGGCTTGGAGAAGGTGGTGGCGTTCTCCATCAGCTCGGCGAGCACGTGGGCGACCGGCCCGACGGCCCGCTCGGAGAGCCACGGGTGGCCCTCGACGTCGATCATGATCCGGCGGTAGTCCTGCACCTCGCCCTGGGCGGAGCGCAGCACGTCCAGCAGCGGTACGGGCTTGCGCCAGCGCCGCTGCGGCTGGCCGCCGGCCATGATGACGAGGTTCTCCTCGTAGCGGCGCAGGCGGGCGGTGAGGTGGTCGAGGTCGAACAGGCCCTCCAGGACCTCCGGGTCCTCGTGCTTGCGCTCCAGTTCGTCGAGCTTGCGCAGCTGGCGGCCGATCAGCAGCTGGGTGCGGCGGGCGATGCGCTGGAGCAGGCGCTCGAAGCCGCGGTGCTGGTCGGCCTGCCGGACGGCGGCCTCCAGGGCGGCGGAGCGGGCCAGGTTGAGGGTCTGGCCGAGGCGGGCGAGTTCGTCGGTGCCGTTGCCGTGTTCGCCGGTGGTGACGGCGCGGCTCTCGGCCTCGGGGTCGACCTGTTCGCCGCGGCCGAGGCGGTCGACCACCTCGGGCAGGGTGCGCTCCATCTCCTCGGCCTGGGTCTGGAGGTCCTTGATCCGGCGGCGCAGCGAGCGGCTGATCCGCCAGGAGGCGATGACGACGGCGATGACGGTGATCAGGCCGATGACGGCGGTGAGCACGACGCGGGTGAGCAGGCCGAGGATGGTCCCCTTGCCGACCTCGACGATGGCGCTGGTGCGGGCCTCGATGGCCTTGACCAGCTGCGGGTTGAGCTGGTCGACGGCCTGGCGCCACTGGTCCTGGGCGGCGGGCAGTCTGACGGTGCCGTTGGAGTCGGCGGAGACCGGCCGGGTGAGCTGCTGCTCGACGGCGGCCTTGGCCTGCCAGGCGGGGCTGTTCATCAGGTCGTGCCAGCCGGCCGCCTCGCCGTCGGGGACGTACGGGACGACCTGGACGGTGAACAGGTGGTCCTGGGCGCCGATCAGCTGCTGGACCTGCTGGTAGTCGGCGGTGCTGAGCCGCCCGGCGGGCCAGCCGCGGGCCAGCACGGCGTCCTCGCGGGCCAGCATCTCCTTGGCCCAGAAGGAGTTGACCAGGGTCTTGGACACCCAGGTGACCTCGCCCGCGTCGACGTGGCTGAGCGCGGTGAACAGCCGCAGGTCGACGGCGATCAGGTCGGTGTAGTAGGTGAAGACGCTCTGCTGGTCGACCGAGCCCTTGTCGACGGCGGCGCGTTCCTCGGCCAGTTTGGCCATGGCCTGCCGGGCTTCGGCGACGGCGTTGCGGACGTCGTCCGGAGCGCCGTCGGCGGTCTCGCCGGACAGGGCCTGGAACTGGTGGACCGCGTCATCGGTCAACTGCCGCTGGTGGCGCAGTTGGTCGGTGTTGCCGCCGGGCCGGGCGAGCGCGTCGGCGCTGAGCCGGCGCTCCTCCTGGAGGTTGTAGTAGACGATGTTGGACGGCTGGCCGGCCTTCTGGGCGAGCATGCCCTGGGCGGCCTGGCGCTGGAAGTCGAAGACGGTCTCACCGCTGGTGACCGCCCAGAGGGCGACCAGGGCGAGGCTGGGGACGACGGCCAGGACGAGTAGTGCCGCCCGCAGGGACAGGCGTGGACGCCTGCGGGGGGCCTTCGGCGTCGGGGGCCGCCGATTCGCACGCGCGCGCAGAGCAGTCTCCTTGGGGCTGGCGGCCGACCGGTGAGGGGCGGGCCGTCCGGGCACGGGCTTTTTGACGAAGCGATACTAGTCATATCGTGTGATTGGAGTGAAAGCCCGTTCGCTTTCTGGGTGGTGCTTGTGCACCAGCTGGACACAATGTCACCCGCACGTTGACCGTTTGTGCTCGAAGCAGCCGCGTCTGGCACTGCCTGACACAGTGTCGACCCCGTCCGAGACCGCTGGATGGCCGATGTGTGAAAACTGTGTGACGCCCCCTCCGGTGAGCTCCTCGGCGACCGGGCAGCCGCGAACGCGTCGACGCCGGCTCCGCCGCCGGCACCCGCCCGGCGATGGGCCGTTGCGGTGCGGAGCATCCCTGGGACGACTGCCCGCCCGGCCCCGGTGGCCGCCCCCGGGGCCGGGCGTCGTCCCAGGGACGGGACGCGCTAGCGGGACGCCGCCGGCGGCTCCTAGCGTCTCTCGGCGGTGGCCCGGTCGCGGCCGACGAGCCGTTCGGTGCCGCCGCCCCCGCCCGCGCGCTTCCGCGCTCAGCCAGTCAGTGAGGAACCGTCATGAAACGCATCCCGGCAGTCGTCGCCGCGATGTTCGCCGCGCTTCTCGCGGCGGTGCTCGTCGCCCCCGCCGCCCAGGCCGCCGGCTGGCCCCTCGTCCGCAACGGTGACCACGGCGACAACGTGACCACGGTCCAGTACCTGCTGTCCGCCCGCGGCTTCGCGACCGGCGCCGACGGTGCCTTCGGCCCCGGCACCGAGGGCAAGGTCAAGAGCTTCCAGAGCGCCAGCGGCCTGTCCCCGGTGGACGGCATCGTCGGTGGCGACACCTGGTCCAAGCTGATCGTCACCGTCCGCAGCGGCGACAACGGCGACGCCGTCAAGGCGCTCCAGGTCCAGCTGAACGCCCACGGCGCCGGCCTCGGCGTCGACGGTGCCTTCGGCCCCGGCACCGACGCCAAGGTGCGCGGATTCCAGCAGTCGGCCGGCCTGAACCCGGTCGACGGCATCGTCGGCCCGGCGACCTGGGCCGCCCTGCTCGGCGGTGGCGGCAGCACCGGTGGCGGTGGCGGCGGCGGTGACACGCTCAGCCAGTCGCAGGCCGCCTCGATGTTCTCGGCCGCCGGCATCACCTGGTCCTCCTCGGGCAACTGCTCCGACCGCACCAACAGCAGCTGCACCTCCTTCGACGGCCTGCGTCGCGCCTCGGCCGACGGCGCCGTCAACCTCAAGCACGCCATCGGCGGCTGCGCGCTGAACATCACCGGCGGCACCGAGACCGGCCACGCCGGCGGCACCTACAGCCACGGCACCGGCTACAAGCTGGACTTCGCCATGTCGAGCTGCCTCACCGACCACATCCACGGCACCTTCGCCCACAGCGGCACCCGCGGTGACGGCGCCGACCTGTGGACCGCCCCCTCCGGCAACATCTACGCCAACGAGGGCAGCCACTGGGACGTCACCTTCATGAACTGACGCCCGCGGCGCACGCGCACCACGAGGGGCAGGGCCACCGGACACCTCCGGTGGCCCTGCCCCGTCGTGTGCCCAGGGGGCGGGGCGGGCATCCTGCGCCCCGGGTGTCGGCGAGCCGCTCCGCGCTGCCCCGAGGACCGTCCGAGCCGACGAGGAGTCACCGTGTCCGCCCTGCCCATCCTGAACTACGACGTCACCGACCGGCAGCGGCTGGACGCCTACCGGGAGGCCGCCGCCCCCGTCCTGCTGGGCCCGGGGGAGCTGGTCGCCAGCACCGACCGGACGGTCCACCTGGGCGAGGGCGGCCGCCCGCCCGGCGGCACCCACACCGTCGTGCTGCGCTTCGCCGACGCCGAACAGGCCTGTTCCAGGGTGGTGACCCGGCCGCCCTCGCCGACGGCGCGGGGTATCAGGGCGCGGGGGCCGGATCCGCTACCTGGTCGGTGGCCTGGTCGGTGGCCTGGTCGGTGTGCGGCGCAGTGTGCGGCGCCGGGCGCGCGGCCGGCCGTAGCAGGACGGCGCAGGCCAGGGCGGCCAGCAGGGCGAGCGAGGCCGAGACGATCAGGCAGAGCCGCAGGCCGTCCAGGAAGGAGTCGCCGAGGGCGGTCAGGGCCTGGCCGGTGGCGGGCCCGAGGTCGAGTCCCGCCACGGCACCGAGGCCCTGCTCCCGGGCGACGTCGAGGACGTGGCCGCCGGTCGCCGCCGGCACCCCGGCGTCCGTCAGCCGGCCGGGCAGGGCGTCGAGCGTCCGGGTGGTCAGCAGGGCGCCGAGCACGGCGGGGCCGAGGGCGCCGCCGACCTGCCGGAACGCGTTGTTGCCGGCCGCGGCCATGCCGGCCAGGTGGTGCGGGACGGCGGAGACGGCGGAGGCGGTCATCGGGGTGAGGACGGCCCCCAGGCCGAGGCCGAGCAGCAGCAGCCGCCAGGCGATCGAGCCGAAGGAGGTGTGGGCGTCGAGGTCGGTCAGCGACAGCAGCGAGCCGGCCGTGACGACCAGGCCGGTGGTGATCAGCACCCGGGCGGACACCCGGTGCATCAGGCGCCCGACGGGCAGGCTGGCGGCCAGCGAGGCCCCCGTCACCATGACCATCCGCAGGGCCGCCTGGAGGGTGCTCAGGTGCTGCACCAGGCCGAAGTACAGGCTCAGCACGAAGAAGAAGCCGATCAGCCCCAGGAAACTGATCATGGCGACCAGCGAGGTGGCGGTGAACGCGGGGCTGCGGAACAGGGCGAGGTCGATCATCGGGCCGGCGCTGCGGCGCTCCACGACGACGAACACCACCGCGGCGACCGCGCCCAGCGCCAGGGCCGCCACCGTCGCGGGCTCGCCGAAGCCGTTCGCGCCGCCCTCGATCACGCCGTAGACCACGGCGGTGACGGCCGCGGCCGCGCTGAGCTGACCAGGCCAGTCCAGCCGACGGGCGTGCGGTGCCCGCGAGTCGGGCAGCAGGGAGGCGGCGACGACCAGCACGATCAGCGACACCGGGACGGGCAGCAGGAAGATCCAGCGCCACGCGACGTGCTCCAGCAGCACGCCCGCGATCAGCGGGCCCACGGCGAGCGAGGCCAGCAGGGACATCGCCCACAGCCCGATGAACCTGCCCCGCTCCCGGTGGTCCGGCACCGCGTGGCTGATCAGCGCCAGCGTGGTGGGCAGCAGCGCCGCCGCCCCCAGCCCGGAGGCCGCCTGCCCGGCCCACAGGGCCCGCACCGAGTCGGAGCTCAGCGAGACCGCCGCGCCGATCGCGCACAGGGCCATGCCCGCCTGGAACACCCGCTTGCGGCCGTGGACGTCGCCCACCACACCGGTGGTCAGGATCAGCGCGGCCATCGGCAGCACGAACGCGTCCGACACCCAGGACAGTTGGGCGGTGGAGGCGCCGAGCGCCCGTTGGATCGCCGGCAGGCTCACCGACACGGTGGTCACCGGCAGGTAGGCGACGAAGACGCCCAGGCAGGCCATGACGAGGGTGGTGCCCCGTCCGGCCGGGGGGCGCTGCGCCCGCCGGCCCTGTGCCCGGGGGCCATGGGGTCCCTGGGTCCGGGGGCCCTGCATCGTTGCGGAGTTCACGAGGGGTTCCTTCGACTGCGGAGGTGCCGCGGCGGGCACCGGCTGCGGTGAGAGCGCCGCCGTCCGGCGCGCGCCCGCTCACGGGCCGGGCGCGCCGGCCGGACCCGCGGTCCGCGCCGGCCGCCCACCGCCCGCGGAGCCGCCGACCAGCTTCGCCCCGATGGGCGACAGATCCCCAGGCCGAGCCGGGCGGACGGCACAGAACCTCCACCGCTGCCGGTCCGCGTGTGACGATTCATCCATGGTTGACGAACTGGACCGCAAAATCATCCACGGACTCCACTTCGCCCCGCGGGTCTCCTTCCGCCGCCTCAGCGAGGTCATCGGGGTGTCCGAACAGACCGCGGCGCGCCGCTACAACGCCCTGCGCCGCAGCGGGGTCCTGCGCGTCGTCGGCCTCAGCAGCCCGGCCGCCCACGGCCAGTCCGAGTGGATCGCCCGCCTGCGCTGCCGCCCCGACGCCGTCGGACCGCTCGCCGACTCGCTCGCCCGCCGCCCCGAGGTCGCCTACGCGAACATCGCCTCCGGCGGATCGGAGATCAACTGCATCATCCGCTCACCCGCCGGCACCGCCCGCGACGACGTCCTCCTACGGCAGCTCCCCAGGGCCGCCTCCGTCCTCGACATGAGCGTCGACCTGCTGATCCACCCCTTCGGCCCGGAGAGCGCGGCCGGCTGGACCGGCGGGGAGGGCTCTCTCACCGACGACCAGGTCCGGCAGCTCGTCGCGGAACGCCCCACCCCCGTCGGCCCCCCGCTCACCCCCGGCGACGAGGACCTTCCCCTGCTGGCCGCCCTCGCCGAGGACGGCCGCGCCTCCCACACTCACCTCGCCGAGGTCACCGGCTGGTCCAAACCCCGCGTCGCCCGCCGCCTGGAGGCCCTGGAGGCCACCGGCTCCCTCGTCTTCGACGTCGACACCCTCCCCGAGCGCCTCGGCTACGAACTCAACGCCACCCTCTGGCTCCAGGTCGAACTGCCCCGGCTGCACCACATCGGCGAGGAGATCAGCCGGCACGAGGAGTGCGCCTTCGCCGCGGCCGTCAGCGGCCGGCACAACATCATGGCCGTCGTCATGTGCAGGGACACCCCCGACTTCTACCGCTACCTCAGCACCCGCTTCGCGCGGATCGAGGGCATCCGCGGCTACGAGATCAGCGTCCGCGTCCGCCGCCTCAAGCAGGCGGCCTCCCTCATCCACCACGGCCGGCTCATCCACCCGGCACTCGCCTGACGCCGCGGGAGGAGACGGGTGAACGCTCGCGGTCAAGATCCGCCGGGTCACGGGTCTGTCCCAGCGGACGGCGACCGTGGCCGGGAGCGGTACGGCGGTGGGAACCGCCGTGTCGGCCGGTCCTGCGGCGGGTCGGGCGGGGGTGCGGGCGGCGGCGGGGTGCGGGGTGCCCGGTCGTTCGTGTAACAGCACTGTATTGGCGGCCGGTTGGGCGGAACGGTTCGCCCGGCCGGGCTGTCCTGCTCACCAGTACCGGCCGCCACACGACCCTGAGGAAGACACGATGCGCGTTCACAAGCTCACCTTCGCCGCCCTGGCCGTTGCCGCGGGTCTCTCGCTGACGGCCTGTCAGAACGACGACCTCGACGGCGGAACGGCGGCGAACAAGCCCTCCTCCGCGCCGCCGGCGGCCACCGGGGCCACCGGCGGCGCGACGGCCTCCGGAGCGCCGACGGCCGGGGGGAAGGGCACGACGGCCGGGACCGGCTCCACCGGCTCCACCGGCTCCACCGGTTCCACGGGTTCCACCGACGGTGGCAAGGGCGGCAAGTGCCGGACCGACGACCTCACCATCACGGCTGCGGACCGCACTATCGACGGTGACGCCACCCGCACCGTCGTGGTCGAGCTGAAGAACCGCAGTGGCCACGACTGCTCGCTCTCCGGCTACGCGGGCGTCGACCTGAAGACCAACGCGGGGTCGCTGTCGGCGCAGCGCTCCGGCGAGCCGGTCGTCGCGGGCGTCGTCAAGCCCGGCAAGTCGACCTTCTTCGGAATCAGTTACCCGAGCAACGACACCGGCGGCACCGGTGTCCGGATCACCGGCCTGGTCGTGACCCCGCCGGACGAGACCAAGTCCGTCACCCTGCAGTGGCCGGGTGCCGGCTCCCTCCCCGCCGCCGACGGCTCCAGCCCGGTGAAGATCGGCCCCATGGGCAGCGCCGGCCAGGGCGGCCAGTGACCGGACGCGCCGCAACGGTGTTGCGGCAGACATGATGTGGCGGACGATCACGGGGGACCGTCGCCCGGGGTGGGTCCCGGTCGCCGGGCGGTCTCACGGCCCCGCGCTCGGCAGCCCGCCCGGTGTCGGTTGGAGGAGGACCTCGCCCATCGGGCCCGGACACCGGCCATCGGGCCCGGACACCGGCCATCGGGCCCGGACACCGGCCCATCGGGCCCGGACACCGGCCCATCGGGCCCGGACACCGGCCCACCGGGCCCGGACACCGGCCCACCGGGCCCGGACACCGGCCACCGGGCCCGGACACCGGCCACCGGGCCCGGACACCGGCCCCGGTCCGACGGTGCACGCCCTGCCCGGAGTGACCCGGGCGCGGCTGCTGTCCGTCCTCCGCATCGCCCGCACCACCTCGGAGTTGGGCGAGCGGCACTTCCTCGCCGCCGGCACGGTCTCCTGCCGCCTCGGCATCCTGCACCGCACCGGACTGCTCACCCGCACCCGCACCGGACAGCACGTCCGGTACGAGCAGGCCTCCCGCGCGCTCCTCCCCTTCGCGCCGCCCGCCGGGGCCTCCGCGCTGCCCGCCGCCCCAACCACACCCGTTCGCCGACCACTTCACCTGACACGGTCGCCCCGTCACGCGTGAGGAGTGGGAAGTCGGCCCCGTCGACTTCCCACTCCCCGCGCCCCCCGCAGTAGGGCGTGGACGCGGAGCGCGACCCGGGCCCGTCACCGCCGCCGCAGTGCCCGCCGGACTACTGCCGCAGTGTCGCCAGCTCCGCCGCCGACAGCGCCAGCCCCGCCGCAGCCGCGGAGTCGCGGATGGAAGCCGGGCGGCGGGCGCCCGGGATGGGCAGGGCGGCGGGGGTCTGGGCCAGGTGCCAGGCGAGGCAGACCTGTTGGGGGCTGACGCCCCGGGCGCGGGCGAGGGTGTGGAAGGGGGTGTCCGAGCCCGGGGTGCCGGTTGCCGGGTCGTCGACGGCGCTGCGGGAGATGCCGCCGAGGGGGCTCCAGGGGAGGAAGGTGAGGCCGAGTTCGGTGCACAGGTCGAGGGTGTCGCGGGTGGCCTGGTGCGCCGGGGAGAAACGGTTCTGCACGGAGACCAGGCGCGGGCCGAGGATCTCTTGGGCGGTGCGGATCTGCGCGCAGTCCACGTTGGAGAGGCCGACCAGCCGGATGGTGCCCGCGTCGGCCAGCTCGCGCAGCGCGCCGACCGAGTCGGTGAAGGGCACGGCCGGGTCGGGCTTGTGCAGTTGGTAGAGGCCGATGGCCTCGACGCCGAGCCGCGCGGCCGAGGCCTGGGCGGCCCGGCGCAGGTGGCGCGGATCGCCGTCGACCGTCCAGCTGCCGTCCCCGGGGCGGCCCCGGCCGCCCTTGCTCGCCACCAGGACGCCATCCGCCCCGCTGCCGTAAGCGGCCAGCGCGCGGGCGATCAGCCGCTCGTTGTGGCCGACTTCGTCGGCGTGCCAGTGGTAGGAGTCGGCGGTGTCGATCAGCGTCACCCCCGCGTCGAGTGCGGCGTGGATCGTGGCGATCGCCTGCTGCTCGTCGGGCCGGCCCTCGACGGACAGCGGCATCGCGCCGAGGCCGACGGCGCCGACGGTCACGTCACCGATCGTGCGAGTGGCGGGAGTTGCCTGAACGGCGGTCATGCGCGTGCCTCCTTGACGGCCTGCGGCAGCCAGTCGCTGACGGGGGAGAAACGGAAGCCCTGGTGGGCCGACCGGCCGGTGTCCATCGCGTAGCAGCGGTCGAAGGAGAACGGCGAGAGCGGCTCGCCCGCACCGCCGACCGTCAACTCGGCCTCGGTGCCGACCACCTGGCCGACGACCTCGCACAACTGCCGTACGTCAACGCCGCCTTCGGAGGCCGCGTTGACCGGCCCGGTGAAGTCCGCCAGTGCGGCCCAGGCCAGGAAGCGGGCGATCTCCGGCGCGTGGACGAAGGACGCGGGCTGCGGCGCCGGGTGGACGGCCACCGGCAGGCCGGCGCCGATCCGCTCCACGTAGTGGGCCAGCCGCCCGGTGAAGTCGGCGCCGCCGAGGACGTGGGCCGTGCGGACGGTGACGACGTCGAAGGACGCCTGCCGGGAGAGCAGCGCCTCCGCCTGACGCTTGCCCTCGGCGTAGTGGTCGTCCCGGAACCCCCGGTCGGTCCAGGGGAGTCGCAGGTCGACGGCCTCGGCGGAAAGGTCCAGTGCCGCCTCCGCGAGCGGCGGCCCGCCGGGCCGGCCGAGGTGGGCGTAGACCTCGACGGTGGAGGTGAGCAGGTAGCGCGGGGTGAGGTCGGCGAACACCCGGGCGGCGGCGGCCGCCTGGACGGGCGTGTAGCAGACCTGGTCCACGACGGCGTCGAAGCGCCGGCCGGCGAGCGCGGTGCGCAGCGCGGCCTCGTCGTCGCGGTCGGCGCGCAGGTGGGTCACTCCGGGCGGGGCGGGGGCCGAACCGCGGTTGAGCACGGTCACCGCCGCGCCCGCGTCCCGGAGTTCCGCGACCAGTCGCCTCCCGAAGTGGCGGTTCCCGCCGATCACGCACACGTCCATGCCGTCGATCCCTTCCCCGCTGTGCCCGGTCCCGCCCCTGTCGTGCGGTTCCGGTGATCAGTCTGCCGAGCCCTGGACAACAGCGGTAGTGTCGAGATCGAGGACCAGTCGTTAGGAGAACTGTTGATCGACGTCCAGCGCCTCGCGGTGCTGCGGGAAGTCGCCCGCCGAGGCAGCTTCAACCAGGCGGCCCGGACGCTGCGCTGCACCCCTTCGGCCGTCTCCCAGCAGGTCGCCGCACTCGAACGCGGCCTCGGCGCACCCGTGGTGGAGCGCTCCACCCGGGGCGTCACGCTCACCGACGCGGGCCGGCTGCTGGTCGAGGCCGCCGACGCGATCGCCGCCGAACTCACCGACACCCAGCAGCGCATCGCCCGGCTGACCGCCGAACGGACCGCCCTGACCGTCGCCACCTTCGCCAGCGGCGGGCGACGGCTGCTGCCCGCGGCCCTGGCCGGCTTCACCGCCGACCACCCGGAGGTGGAACTGACCATCCTGGAGGCGGAACCGGAGGAGAGCCTGCCCGCCGTCCGCGAAGGGCGGGCCGACCTCGCGCTCGCCTACCACCTCGAAGGTCCGCCGCCCGTCCGGCCCGGCGACCGCTCGGGCCTGGACTGGACCGCGCTCGGCGAGGATCCGCTGCGCGTCGTGCTGCCCGTCCACCACCCGGCAGCGGCCCGCTACCGGGACCGGCCCGAGGCGCTCCACCTGGCCGAACTCGCGGACCAGCGCTGGATCCTGGGCTGCCGCAAGTCCGCCGGCCAGCTCGCCCGGTACGCCGCCCTGGCCGGCGTCGAACTGCGGATCTCGTGCACCGCGACGGACTACGAGTTCGCCCAGTCCCTGGTCCACGCGGGGATCGGCATCGCCCTGATCCCCGAGATCGGCCTCGCCCGGCACCCGCAGCTGGTCGCCCTCCCGCTGGCCGAACCCGGCCCGCGCCGCCACCTCGGCCTGGCCCTCGCCCGCCGCCGGCGCGGACGGGCCGCGCGCCTGGCGGAGGACCTGGCCGCCCGGCTGGTGGGAACAGGGGAGGCGGAAGGGGAGCGGGAGGCGCCGGCCGGTACCGCACGGGGGTGAGCAGCGCGGCCCTTCTGACGGCCGGGGAGCCGCCGGCCGATCGGACCCCGGCCGCCCAGCCCCAGCCCCGGCCAACGAGCCCCGGCCGCCGAGACCCGGCCACCGAGCCCCACCCCCCGGCAGAATCCGCTGGCCCCGCCTCCCACTCGCCCGCCAGAATGCCCGTCATGCACTCGATCACCGAACACATCGAGAACATGGCGGCCCGACTGGCCGACGTGCCGGGCGTGGTGGGGGTGATGCTCGGCGGGAGCCGGGCGCGCGGTGAGCACCGGCCGGAGTCGGACTGGGACCTCGGTGTCTACTACCGCGGCGCACTCGACCTCGCCGCACTGCGGGAGTTGGCCGGCCCGGGGGTGGAGGTGGCCGGGCCCGGCGGCTGGGGGCCCTGGGTGAACGGCGGGGCGTGGCTGGCCGTCGACGGCGTCGCCGTGGACTGGATCCTGCGGGACCTCGACCGGGTCGATCGGGTGTGGGCGGACTGCCGCGCGGGCCGCTACGAGGTCGGGGTGCAGGCCGGGCACCCGCTGGGGTTCTGGTCGCCGTGCTACCCCGGCGAGGTCGCGCTCGGACGCGTGCTCGCCGACCCGGCCGGAGAGTTGGCCGCACTCCGGGCCGAGACCGCCGACTACCCCGAGCCGCTGCGTGAGGCCCTGACGGCCGGGGCGTGGGAGGCCGAGTTCCTGGTCGGCGTCGCGTCGAAGGGCGCGGCGCGCGGCGACGTCCTGTACGTCTCGCTCTGCCTCTCCCGGGCGGTGGGCGTACTGGTGCAGGCGCTGTACGCACGCGACCGGCGCTGGTGCCTCAACGAGAAGGGCGCGCTCGCCGTCGCCGCTCAACTCCCGGGAGTGCCGCACGACTTCGGGGTGAGAGTGCATGCGTTGCTGGGAGCCGCCGGGGAGACGCCCGAGGCGCTGACCGCGACGGTGGAGCGGGCGCGGGCCCTGGTCGGGGAGGTGAGGGCGGTCCTGCGCGGATGACGAGCCGGTGATCGCCCGCGCTCCCCGCCAACTCACAACTGCTGCCGGGCTGAACGAGAGTGGGAGTGGGAAGTCGCTAGAGCCGACTTCCCACTCCCACTCCCACTCCCACTTCCGCCCTTGCCGTCGAACCGCCCACCGCGCGGCGCAGGACGAGGTGGGTCAACCAGGCCAGGCCGAACGTGAAGGGGCGGCGGTGTCACCGGCCGGGCCGGGAACGACGTGCAGACCGGCACGACGGCCAGGGGCGACCAGGCGCCCGGCAGCAGGTGCCCGTTCACGGAACAGCGGGGCCGGGTGGCGGTGCGTCAGACCACAGGGGAGGTCGGACGGGCTCAGCGCGTCAGGAACTGCTCCCCGGAGTCCGGGAGCTTGGTGCCGGCCTTGTCGAAGTACTCCCAGAGCTTCGCCGTCTTGCCCTCCGGACGGGCCAGCACGACGGAGCGCAGCGGTGAGTCGGCCACGGTGACGATCTGCGGCTCGGTCGTGGTGCCGTCCGTCCAGGTCACCTTCACCCGGGCGATGTCCGGGCCCAGGCTCAGCCCGATGATCTCCCCCGGCGCCACGGTGTCGTCCTTGCCCCGGGCGCCCAGCAGACCGCCCGAGATGTACGCCCCCTCGCGGGGGTCGAGCTTGCCCGGCGCCGGCGTGGTGCCCTCGGAGTCGTGGCTCAGGCGAACGCCGTCCACCGTGAAGTAGGTGTTGGCGATGTCGGAGTCGGCGTCGTAGTACTGGTCCACGAACTCCTTCGTCGGCTTGGTGAGCGCCGAGTCGTACGGGCTCCGCTCCTGCCACATCGCCAGCGCCTGCTCGTACGCGCGGTCCTTCGGTGCCGTCGGCCACACGGCCCGCCACAGCTTCCACTGCTTGCCGTCGGGCGTGGTGCCCTGCCCGACCACCACCCGTACCGGGGTGAACGGATCCCGCGGCGCCGGGGTCGTCGTCGCGCCCGGGGTGGCCGTCGGCGGGCCACCGGTGCCCGCGCCGTGGCCGGTACCCGCCGCGACCAGCGGCTGGGAGGCCGTCGGCACCGGGCGCAGCTCGGAGATCGCCCCGCCTGCCAGCACCACCGCGGAGGCCAGTGCCAACGCGCCCACCACCGTCCGCCGCCGGCGCCGGATCCGCCGGCCGCCGGCCATGATGTCCACCACCGGCACCGGCCCGATCCGAGCCGTCGACGCCGCCTCGGCCAGTCCCAGCCCGACCCACAGATCGGTTTCCTCGCCGGTTCCCGCGTTCCCCATGGTCATACCGCCCCTCCGATCTCAGTCCTGTCCTTCAGTTCCACCAGCGCCGACACCTGCCGCAACCGCCCGATGCCCTTCGCCGCGTGACTGCGCACCGCGCCCACGGAGCAGCCCATCGCCACCGCCGTCTGGCTGTCGCTGAGGTCCTCCCAGTGGCGCAGCACCACCGCCTCGCGCTGGCGCGGAGGCAACGTGGCGAGCGCCGCCAGCAGCGCCCCGCGCTGGTCGGAGCGGGCGAAGCCGTCCTCCGTCCCCGCCGCGTCCGGCACCGCGTCGACCAGCAGCTCCGGCGGCCGGCGGCGCCAGCGGCGGGCGTGCTGGTTCACCAGGATCCGCCGCACGTAGGCGTACGGATCGTCCGCCCGACACACCTTCGACCACGCCGCGCACGCCTTCTCCGCCGCGGACTGCACCAAGTCCTCCGCCGCGTACTGCTCCCCGGCCAGTAGGAACGCCGTCCGTACCAGCCGCGGCCAGGCCGCCACGATGAACGACTGGAACTCCTCGTCCCGCCCGCTCTTCGGTTCTCCCATGAGCACCTCCTCACCCCCCTAGAGCCCACCCGGGGCCGGAAGCGCTTACTCCCCACCGGAGAGATCCGGACCGCACCGACGGGCCCCCACCCCGAAACGCCTGGTGCCCGACCAGCGCCGATGGCTGGCATCCGCCGAATGATCCTCTCCGATGACGACTCGGGCACCGGACCCGCCGTCGCCTGAGGGTCCACGCCGCCCTCGTGGACGGTGCCGGGGCGCCCCGGGACGCCGTCCGGGAGTTCCACGCCGAGGCCGGCGAAGTGGCTCTCGCCGGGGGTGAGTTCGTATCGGGCCGGACGGTGGAACCCGGTCGGCCCAGGCTCGAACGGACCGGCTCCGGTGACTATCGGCCACGGGGTGGAAAGACCGGACTCGAACGTGTGTCGGGCGCCATCATGGGTGGGTGCACTTCACCTCGGAGACCAGCTCGGACGGCGTCGTGGAACGACGCTTCGTCCTCGACGGCGTTCCCGGCATGCTCTGGCAGCCGGACGGATCGGGCCTCGGCGGCAGGCCGTTGGTGCTGTTGGGGCACGGCGGCGGGCAGGACAAGCTGGGGCCGCGGGAGCGGGCCCGGCGGTGCGCGGCGCGGTTCGGGTGGGCGGCGGTGGCGATCGACGCGCCCGGGCACGGCGAGCGGGCGCGAACCGCGCAGGACGAGCGGTTCGCCACCGAGACCGGGCAGTTGCTGGCGGCCGGGCGGCCGATCAGCGCCTGGGTGGCCCGGCACACGGCGGCGCTCGCGGAGCGGGCCGTGCCGGAGTGGCGGGCGGTGCTGGACGCGCTGGAGGGTGCGGGCGGGGAGGGCCTCGGGCCGGTCGGCTACTGGGGGTTGTCGCTCGGGACGGTGATCGGCATTCCGCTCGCGGCGGTCGAGCCGCGCATCGTGGCGGCGGTGTTCGGGCTGGCGGGCCACGCCGCGCTGGTAGAGCCGGCCCGGCGGGTGACGGTTCCGGTGGAGTTCGTGCTGCAGTGGGACGACGAACTCCAACCGCGCGAGGGCGCGTTGGCGCTGTACGGCGCGCTGGGTTCGGGGGAGCGGTCGCTGCACGCCAACCCCGGGGGTCACCTGGCGGTGCCCGAGTTCGAGGTGGCGGCCTCGGAGGGTTTCCTGCGCCGGCACCTCGGCTGCGCGGCACCCGTGGCGGACTGAGGGCGGCCGCTTACGGTGGCCGACTGACGGTGGCCGGCTGAGGGTGGCCGATTGACGGGGCGAACGGCAGGGGCTGGCGCCGGGGGCGCGGTGCCCGTCGCCGGATCCGTGCGTCCCCGCCCCCGATCCGCTCACACTTCCGCCACACCGACCCCGTCCTTCACAGCTTTCCCGCAGCTTTCCCCCAGCTTTGCGTGTCCGTATTGCCGGGATGAATAGAATTTGTCGAGGATTACTCGACATGGTCATATTCCGGCGCTTGTCGAGGGCGAGTAAAACTTCGCAAAGAATTGCTCTCTCCAGCGACCCGCCCGGGCGCCTATTTCAACAGAATGTTGCAGCTCAGTGGCCTGATGGTGACTCGGCGTCGATTTGGCGTGACGCACCGTGTCCGCCCCGTTCCGCAATCCACAGGAGTACGGTTCCCAACGAATCGCCGAACGGGCTCCCGAGTAATCTCCCGAGCCCCTCGGCCGTACCGGGGAATTGGTGCGCCGTATGGGTCAACGAAAGGGTGGGGAAGGGGTCACGGAAGAGGCTCCGCCGGCTGTCCGTCCGTCACACGTCACGTTGGTCGTCACGTTGGTCGTCGAAGTCCTGCGCGGTGTCGCCCAGGTGGATTTCCTGCCGTCCGCCGTGTGCGGACTCTTCTTCGTCGCCGCACTGTTCGCCGCCGGGTGGCAGTACGGCCGCTACGGCCTGCTGGGCAGCGCCGTCTCCACGGCCGTCGGCTACGGCCTCGGGCTGCGGCGGGAGACCGTCGAGGCCGGGCTGACCGGGTACAGCGGGTGCCTGGTGGCGACCGCCGTCACGGTCGCCGCGCCCGGGTTCCGGCGGCTGTGGCCGCAGGGTGTCGGACCGGCAGCGCCGCCGGTACCGGCCACCGGGGGTAGCGGGCTGAGCGGGGAACGGCTCTGGCACGGGTTCTTCGCCGACATCGGCCAGATCTCCTTCATGCCCCAGTGGTACGTCGGCCTGTTGTTCCTGGCCGGGCTGTTCGCGGCCAGGCGGGTCCTGGCGGCGGTGCCGGCGATTCCCCGGCTGCGCCGGGTCTGATCCGGCGGGCATCGGAGACCGCGGTCGCCGGACCCCGCGCGGCGCCGGGATCGTGGGCGTCGGATCCAGCAGGCGCCCTAATCTGGTATTCCGTCGGCCAACTCCCTTGCATTTCTTCTGACTTGCATTTCGTCGGATTCTCGGAAAGGAGAAGTGGTTCCCATGAACCTCTCCCCGCGTGAGATGGACAAGCTCTACATCTACGTCGTGGCCGATCTGGCCCGCAAACGCCGCGACCGCGGCGTCAAGCTCAACTACAGCGAGGCCTGCGCACTGATCAGCGAGGCCATCATGGAGGGCGCCCGGGACGGCCGCACCGTCGCCGAGTGCATGGAGATCGGCAAGCAGGTCGTCAGCAACGCCGAGGTCATGCCGGGCGTCCGCGAGATGCTGCCGCTGCTCCAGGTCGAGGCCGCGTTCCTGGACGGCACCAAGCTGGTCTCCTGCCACGACCCCGTCGGCGCCTGACCGATGACCGCACGTCAGCCAGTCACGGTCGTGCTGGCCGGCGGGCACGAGAGCGACGATGGGCGCCACCTCGCCGCCGTGGCCGCGCACGAACCCGCCGTACACGCCGTGGCGGCCCCCGGTCGAGCACTCGCCGAAGCCGTCCGTTCCGCCCTGGCGGCCGACGGCGCACCGGTGTGCGTCGTCCCGATGACCCTCGGCCGCGACCCGAGACTGATCGCCGACACCGCCCGCGCCCTGCGCTGGCTCGCCGCCGACCAGGGCTGCGGACGGCTCGCCCTCACCGCACCCTTCGGCGCCGCCGAACACCTGATCGGCTGGCTCCGCGCCGCCGCGGCCTCGGCCGGCGGCGAGGACGCCGTACTCGTCACCGCCCCGGCGGCCGGCCCCTTCGAGGACGCCGAACTGTTCCGCATCGCCCGGCTGGTCCGCCAGTACGGGCGGCACCGCTGGGTCGAGGTGGCCTTCGCGGGCGGCGACCCCGACCCGGCCGAGGGTGTGGGACGCTGCCGTCTGCTCGGCGCGGCCCAGGTCACGGCCGTCCCCGCCTCCTTCGGCCCCGCACTGCCCCCCGGCTCGGCCGGCGAGGGCGTACGGGACGGCGGACCGCTGCTGCGCCCGTCCGCGATCGCCGGGGTGGTCGCGGCCCGCACGGCGGCGGCCCTGCACCTGCTCGGCCACGGCGAGGACGGCATCCTGGCCGGCCTCGATGCCGAGCACGGGCACGGCTACGCCCACAGCCACGGACCGGGATCGGCGCACCACGGCCACGGACCGGGCTCGGCGCACCACGGTCACGGACAGGGTGAGGCGCACCACGGCCACGCCCACCGGCACGACCACCCCCACGCACCCACCGCCCACGCACCCGCACACACCCCCCACGCACACACCCCCCACTGAACCGTCAGAGAGGAAGGCCCGCCATGTCCGGCAGCGCCGCATACCTGTACGGCGACGACCCGGTGGAGATCAACGCCGGCCGAGCCAAGGCCACCATCACGGTCAGCAACACGGGCGACCGCGCGATCCAGGTCGGTTCGCACTACCACTTCTTCGAGGCCAACCGCGCCCTCGACTTCGACCGCAACGCGGCCTTCGGCAAGCACCTCGACATCCCGGCCGGCACCGCCGTGCGCTTCGAGCCCGGCGACACCAAGGACGTCACGCTCGCCGAGTTCGCCGGGCACCGCCGGCTGGTCGGCTTCAGCAACCTCGTGGACGGCGGCGTCACCGCCCGCGACACCCGGGCCCGTGCCATCGACCGGGCCATCGCCCTCGGCTTCAAGGGCACCAACCTCGACCACAAGGACCACCTGTACGGCGGGGACTCCCACACGCACACCCACGAGGAGGGCGACCACTGATGGCCATCCTGTCCCGCAAGCAGTACACGGACCTGTTCGGCCCCACCGTCGGCGACCGGTTCCACCTCGCCGACACCAACCTCGTGGTCGAGGTCGAGCAGGACTTCAACCAGGGCCACTACGGTGACGAGGCCGTCTACGGCGGCGGCAAGGGCATCCGCGACGGCATGGCCCAGGACCCGGCCGCCACCTCCGTGCAGGGCGCGCTCGACCTGGTCATCACCAACGTGGTCGTCATGGACCCGGTACTCGGCGTGGTCAAGGGCGACATCGGCGTCAAGGACGGCTTCATCACCGCCGTGGGCAAGGCCGGCAACCCGCACACCCAGAGCGGGGTGCACCCCAAGCTGGTGATCGGCCCCGGGACCGACGTGATCTCCGGCGAGCACCTGATCGCCACCGCCGGCGGCGTCGACACCCACATCCACTTCATCGCCCCGCAGCAGGCGCAGGAGGCGCTGAGCAACGGCATCACCACCCTGATCGGCGGCGGCACCGGCCCGTCCGACGGCACCAACGGCACCACGTGTACGCCCGGCCCGTGGAACATCGGCCGGATGTACCAGGCGGTCGAGGACCTCCCGGTCAACGTCGGGCTGCTCGGCAAGGGCAACGGCTCGCTGCCGGGCGCGCTGCGCGAGCAGGTCGAGGCCGGGGTGTGCGGGCTCAAGGTGCACGAGGACTGGGGCAGCACCCCGGCCGCGATCGACAGCGCGCTGCGCGTCGCCGACGAGTACGACGTGCAGGTGGCCATCCACACCGACACCCTCAACGAGGGCGGCTTCTTCGAGGACACCCTGTCCGCGATCGACGGCCGCACCATCCACACCTTCCACACCGAGGGCGCGGGCGGCGGCCACGCCCCCGACATCATGCGGATCGCCGGCGAGCCCAACGTGCTGCCGTCCTCGACCAATCCGACCCTGCCCTACACCGTCAACTCGGTCGACGAACTGCTGGACATGGTGATGGTCTGCCACCACCTCAGCCACGACATCCCCGAGGACGTCTCCTTCGCCGACTCCCGGGTGCGCGCCGAGACCATCGCCGCCGAGACCGTGCTGCACGACGAGGGCGTCATCTCGATCTTCTCCTCCGACTCGCAGGCCATGGGCCGGATCGGGGAGACCTTCACCCGCGCCTTCCAGACCGCCCACCACTGCAAGGCCCAGCGCGGCAAGCTGGCCGGCGACAGCGAGCGCAACGACAACTTCCGGGTGCTGCGCTACCTCGCCAAGCTCACCATCAACCCGGCGATCGCCTCCGGCACCGCCGAGCACATCGGCTCGCTGGAGCCCGGCAAGCTGGCCGACATCGTGCTGTGGCCGATCAACTCCTTCGGTGCCAAGCCCAAGTTGGTCATCAAGGGCGGCATCATCAACTGGGCGCTGATGGGCGACCCCAACGCCTCGCTGCCCACCCCGCAGCCGGTCTACTACCGGCCGATGTTCGGCGCGTTCGGGCGGGCCAAGCAGGCCACCCGGATCACGTTCATGTCCCAGGCCGCCGTCGACCTCGGGGTGCCCGCCCGACTCGGGCTGGACAGCCGGGTGTTGCCGGTGCGGCACTGCCGCTCGGTCGGCAAGCAGCACATGGTGCGCAACGACGCCTTGCCGAAGATCGCGGTCGATCCGGAGACGTACAAGGTCACCCTGGACGGCGAGCCCGCCACCATCGAGCCGGCCCGCGAACTGCCGCTCAACCACCTGTTCTACCTCGCTTGAGCACCCCGGATCCGGGGTTGGACGCCCTGCTGGTCAGCCTCCAGCTGACCGACTCCGCCTTCCCCAGCGGCTTCTACACCCTCTCGCACGGGCTGGAGGGCTACGCCCAGGCGAAGGCCGTCACCGCCGACACCATGCCCGCGCTGCTCGCCGACCTGCTGCGGCACAGCGTCGGGCCGGCCGACGCCACCGCCCTGGCACTGGCCCACCGGGCCGCCTCGGCCGGGGACTGGGAGCTGCTGGCCGAGACCGACCAGCGGCTGCACGCCACCAAGCTCAACCGTGAGCTGCGGCTCGCCGCCACCCGCACCGGGCGCCAACTCCTGGACATCGCCCGGGAGTCGGTGGGTGGCGAGCCGCTGGACAGGTACGCCGGCCTGGTCGCCGACAAGCGCGCCCCCGGTTGCCAGGCGGTGGCCGCCGGGGTCGCCTACGCCTCGGCCGCCGTACCGGTCGAACAGGCCGTCGCCGGCGACCTGTTCGCCTTCTGCACCAGCTTCGTCGGCGCCGCGCTGCGCCTGCGGCTGACCGACCACCGCAAGGCGCAGGTGGTGCTGCGGGCCGCCGCCCCGGTCATCCGGGAGGTGGTGGCGGCCGCGCTGGTACGGGAGTTGGCGGACCTCGGCGGCTGCGTACCGGTCGCGGACGCGATGTCCGGTCGGCACGAACGGGCCGAGGCCCGGCTGTTCGCGAGCTGAACTCACTCACTCACTCATCAGGGAGATCGCATGACCGAGAACGTGCTCCGGGTGGGCATCGGTGGCCCGGTCGGCTCCGGCAAGACGGCGCTGATCGAGGCGCTGGTGCCGGTGCTGATCGCGCGCGGCCACCGCCCGGCGGTCATCACCAACGACATCTACACCCAGGAGGATGCCCAGCACGTCCGCCGCACCCTGGCCGGGGTGCTGGACCCCGAGCGGGTGGTCGGCGTGGAGACCGGCGCCTGCCCGCACACCGCCGTCCGGGACGACCCGACCATGAACCTCGCCGCCGGGGCCGAGATGCTGGAGCGCTTCCCCGACGTCGACACCCTGCTGTACGAGTCCGGCGGCGACAACCTGACGCTGACCTTCAGCCCGGTGCTGGTCGACCTCTTCCTCTTCGTGCTGGACACCGCCGAGGGCGAGAAGATGCCCCGCAAGCGAGGCCCGGGCATCACCGAGTCGGAGCTGCTGGTCATCAACAAGATCGACATCGCCCAGTACGTCCGCGCCGACCTCGGCATCATGGAGTCCGACGCCCGGCGGGTGCGTGAGGGCGGGCCGGTGGTGCTCACCAACTGCCTGACGGGGGAGGGGCTGGAGGAGATCGCGACCTTCCTGGAGACCTTCCGGAAGGTCCCGGCGTGACGGCTCCCGTGGCGGCCGGTTCGGGGGCCGGTCCGGTGGATGGTCCCGGGGCCGGTGCGGCGGCCGGTTCGGTGGCCGATCCGGTGGCTGGCCGGGTGGCCGCTCCCGCGGCCCCGCCCCGGCTCGACCCCCGGCACTACGAGCCCGCCCGCGTCCCGTACGAGGTCCGCCGGCACGCCGGGACGCCCGACACCCTCGCGGTCGGGCGCCCCGGCAAGGTCGGGCTGCTGGAACTGGCCTTCGAGAGGATCGGCGGGCGCACCGAACTCACCGGCCACTACCAGAAGTCGCCGTTGCAGATCATGCGCCCGCTGTACTTCGACCCGGCCCGCCCCGACCTCGCCGTCACCCTCCTGATGTCCACCGGCGGCGGCATCCTGCAGGCCGACCGGCTGCGCACCGACATCCGCTGCGGGGCCGACGCGGCGGTCCACCTGACCACCCAGGCGGCCACCAAGGTCTACCGGATGGAGTACGACTACGCGACGCAGCTGGTCAACCTGGAGGCCGGGCCGGGCGCGTACGTGGAGTACCTGCCCGAGCCGGTGATCCCCTTCGTCGACTCGCGCCTCTACCAGCGCACGGTGCTGACCGTCGACGCCGGGGCGACGGTGCTGGCCGGTGAGACCGTGCTGGCCGGCCGCCTCGCCCGGGGCGAGCGCAACGCCTACCAGGTGTTCGCCTCCGACCTCGAAGTGCGGCGCCCGGGAGGTGAGTTGGTGGCCCTGGACACCGTACGGCTGGAGCCCGCCGGCGGCGGAGTGGCCGGCCCGGCCGTGCTCGGCGGGCACGATGTGATGTCCAGCCTGTACGTGCTCAGCCCGCTCGCCCCGGCCGCGCGGATCGCCGACGTGCTGCACGAGGCGCTGGCGGAGCGCGGACTGCTGTACGGGGTCAGCGTGCTGCCGCAGGACAGCGGGGCCTGGCTGCGGCTGCTCGACTCCGACACCCGGGCCTGCGCGGCCGCGCTGCGGGCGGCCTGGGACGCGGTGCGGCGGCTGCTGATCGGGGTCCCGGCGCCGGACCTGCGGAAGACCTGAGGGCCTCCGGGGCCAGCGGCCGCGGGGTCAGGGGCTCTCGGGATCCTTGTGCGCCAGGCGGGCGATCTGCCGGTGGCTGAGCTCGACCGTGCGGTCCATGTGCCTTAGCAGGAAGGCGAGTTCGGCCTCGCTGTCCTCGGCGAAGGCGGCCGCCCAGTCGCCGCCGAGGTCCCGCCACACCTCCCCGAAGCGCCGCAGTGCGTCGGGGAGGACGGCGACCAGGACCCGGCGGCGGTCCGCCTCGTCCCGCCGCCGGGTGACCAGGCCCGCCTTCTCCAGCCGGTCGACCAGCCGGGTCGCCGAGCCGCTGGTGAGCCCGGTCAGCTCGGCGATCCGGCCGGTGGTGACCGGGCCGTCCTCGAGGGTGAGCAGGTTGAGGCACTGGACGTCGGTCGGGTGCATGCCGAGGTGGTCGGCGACGGCCTGGTTGAACAGCACGTAGGAGGCCAGGTAGCGGCGTGAGACCGGCCAGAGCCGGGCCATCAGTTCGTCGCGGGAGGGCGTCATGGGGTCAGGGTAACCGGCGGCCCGATGGAAAGTTGTGCCGCGCAGGGATCTGTCCGGATGTTGCCTGCATGGCGCAGTTAACTGGCGAGCCGCCCGTCACCGGCGCCACCGCCGTCGCCGCTGCCATCGCCGCGGCCAGTGGACGCCCGATCCGCTGCGAGGGGGTGCCGCGGAGAGAGTGGCGGAGCGGCAGCGAAGCGAACGGCGTGACAAGCGGCGGAGTGAACGGCGGAGTGAACGGCGTACGGGCGCCGGGCAGTGCGCCCGGTGAGCCGGGCGGGTTCGCGCCAGGCCGGCGGCCCCGGCATCAGTGCAGCTCAGGGCCCATGCCGGGAGGTCCGGGGCGGGCCCGGCGGTGGGCGGTGGGTGGCCGGTTCCGTACGGGCCGGTCGTCCGTGTGCCGATGATCCGCCCGCGGGCGGCCACCCCCGCTGCTACACCCGTGGGGCGGGCAGTGGCGCACCGGGCGCCCGGGCCCGACTCGGGAGGCACAGTGGGGAACCGGAGCGGAGACGACCGGATCTGGGTGCGCGGACACTACCGCCGCAGGTCCGCCCCTGGTGGCGCCGCCGTCAAGGGCGGCGGCTGGCTGATCGCGGGTGCGCTGGCCGCCGTCTGGCTCTGGGGCCACTTCGTCGGCTTCGCCGACACCCCGCCGCAGCCCGCTCCGCAGCACACCCCGGCCCCGACCGCGATCGGCGCCCCCTGATGGCCCGTCCGGGGGCCCGGCTGATCCGCCGCCCGCGCGGCGCGCGGGAGCAACTCGCGGCGGGTGTGGTGGGGTTGGCCGTCGCCGTGCTGGTCGTCGGGGTGACCCAGGCCCTGCTGCGGTCCTGGGTGTTCCTCGCGGTGGTCTCGGCGCTCGCCCTCGCCTCCGCCGCCCGCGCGCCCGTCCTCGGCCGCGCCCGCACCCGGCGCCTCGCCGCCCTGCGGATACCGCTCGCCACCGTGGACGTCATGGACGACCGGAGCTTCGAGTACGCGCTGCGCGACCTGCTGGTCCGCGACGGCTGGAGCGCCGAGCGGGTCGGCGGGCAGTTCGACCAGGCGGCCGACGTGATCGGCCACCACCCGGACCTCGGCCGCATCGTCGTCCAGGCGAAGCACACCAGGGTCGCGGCGAAGGTCGGTGTGAAAGTGATGTACGAGGTGAAGGGCACCGCGGGCCCCGCCCACGGCGCGGACGTGGCGGTGGTGGTGACCAACGGCGGGCTCACCCGGGGCGCCATGGCCTGGGGCGACCGGCACGCCGTCCACTGGCTGGACCGGGCGCGGCTGGAGGTGTGGGCGGCGGCCGGGGTCCCGCTGGAGGAGGTGCTGGGCCTCAGGAGGAGGCGTCCCGGCAAAGCCGCCTGACGGTCCGTCGGCTCAGAGTGGATGGCGCGCGGCAGGTCGGATTCGAAGGGGTGGCACGATTCGTCAGATCTGGCGGGAGCTGCCCCAGCGTTCCACGAACTTCCGCTGCCAGGGCGTCTCCACCGCGTGCCGGCTGTAGTGCTCCCGCACGTACCCGACCGCCTCCTTTGCCGGGACGCCGTCCAGCACCGCGATGCAGGCGAGCGCCGTGCCGGTGCGCCCCCGGCCGCCCGCGCAGGCGAGTTCGACCCGCTCGCCCCCGCAGCGCTCCCACGCCTCGCGGAAGGCCTCGGCCGCGTCCGCGCGGTCCGCGGGCAGCCGGAAGTCGGGCCAGCGCACCCAGCGGCTCTCCCAGGGGAGCGGCGTCGGTTCGCGGTCCAGCAGGTAGAAGCCGACGTCGGGCCGGGGGCCGGGCGGCAACGGGTTGCGGACGCCCCGGCCGCGCAGCAGCCGCCCGGAGGGCAGGCGCAGCACGCCGGGGGCCGCTGGGTCCCAACCGGTCCGCGCTGAAGGGTCGGTCATGTCGTCTCGCCGCTCTCAGACGCCGGCGTGGCCGACGAGCTTCAGGCTGTGCTCCCACAACTCCGCGCGGGCCCGCAGGTCGTAGGCCTGGCGGTTGGCGCGGGCCTCGCGCAGCCGGTCGTAGTAGCGGCCGGTGGTGCCCACGAGGCCGGGGTCGGTGACCAGCCGGTGGGTGGCGGTGACGCCGTCCTCCAGGGTGTCGATGCTGTAGCCGATCTCCCGCAGGACCATCTTGGTGGGCATGTACGTCGACGGGTGGAGGCTGTTGACGGTCAACTCGGCGGCGGGCACCCGGGCGGCGAGTTCGAAGCCGCAGGCGACCTGGGCGAGCTTGCTGCGGCAGTACGCGCTCATCCCGCTGTAGTCGTGCTCCAGCATCAGGTCGTCGAAGTCGACCTCCTCCTGCCCGGCGGAAGCGACGTTGACGATCCGGGCGGGGGCGCTGGCGCGGAGCAGCGGCAGTAGTTCGAGGCTGAGCAGGAAGCCGGCCAAGTGGTTGACGGCGAACCGCAGTTCGTGGCCGTCGGCGCTGGTACGACGGGTGCGGCCGTCGGGTTCGCCGCCGCCGACGCCCGCGTTGTTGACCAGGACGTCGAGCCGGTCGGTGGTGGCGCGGACCTCGGCGGCGAGGGCGCGGACCTGGTCCAGCTCGGCGAGGTCGGCCAGCAGGGTGGCCGGGCGGTCGACGCCGTGGGCCGCGGCGATCTCCTCGGCGGTGCGGTCCAGTCGGCCCTGGTCGCGCCCGTGCAGCAGGACGGTGTCGCCCTCGGCGGCGAGGCGGTGGGCGAGGGCGCGGCCGAGGCCGTCGGTGGAGCCGGTGATGAGGACGGTCCGCGGCGGGGTGGGCGGGGTCATCGGGGTTCCTGTCATCGGACGGGGCGGCGGTGGCGGCCGACACCGCCCGGGGCGGTTGTCGTCGGTCGGGGCGGTTGTCGTCGGTCGGGGTGGCGGAGCCGGATCAGGATGCCACGTGCAGCCGGGCGGTGCCGGGCATTCCGGCCCGGTGGGCCAGCGCGGCCGCCTCGCCGCGCGAGCTGACGCCCAACTTGGCCAGGATGTTGGCGACATGGAACTTCACCGTGGACTCGCTGATGTGCAGCGCCTCGGCGATGTCCCGGTTGCGCCGGCCCTGGGCCAGCTGGTCGAGCACCTCCAGTTCGCGCGGCTGGAGCCCGTCGAGCGGGTCGGTGGCGGCGGCCGCCGCCGGTAGTCCGAGCGGCAGGTCGACCGTCACCGTGGTCCCCCAGCCGGGGACCGACTCGACGCCGTAGTGCCCGCCGAGGGCGGCGATCCGGTCGGCGGTGCGGTGGACGGCGAGGGCGTCGGCGGCGAGCAGGCCGAGGCCGTCGTCGCGCACCACCGCGCGCAGCGCGCCGTCCGCCGTGAACTGCCAGCCCAGGTGCAGCTTGGTCGGCTTCTCCTGTTCCAGCATCAGCATCACGGCGACCCGGACGGCGTCCCGAGCGGTGTGCGCGGTGTCCGCCGGGACGGACCGGGTGGCGTCGGACGGCGGGGCGAGGTCGAGCCGCACCCGGGTGTGCCGCAGCAGCGGGCGCAGCTCGCGGGCCAGCCGGGCGAAGGCGGCGTCGGCGGGCTCCTCGCTGAGCGCCCGGTCGAGGTCGGCGGCGCGGCGCAGGTCCAGCAGGGCGGTGACGGCCAGCTCGGTGGCGGCCCGGCGGGCGGCGGTGTCGTCCAGGTCGGCGGAGCGCAGCGGCGCCAGGACGGCGGTCAGGGCCGCGCTGTGGGTGCCGGTGAACTCGGCGATGGCCCGGGCGCGGGTGTCGGCGGCGGTACGGGAGATCATCGCGTTGGTGGGGGCGGCGTCGGTGGCGCGGTGCGCGGAGTGGGCGATCACCAGCTCGCACAGCTGCTGGAGGACGGCGAGCGCGCCGGGGGCCACCGGCCGGGCGTCGGCCCGGACGAGCACCAGCAGCACCCCCTTGTCGTCACCCGGCGCGGCGACCGCCACCACCGGCCTGGTGCGGCCCGCGAGTTCGGCCTCGCCCTGCCAGGGGCGGCCGGTCGAGGTCGTCCCGGCGGCGCGGTCGGCCAGCCGGGACAGCTCCAGGCCGGTGACGCCCTCGGTGACTTCGCGCGGGCCGTGGGTGTGGGCGGGGGCGTAGGTGCAGACGCCGCTGAGGTGGGCGATCGCGGTGTGCGGGACGAGTGTGCCGAGCACCTCGGACAGCCGCGGCACCAGCTCGGGCCGGGGCGCGCGCAGCACCTCGACGGCCCGCGCCAGCGCGTCCTCGGGGCGGCCCCAGTGCTGCTGCCAGGCGTCGTCCGTGCCGTCCGTGCTCTCGATGCCGTTCACGTCCATGCCTCTCACCCTAGCTTCGGAGCGGCTGCCGACCGCCCCTCCCTTCGGCCAGCTCGAACTGTCCGAACGGCCGGGCCGAGGGGCGGTGCGGGCGCCGCAGGATGGATCCGTCGGAACGAACAACTCCCGGACGAACCGAGGATCTTCCATGAGCAAGGCGATCGCCTTCCCCCAGTACGGCGGCGCGGACGTGCTGCGCCCGATCGAGATCGAGCTGCCCGCCCCCGGGCCCGGCCAGGTGCGGGTCGCGGTCCGCGCGGTGGGCGTCAACCCGCTGGACCACAAGCTGCGCAGCGGCGAGCTGGACGGGTTCTTCCCGGTCACCTTCCCCGCCGTGCCCGGCTACGAGCTGTCCGGGGTGGTGGAGGCGGTCGGCGCGGAGGTGACCGGCTTCGCGCCCGGCGACGAGGTGTTCGGCGCCCTGATGGGCGGCGGCTACGCCGAGCACGCGCTGCTGGCCGCCGACGAGCTGGTGCTCAAGCCGGCCACGCTGAGCTGGGAGGAGGCCGCGGCGATCCCGGTCGCCGCCGAGACCTCCGAGCGGGCCCTGGCCGTCCTCGGCGTCCGCTCCGGCGAGACGCTGCTGGTGCACGGCGCGGCCGGCGGGGTCGGCACCCTGCTGCTGCAGATCGCCCGGGCCCGCGGGATCACCGTCGTCGGCACCGCGAGCGAGACCAACCACGACTACCTGCGCGAACTCGGCGCCATTCCGGTGACGTACGGCGAGGGCCTGGCCGAGCGGGTGCGGGCCGCCGCGCCGGGCGGGGTGGACCGGGTGCTGGACGCGGCCGGCAAGGGCGGGGTGCTGCCGCTGTCCATCGAGCTGACGGGCAGCGCGGAGCGGGTGCTGACGATCGCCGACATCGCGGGCTCGCAGCAGCACGGCGTCCGCTTCTCCGGCGGCGCCGAGAACGGCGAGTCGTACCACCGGCGCGCCTTCGCGGCCGCCCTCGCCCTGCACGAGGCGGGCACCCTGCGGCTGCCGGTGCACCAGGTGCTCCCGCTCGCGGAGGCGGCGCGGGCGCAGCGGATCAGCGAGGAGGGGCACGTGCGCGGGAAGATCGTCCTCACGGTCTGAGCGGTCCTCACGATCTGAGCGGTCCTCACGGTCTGAGCGGTCCTCACGGTCTGAGCGGTCCTCACGGTCCGGGCGGTCCGGGCGGTCTGAGTGGTCCAGGTGGTCCGGGCTGGGCCGGGCCGGCTGAGCGGCCGGAACTGTCTGACCAGGCTGAGCTACCGAGCCCGGCGGCGCGGGACCGGTCATCTCGCGGAAGCCCGGCCCCGCGCCGCCGCGCTCGGTAGAGTCCCGCCATGGTGACTCTGAACGCGGCGGGGCGGTTGGCCGGCCGTTCCTGCGTGGTGACGGGCGCGGCCGGCGGCATCGGCCGGGCCGTCGCGGAACGGTTCGTCGGCGAGGGTGCGTCGGTGATCGCCACCGACGTGGACGCCGAGGGGCTGGCCCGGCTGGCCGGGCGGTTCCCGGGGGCCGTCAGCACGGTGGTCGGTGACGTGGCCCGCGACGAGGACGCCCGCCGGATGGTCGGGGCGGCCGTCGAGCGGCACGGGCGGCTCGACGTGCTGGTGGCCAACGCCGGGGTGATCCCGCTGATGGACATCACCGAGGCGACCGCCGAGGACTGGGACCAGGTGATGGCCGTCGACGGCCGCGGCATGTTCCTGACCTGCAAGTACGCGATCGAGGCGATGCTCGCCCAGGAGCGGCCCGGCGGCTCCATCGTCTGCCTGTCCTCCATCTCCGGCGAGGCCGGCCAGCGCGGCCAGGCGGTCTACGGGCCCGCCAAGTTCGTCGCCTCCGGGCTGACCAAGCACCTCGCCGTCGAATGGGCTGACCGCGGCATCCGGGTCAACGCCGTCGCCCCCGGAACCATCGGCACCGAGCGGGTCGCCCGGCTGCGGGACGAGCCCGGCGGGCCCGAGTACCTCGCGGCGATCGAGAAGCTGCACCCGATGGGCCGCCTCGGGTACCCCGCCGAGGTCGCCGCCGCCGTCCTCTTCCTCGCCTCCGACGAGGCCTCCTTCATCACCGGGGCGGTCCTGCCGGTCGACGGCGGCTACCTGGCGCAGTAGGGGCGTACGGGCGCTCGGCCACCAGGTGTTGGTCTCCCACTTCCACCGGACGGTCGTCCGGCTCCAGGGCCAGCGGGTCGTCGGCCAGTTCGGCGATCCAGGTCAGCAGCATCGGAGCAGTGTCCCAGCGCGGGTTCGTCCTGCGCCGGGAGCGGCGCTAGCGGGCGAACAGCTCGACCAGCGCCGACACCCCGTCCGACCCGTGCCCGGCGTCGACGGCCCGCCCGGTCACCGCGAGCGCGGCGTCCAGGACGGAGGTGTCCAGGCCGCGGGCGCGGGCGGTGTGGGCGACGTGGGCGAGCCCGGCCGCCGCGGAGGCCACGCTGCTGCGGTCGCCCGGGTGGTGGCGCTCGTCCGCGCGCCGGGCGAAGTCCTCGATCAGCGGGCCCAGCAGTGGGGGCAGGGCCTGGGCGTACGGGGCGAGTTCGCCGCCGCCGATGCCCTCGGCGCGGGCCAGGGCCAGGGCGTGGGCCAGGCCGTGCACGGTGGTCCAGAACAGGTCCAGCAGGGCCGCGTCGAAGGCGGCCGCCCGTCCGGGGTCGGTGCCGACGTGCCGGACGGTGCCCAGCGCCCGGAGGGCCGGCTCGTGCGCGGCGAAGGCCTCGGGGTCACCGCTCAGCAGGACGGTGCCCGCCGGGGTGCCGATGGTCGGGGTGGGGGTGAGGATCGCCGCGTCGAGGTGGCGGTGGCCCCGGGTGGCGGTCTCGGCGGCGTTGGCGCGGGCGTCCGCCGGGGCGATCGAGGTGGCGTTGACGACGGTCCGGCCGCGCAGCGCCGCCCCGGCGGTGTCCAGTACCGCCCGGGCGGCCGGCTGGTCGCGGACGCAGAGCAGCGCGAGCGGGGCGGAGGCCACGGCCGCGGCGACGGTCCCGGCCGCCCGCGCGCCCCGGGCGAGCAGCTCGCCCTCCCGGCCGGGGGTGCGGTTCCAGACCGTGACGGGGTGGCCGGCGGCCAGCAGCGCCCCGGCCAGTGCCCGGCCCATCGGGCCGAGTCCGAGCACGGCAACGGCGTTGCCGGAAAAGGGGGTTGAGGAAGATTGTTCGTTCGGCATGGCGGTTACGCTAGACCTTCACGCCGACGGCAGGGTCAAGCCGGAGGCAGCTCGACGGGAGGTGCCGCGATGCGGATCGGAGAACTCGCCCGGCGGACCGGGGTCACCCCGCGCGCCCTGCGCTACTACGAGGAGCAGGGGCTGCTCACCCCCGAACGCCGCCCCAGCGGCTACCGGGATTACGGCGACCGGGACGTGGACACCGTCCACGGCATCCGCACCCTGCTCGCGGCCGGCCTCAGCAGCAGCGTGATCGCCGAGATCCTCCCGGGCCTGCCGCTGCCCGGGCAGCGCCGTCCCGGCCCGACCTGCCCGGAGCTGCTCGACGGCCTGGCCCGGGAACGGGCCCGGATCACCCGGCAGCTGGAGGAACTCGCGGCCGCGCGCGACCTGTTGGACGCCGTCATGGGCGCGGAGGCGCCCAGCGAGGTGATCCGCACCCCCCGGCCGGAGCCGGCCGAGCGGAAGGGCGCCGAGCGGAAGTCCGTGGGGCGGAAGGCCCCAGAACGGAAGGCCCCAGAACGGAAGGCCGTGGGGCGGAAGGCCGCGGGGAAAACGGGTGGCGGACGGCCACGCCTCGTGCTGGAGTGACCGGATGGATCGTGATCACGTACGTGCCCTGTTCGACCAGCGGATCCGGCGCGACGCGCAGCCGGACGGCCCCGGCGTCCGCGTGGAGCGCGACGGCGCCGTGGTGCGCCTGGTCGGCGGGGAGCGCGCCTGGAACGGCATCGTCTGGTCCGGTCTGGACGAGGCCGGGGCGGACGCCGCGATCGCCGCGCAGGTGGCCCACTTCACCGGGCTGGGCCTGGAGTTCGAGTGGAAGACCTACGCCCACGACCAGCCCGCCGACCTCGGCCGTCGGCTGCTCGCGGCCGGGTTCACCGCCGAACCGGACGAGGCGCTGATGATCGCCCGGATCGCCGACCTGCCCACCGACGCGGCCCTGCCGGAGGGCGTCCGGCTGGAGCCGGTGACCGACGAGGCCGGGGTCGACCTCATGGTCGTCGCCCACGAGCTGTCCTTCGGTACCGAATCGCCCGCCCTGCGCGAGCGGCTGCTCGACCACCTGCGGCACGACTCGGAGACGCTCCTCATGGTCGTCGCGATGGTCGGCGACCAGCCGGTCAGCGCAGCCCGGATGGAACTCACCCCGGGCACCGGGTTCGCGGGCCTGTGGGGCGGCGGCACCGTCCCGGGCTGGCGAGGCCGGGGCATCTACCGGGCCCTGGTCGCCCACCGGGCCCGCCAGGCCGCCGAACTGGGCTACGAGTACCTCCAGGTCGACGCGAGCGACCAGAGCCGCCCGATCCTGGAGCGGCTCGGCTTCGCCCGGTTGAGCACCACCACGCCGTACGTGTACCAGCCGTAGCGGCCCCGGGGGGGGGAAGGGCAGGAGGCAGCTGACAACCAACGGCTGACAGATGTCGACATCTGTCAGCTGTTATCTGTTATCTGTCAGCTGAAACCCGGCACCCGCCGATCCCGCCCTCACCGGAGCCGCTCCACCACCACCATCGCCGCGTCGTCGTCCAACCGGCGGCCGACGTGGGCGAGTAGGTCGCGGCGCAGGTGGTGCAGCAGGACGCCCGGGCGTTCGGCCTGCCAGGCGGTGACCCGTTCGGTGAGTGGGTAGAAGCGGCGCTGGGCGTCCCGGGCCTCGATCACGCCGTCGGTGTAGATCAGCAGCCGGTCGCCGGGACGGAACGGGTAGGTCTGCACCTCGTAGGAGACCGGGGCGAGCTCGCCGAGGCCGAGCGGCGGTGCCGGGTGCCGGGTGGTGAGCGTGGTGACGCCCTCCGGGCGCAGCAGCAGCGGGGGCGGGTGGCCGCAGTCGATCAGGTGGACGAGCGCCTCGTCGTCCGGGATGTCGAGCAGGACGGCGGTGATGAACGACTCGCCGCCCTCGTCCGGTGCGTCCTCGGGCGGCCGCGGGTGCCGGGACCGTTCGGCCTGCCGGGCCTCGGCCAACTGGGCGAGGTCCCAGCAGACGCTGCCGTCCAGGTACTCGGCCAGGCCCGGCAGGTCCGCGTGCAGGTGGGCGGCGGCCCGGAAGGCGCCGAGCAGCAGGGCCGCGTCGCCGAGCGAGGCCAGCCCCTTGCCGCGGACGTCGCCGACCAGCAGCCGGGTGCCGTCGGTGGTCCGGGCGGCCGCGTAGAGGTCGCCGCCGACCTGCGCCTCGGCCTCGGCGGCCAGGTAGACGGAGGCCAGGTGCAGCGTCCCGATCCGTTCCGGCAGCGGGCGCAGCAGTACCCGCTGGGCGGCCTCGGAGACGGAGCGCACCCTGGCCAGTTCGCGTTCGTGCCGGGCGCGCAGCACCCGCAGGCCGACGATCAGCACCGAGACGATCACCTGGGCGCTGAGCTGGGTCTCGATGTTGGCGCTTGTCAGGCCGTCCCGGACGGCGCCGATGACGGTGAGCGCGGCGATGGCGAGCAGAGCGACCGCGGCGGTGGCCCGGGGGCCCGCCAAGGAGGCGGTGAGGGCAGGGGCGACGATCAGCAGCGGGCCGAGGTGGATCTCCGGCGGCGAGAGGATGTCGACGACGGTGATCACGACGATCAGTGCGAGCGGCAGTGCCGTCATCATGCGCCGGTCGGGCCGCCAGGAGTGGCGGCGGGCGCGTGGACGGGACTGGTCGGGACGCTGCCGGAGGGGCACCTCTCCTCTGTACACCGTGGGAGTGGTGGGGCGCACCCCGGGACGGCGGTCCCGGGCTGTGGAGCCCGGTGTGCCGGGCCGGCCCTTCCGGCCCGAGGCCGGTCCTCCGGGGCCGAGGTCGGCCCCGCGCCGGAGATCAGCAGCCACGCGCCGGTGATCAGCCCCGCGCCGGTGATCAGCCGTTCCGGCGGGAGGGAAGCCTCGCGTCGGAGGTCAGCCTTCCTCGCCGTACCGGGCCAGGTAGTCGGCGAAGCGGGCGACGTCCTCGTCGGACCAGTCGGTGAAGCGGGTGGTGAAAGCCGTCCGGCGCTGCTCGTTGGCGTCCCGCAGCAGGGTGAGTCCGGCCTCGGTGGCGCGCAGGATCTGGCCGCGCTGGTCGTCCGGGTCGGCCTCGCGGCGCAGCAGGCCGAGCTTCTCCAGGGCGGTGACCTGGCGGCTGACGGTGGACTTGTCGAGCATGAAGTGCGCGGCCACGTCGGCGGCCCGGCAGCCGCCGCGCTCGGTGATCAGGTCGAGGATGCTGTAGGTGACCAGGGAGAGGTCGGGGTGCAGCTGGGAGGCCTTGTGCCGGGCACGGCGGGCGAAGGCGGTCAGCTCGCGCTGGATGGTGTCGATGGACGACTGGCGGCCGGGCACAGCGTTGCTACCTCCTCGAAATTTGTTGCACTATACAACGGATTCGCCCGGGGTCGTGCGCTGCTCCGTCGCCGGCCCGTCGGCCGGAGCGCCCACGGCCCGGCCTCGCGCGGCCTGCCAGGCACGGGCGGCCGCGATCCGGCGGGTCGCACTCGGGTGAGTGGCGAACAGTAGCTCAAGCAGCCGCGGCGGGTCGACATCCGAGACGTTCACCACCGCCAGTCTGCGCTGCATCGCCACGAACTGCTCGACGTCCCCGGTCAGTTCGAGTGCGTGCCGGTCCGCCCTGGCCTCGATCCGGCGGCTCACCGCGCACTGGGCCGGCCCCGACAGGGCCCTGATGAGCGCCGCGAGCGCGGCCAGCAGCGGCAGCGCCCGGGGGTCGGCCGGGCCGACCGCCCCGGCGGCCGTCACCAGCGGACGCCAGTCGGCCAGCAGGCCCAGCACGGCCACCGCCACGGCGACGCCCACCGCCCCGAGCGCCGTGCCGACCGGTACGTCCCGGTGCTTGACGTGCCCCAGCTCGTGCGCCACCACCAACTCCACCTCGCGCGGCTCCGCGGCCGACAGCAGCGTGTCGTACGCGACGATCCGGCGGGTCGCGCCGAAGCCGGACACGTACGCGTTCAGCGCGGTGGTCCGCCGGGAGGCGTCCGCCACCAGGACGTCCCGCACCCGCACCCCGTCCCGCTCGGCCAGCGCCAGCAGGGCGGTGCGCAGCTCGCCCGGCGGCATCGGGGCGAACCGGTTGAACACCGGCTCGATCAGCAGCGGGTGGAGGAAGGACAGCGCGACCGTCAGCAGCGCCGCCCCGCCCGCCGCCGGCAGCCACCAGTACCGCGGCGACCAGGCCGTCAGCGCGAACAGGCCGAGCACGAGCGGCAGCACCAGCAGCAGGGTGAGCGCGAACGAGCGCAGGGTGTCCGTCGCCCAGCCCGCCCAGCCCTGGGTCACCAGCCCGTACCGGGCCCGGACGGCCCGCACCCCGGCGCCGAAGGGCAGCTGCAGCACCTGGCCCAGCACCACCAGGGCCGTCGCGCCGGCCAGCACCCCGGCCGTCCGGGAGCCGCCGAGCCAGCGGCCGGTGGCGGTCACCAGCGCGGCGCCGGCCGGGGTCAGGCCGAGTACCAGGGTCAGCGCCAGGCCCGCCACCCGGCCGCCGAGCGCCCACGGCAGCTGGGCGCGGCGCAGCGCGCGGCCGCGGGCACGCTCGGCGGGGGCGAAGTCGGTGTCGCCGCCGGGGGCGGTGCGGCGGTCAGCGGCGTCAGCGGCATCGGGGGGTTCAGCGGCATCGGGGGGTTCGGGGGTTTCGGGGGCGTGGGCTTCGGGGTCGGGGGTGTTCATCGGCGGGGTGGCTCCGGCGGGGGGGTGAGGGGGGCGGGTCCAGCATGTCCTACCGCACGTGGCGGGCGCCCACTCGTCGTGACCGTTCGTGGTGCTCGTTCGTGGTGCCTGTTCGTGGCGCCGGCTCACCTGTCGTGAGGCTCAGCCCTCCGTCGGCCCGGTGGCGCCGTGGACCCCGGCGCGCAGCAGCTGGTGACCGAGGTCCACCAGGGCGCGGCCGACCGCGAACTCGTCGCCGACCGCCGGGGCCGGGGTGTCGCGGGGGTTGCGGCGGGCCAGGGCGTCGCTGTGCAGGACGGTGCCGTCGGCGTCCAGCACGGCGTGCACCCGGGTGGTGTCCCGGTCCTCGACCAGGTGCAGGCTGAGCTGCCAATCCTTGGTGCGGGCGGTCTCCGGGGCCCGCACCGCCGCCGCGGCGTCCTCGGCCGGCGGGGCCGGAGCGCGGGCCGTACCGTCCGCCCGGACGATCACCACCGGGCAGACCCCGTGCACCGCGCAGCGGGTGGACACCGAGCCGAGCAGCGTCCGGGCGAAGGTGCCCCGGCCGCGGCTGCCGAGCACCAGCAGGTCCGCGTTCTCGGCCGCCTCCAGCAGCACCTCGGCGGCGTGCCCGGGCACCAGGCTCTCCCGGATCTCCACCGGGCGCTCCGGCCCGACGATCCCGTCGACCTCGGCGGTCAGCGTGCGGTGGGCGGCCTGTTCGAACCCCTCGTCCACCATCGGCGCGAACCAGCCGTACAGCGCGGGGTACTCCCAGGCGGCCACCGCGTGCACGGCGGCCCCGGTGAGGACGGCCTGGTCGACCGCCCAGCGCAGTGCCGCCTTCGACGGCTCCGACCCGTCGATGCCGACCACGATCCGGCGCTTCCGACCGGGGGCCGGTCCGCTGCTGGCCATCACGCACCTCCTCCGCCGCCCAGGCGCGAGCGGGCGTGCGGCCCGCCCGTCCCGCCTGGGCCCTCACCTCCACGCTGCGCGCCGCCCGGCCGGGGCGCCAGGGACGCGGTGGCCGGGTGGGGCCCGGGATCGGGACGGGCGGGCCAGGTGAGAGCGGGTCTCGGTCGCGGCTCCCGCCCCTCCCGCGCCCCCAGTGCCTCTCTGTGTCCGGAATGTTGTGGATGCGGGCCCAAGCGGTGCTGATTCGGTGGCGTAGGCTGACCGCTCTTGCGTCAACCTCGGGGGGAACCACTCATGCGCCGTGCCGCGGCCGCCGTCGCCGTGTTCGTCGGGCTGACCGCCGTCGCCGCCTGCGGGCCGGACGATCCGGCGCCCGCCCCGGCGTCGACCGCCCCGCCTGCCGCGGCGCCCGCGGCCTCCGCCGCCGCCTCCGGCACGGCCCCCGCCGCCGCCCCCACCAAGGGCGGCCCGCCCCGCCCCGACGGCAGCATCACCGTCGCCTTCGCCGGGGACGTCCACTTCGAGGGCCGCACCCAGTCCCGGCTGTCCGTCCAGCCGCCCGAGCAGGCCCTCGGCCCGATCTCCCGCACCCTCGCCGACGCCGACCTCTCCGTGCTCAACCTGGAGACCGCGATCACCGGGCGCGGCGCACCCGAGCCGAAGACGTACACCTTCCGCACCACCCCCAAGGCGCTGTCCGTCCTCAAGGACTCCGGCGTCGACGTCGTCTCGATGGCCAACAACCACGCCGTCGACTTCGGTGCCGACGGCCTCGCCGACACCCTGGCCGCCAAGGACTCCGCGCCCATCCCGGTGGTCGGTGTCGGGCACAACGCCAAGGAGGCGTACGCCCCGTACGTCACCACCGTGCGCGGGGTGAAGGTCGCGGTGGTCGCGGCCAGCCAGGTCGAGGACATCACCAACCAGAAGTGGCGGGCCGGCGCCAACAAGCCCGGCATCGCCTCCGCCCTGGACGTCCCCGCGCTGGTCGCGGCCGTGCAGGCGGCCAAGCAGCAGGCCCCCGTGGTGCTCGTCTACCTGCACTGGGGCGAGGAGGGCAAGGCCTGCCCCACCGCCGCGCAGACCGCCGTCGCCAAGAAGCTCGCCGCCGTCGGCGCCTCCGCCGTGGTCGGCACCCACGCCCACACCATGGTCGGCTCGGGCATGCTCGGCAACACCTACGTGGGGTACGGCTTCGGCAACTTCCTCTGGTACGGCACCTCCGACTACGCCTTCTCCAACGAGACCGGCGTCACCACCCTCACCCTCGGCGCCGACGGCAAGGTCACCGGCGAGGCCTTCGCCCCGGCCACCATCGACGACAAGGGCATCCCCCAGCCGTCCACCGGCGCCGCCGCCGAGGCGGCCCTCAAGCGCCGCGACGGCCTGCGCGGCTGCGCCGGACTCACCCCGCCCCCGGCGGCCCACTGACGCCACCCCGTACCATCAACCGGTGAGCGGACACGAGGAACTGACGACCAGTCGACTGTCGCTGCGTCGGCCGGTCGAGGGCGACGTGGACGCCGTCCTCGCCATCCACCGCGACCCGGACGCCTGCCGCCACAACCCCTCCGACGCCCTCACCACCCGAGCGGAGGCCGAGGAGCGCCACGGCCGCTGGGACGCCCTGTGGCGGGCCCGCGGCTTCGGCTACTGGACGGTCCGCTCGCGCGAGGCCTCCCCGGTGCTGGGCTTCTGCGGCGTCAAGCCGATGGATCTGGCCGGCCGGCCGGTCCTCAACCTCTTCTACCGCTTCGCCCCCGCCGCCTGGGGCCACGGCTACGCCGCCGAAGCCGCCACTGCTGTTGTCACCTGGGCTGCCACCCACGCCCCCGAGCTTCCCCTGATCGCCCGCATCCGCCCGGAGAACCTCCCCTCCCAGCGCGTCGCCCTCCGGGCCGGCCTCCACCGGGCCGAACACCTGGACGGGCCGGGGTGCGACGGCTTCGACTGGATCTACGCGGCCGGGCCCGTCGGTGGGCACCGGTTCGAGGGCGCCGGGCCGCGGAGCTGACGCGCGCGCCGGAGGTCGACGCCGGAGGCCGGTGTCGGAGGCCGGTGTCGGAGCGCTGGTGTCGGAGCGCTGGTGTCCGAGCGCTGATGTCGGAGTTCAGTGAGGAAGGGCCCTGAGGCCGTCCGTCCCACCGTTGGGGCGGGCGGCCTCTTCTGTGGGTCGGGCGGGTTGACGGTCGCCCAGGTCTCGAACGGACTCGCGGTGTAGACGAACAGTTGTGTTAGGTTAGGCTTGCCTAACAAAGCTGGTCGAAGGGGAAGTCCCGTGGAGCGGTCCGAATTCGCCGGTGTCGTCGCGATGGTCACCGGGGCCGGGCAGGGCATCGGTGCGGCCGTGGTCCGGGCACTGGCCGCGGAGGGGGCCGTCGTCGCGGCGGTGGACCGGAACGCCGGCCCGCTCGCCGGGATCGCGGCGGAGTCGGACGCGGTGCACCCCTACGTGGTGGATGTCACCGATGTCCAGGAAGTCGACAGGGCAGTCGAGTTGATTGATAGTCAACTCGGACCGGTCGGCGTGCTGGTGAACGTCGCGGGCATCCTGCGGGCCGCGCCGGCGGTCGAACTCGCCGATGCCGACTGGGCGGAGACCTTCGCGGTCAACGCCACCGGGGTGTTCCACACCAGCCGGGCGGTCGGCCGTCGGATGGCCGGGCGCGGGCGGGGCGCCATCATCACCGTCGGCTCCAACGCCGCCGGGGTGCCGCGGGCCGGGATGGCCGCCTATGCGGCGTCCAAGGCCGCGGCCACCATGTTCACCCGCTGCCTCGGGCTGGAGCTGGCGCGCTCCGGGGTGCGCTGCAACGTCGTCTCACCCGGGTCGACCGACACCGAGATGCAGCGCGCGCTCTGGGGCGAGGACGCCGAGGCGTCCGAACGGCGGGTGATCGACGGGGACTTGGCGGCCTGGCGGGTCGGCATCCCGCTCGGCCGGATCGCCGCGCCCGCCGACGTCGCGGAGGCGGTGCTCTTCCTGGCCTCCGACCGCGCCCGGCACATCACCATGCACGACCTGTACGTCGACGGCGGCGCGACCCTGCGCGCCTGAGGCACCCCCCGCAGCCCGGTGGATCCGAAGAAGCCGGCAGACCGCAGACCCGCCCCAGACTGGAGAGACCACGGTGCACCACGCCCCGCCGACGCCCACCGACCACGGCCCCGATCAGGTCGCCATCGGCGCGGCCAGCGGCCTGCTCGGCCAGTACCGGGCCGCCGCCGGCGAGGCGTTCTTCGCCTCGCCGACCCGTACCCTGCTCACCGCCGGCGTGCACGCCCGGGTGCCCCAGGACGCGCGCCCGCTGCCCGTCCGGGTCGCGGAGACGCTGGCCGAGGCGCGCCGGGCCGGGGTCGAACGGCCGCTGGTGGTCGGGGCGGTGGCCTTCGACCACGACAACCGGGCCGAACTGGCCGTCCCCGCCCGGGTCCGGAGCGCCGGGGCGCTGCGCGACGACCCGCTGATCGCGCTGCCGGCGCCGCCGGCCGTGGACGCCGCCTGGCGGATCCGCCCGGTGCCGGCGCCCGAGGCGTACGGCGCGGGCGTCGCGGCGGCCGTCGAGCGGCTGCGCGGCGGGGAGTTGAGCAAGGTGGTGCTGGCCCGCACCCTGGAACTGAGCAGCGACCGGCCGCTCGACCTGCCGGCCGTCCTGCAGCGACTGGCCCGGCGCGACCCGGGCGGCTACACCTTCGCCGTGCCCGCCGGCGGCGGCCGCACCCTGATCGGCGCCAGCCCCGAACTCCTGCTCTCCCGGCGGGGAACGGCCGTCCTGGCCAACCCGCTGGCCGGCTCGGTGCCGCGCGGCGAGGACCTCGGCGAGGACGTGCGCCGCGCCGCCGCGCTGCTGGAATCGCCCAAGGACCTGCACGAGCACGCCGTCGTGGTGGACGCCATCCGCGCGGCGCTGGCACCGTACTGCCGCAGTCTGGAGGTGCCGGAGCGGCCCACCCTGGTGCGGACGGCCGCGATGTGGCACCTGGCCACCGCGATCAGCGGCGAGCTGGCCGATCCGACCGTCTCCGCACTGGAGTTGGCCTGTGCGCTGCACCCGACCCCGGCGGTCTGCGGAACGCCGACGGACGTCGCGCGCCGGGTGATCGGCGAGGTCGAGCCCTTCGACCGGGGCCTGTACACCGGCATGGTCGGCTGGGGTGACGAGACCGGCGACGGCGAGTGGGTGGTGACCATCCGCTGCGCGGAGGCGGACGAGCGGACGCTGCGGGTGTACGCCGGCGCCGGGGTGGTCGAGCAGTCCCGGCCGGAGGCCGAACTCGCCGAGACCAGCGCCAAGTTCCGCACCTTCCTGGACGCGGCGGGAGTGGCCCGATGACCGCCCTGGACGATGTGCTGGACGGATTCACCCCGTACCCGGCCGAGTTCGCCGAACGCTACCGGGCCGCCGGCCACTGGCGCGGCGAGACCTTCGGGCGGATGCTGCGCGAGCGCGCCGCCGCACACGGCGAGCGGATCGCCGTCGTCGACCCGGGCGGCCACTCGGTCGCGGCGGGGGAGCGGCGCTGGACGTACGCCGAACTCGACCGCCGGGCCGACCGGATGGCCGCCGGGCTGCTCGCCCGGGGCGTCCGGGCCGGGGACCGGGTGGTGGTCCAACTGCCCAACGCCGCCGAGTTCTTCGAGGTGGTCTTCGCCCTGTTCCGGATCGGTGCGCTGCCGGTCTTCGCGCTGCCCGCGCACCGGTACGCGGAGATCTCGCACTTCTGCTCGTTCACGGGCGCGGTGGCGTACGTCGTCCCGGGCGTCGAGGGCGGCTTCGACCACCGCGAACTCGCCGGACGGGTACGGGCGGAGAACCCCGCGCTACGGCTGGTGCTGGTGGCGGGCGAGGACCCGGGCGAGCACGTCCGGCTGGCCGACGTGCCCTGCGACGTGCCCGGCGACGTGCCTTGTGACGGCGCCGGACCGGCACGCGAACCCGCGCCCGGGGACGTCGCCTTCCTCCAGCTCTCGGGCGGCAGCACCGGCGTGCCCAAGCTGATCCCGCGCACCCACGACGACTACATCTACTCGCTGCGCGGCTCGGTCGAGCTGTGCGCGCTGGACGGGCGCAGCGTCTACCTGTGCGTGCTGCCCGCCGCCCACAACTTCCCGCTCAGCTCGCCCGGTTCGCTCGGCACGCTGTACGCGGGCGGCCGGGTGGTGCTCTGCCCGCAGCCGAACCCGGAGACGGCCTTCCCGCTGATCGCCCGCGAGGGTGTGACCATCACCGGCCTGGTGCCGCCGCTCGCCCTGCTCTGGCTGGACGCCGCCGAACGCGGTGCCCGCGGCTACGAGAGCCTGGAGGCGCTGCTCGTCGGTGGCGCCAAGTTCAGCACGGAGGCGGCCCGCCGGGTGCGGCCGGTGCTGGGCTGCACGCTGCAGCAGGTGTTCGGGATGGCCGAGGGCCTGGTCAACTACACCCGGCTGGACGACCCGGAGGAGCTGATCACCACCACCCAGGGCCGGCCGATCTCGCCCGACGACGAGGTCCGGGTGGTGGACGACCGGGACCGCGACCTGCCCGACGGCACCACCGGGCACCTGCTCACCCGCGGCCCGTACACCATCCGCGGCTACTGGAACGCGCCCGTGCACAACGCCGACTCCTTCACCCCGGACGGGTTCTACCGCACCGGCGACCTGGTCCGCCGGCTCCCCGGCGGCCACCTGGTGGTCGAGGGCCGGGCCAAGGACCAGATCAACCGGGGCGGCGAGAAGGTCGCCGCCGAGGAGATCGAGAACCACCTGCTCGCCCACCCGGCCGTGCACGACGCGGCGGTGGTGTCGATGCCCGACCCGTACCTGGGCGAGCGGACCTGCGCGTACGTGGTGATCCGCGCCGAACACCGTGAACGGCCGCCGAAGGGCGTCGAGTTGAAGCGCTTCGTCCGGCAGTGCGGCCTGGCCGACTACAAGGTGCCGGACCGGGTGGAGTTCGTCGACGCCTTTCCCGCCACCGGGATCGGCAAGGTCAGCAAGAAGGACCTGCGCGCCGCCATCGCGACCTCCCTCACCCGTTCCTGAAGCCCGCCGACAACCCCGCACACCCGAGGAGTCCGACCATCGTGGGCCTGCCCCGCATTCCCTCCTACCTGCTGCCCGCCGTCGAGGAACTGCCCGCCAACCGGGTCTCCTGGACGGTGGACCCGGCCCGCGCCGTCCTGCTGGTGCACGACCTGCAGAACCACTTCCTGGACGCGTTCCCCGGCGACGCCGCCCCGGTGCCCGAACTCCTGGACAACGTCGCCGGGTTGACCAAGGCGGCGGGCGCGAGCGGCGTACCGGTCGTCTACTCGGCGCAGCGCGGCGGGCAGAGCCCGGCCGAACGCGGACTGCAACAGGACTTCTGGGGGCCGGGCATCCCCGACGACCCGCGCGCCACGGCGATCGCCCCGGCCGTCGCCCCCGCGCCGGGCGACACCGTGCTCACCAAGTGGAAGTACAGCGCCTTCGTACGCACCGAGTTGGAGCGGCTGCTGCGCGAACAGGGCCGGGACCAGCTGGTGATCACCGGGGTGTACGCCCACATCGGCGTGCAGGCCACCGCCTGCGACGCCTGGATGCGGGACGTCCAGGCCTTCGTGGTGGCCGACGCGACGGCCGACTTCGGGCCGGACGAGCACCGCGCGGCACTGGAGTGGATCGCCGGGCGGTGCGGGGTGGTCACCACCACCGGGGCCGTGCTGGGTGCGCTGGAAGGAACGCCGGCAGGGACGCAGGCAGGGACGTGGGAAGGGACGGACGGGAAGTGACGGGCGTGGGCTTCACCGTGGAGCGGATCCGGGCCGAGGTGGCCGACCTGCTCGGCGAGGACCCGGCGGACATCCCGCTGGACGAGGACCTGGCGGACTGGGGGCTGGACTCGATCCGGCTGATGACCCTCGCCGAGCGCTGGCGCGCCGAGGGCGCCGAGGTGGCGTTCGTACGGCTGGCGGAACGGCCGTCCGTCGAGGCCTGGGCCGAACTGCTGGGCGCGGCCTGATGGCGGCGGTCGTACGGGAGTCGGGCGCGGGGCGGTCGGGAGCGGGGCAGTCGGGCGAGGGCACCGAGTCAGCGACCCCGCCGGCGACGGTCTCGGCAGAGGGGCTGGTCCTGGCGGACCCGGTGCGGTCCGGACCGGTGGCCGAGTACCCGGCCACCACGGTGGTGGGCCCGGTCGAGGCGCAGGCGGCCCGGACTCCGGACGCCCCGGCGCTGGTGCTCGCGGACGGCGGGGTGGTGACGTACCGGGAGCTGAACGGCTCGGCCAACCGGCTGGCGCGGGTACTGCTCCGGCAGGGCGCCCGGCCGGGAGCGATGGTCGGGCTGGCGCCCGCCCGCCGTCCGGAGGAGCTGTTGACGGCGCTGCTCGCGGTGGCCAAGTCGGGGGCGGCGTACCTGTCGCTGGACCCGGCGGACCCGCCCGGGCGGCGGGAGTGGCTGCTTGCCGAGAACGAGCTGGTCTGCGTACTGGGGGAGGGCGTGCCGGGGGCGGTGGCCGACCTCGACACCTCGGGTGAGCTGGACACCGACCCGCCGCGCGCGCTGACCCCGCAGCACCTGCTGTGCGTGGGGTACGGCCCGGGCGGGCGGCCGGCCGCCGTCCGGCTGACCCACGGTGAGGCGGACCGGCGGGTGCGCGAACTGCAGGCCGCCCACCCGCTCGGGCCGGGGGACCGGGTGCTGCAGCTGCGGCTGCCGCACTGGGGGTTCCTCTGGCCGCTGCGGACGGGGGCGGCCGTGGTGCTGACCGGCGAGTGCTGACCGACGGGTGACGAACGGCGGGTGACGAACGGCGGGTAACGAACGGTGGGTGACGAACGGCGAACAACTTTCAGCGGACAGATGATGAAATCCGTTCGCTGAAAGTTGTCAGCTGTCGTCCGTCATCCGTCATCCGTTGCCTGTCAGGTGTCCGTCCCCCCGGAGAGTCCTCCCGCCCAACCCGCCCCCGCCCGGTCCGCCGCCGTCCACGCCATCGCCACCGCGCCGTCCAGCAGGGCCCGTTCGGCCTCCGCCCCCACCGCCGCCGCCACGAACGCCGGCTCGTGCGGCGCGCAGGCGCCCCCGGTGATGTCCAGGACCGGATGGATCGAGGGCACCACGTGCGACACGTTCCCCATGTCCGTACAGGCGAAGGGCGCTCGCTCCACCGGCTCCGGCCGCCCCAGCGCCGCCGCGTTGGCCCGCCAGTACGCGAGCAGCGCCGGGTCGGAGCGCATGTCCAGGTAGTCCGGCTCGGGCCGGCTCAGCTCCACCGCGCATCCGGTGGCCAGTGCCCCGGCCCGGAAGCAGTCCTCGACCCGCGCCCGCAGCAGGGCGAGGTCCTCGGCCGCCGAGGCCCGGATCTCGTACTCGGCGCTCGCGCGGTCGGGGATCAGGTTCGGTGCCGTCCCGGCCGCCGTGGTGATGCCGTGCACCCGCCACTGCGGCGGGAGTTGCTGGCGCAGCAGTCCGAGTGCGACCTGCGCGACGGTGAGCGCGTCGGCGGCGTTGCGGCCCTCGTGCGGGTTGAGGCTCGGGTGGGCGGCGCGCCCGGTGTAGCGGACGGACAGCGTGCCGAGCGCGAAGGAACGGAAGTCGGCGACCTCGACCGGGCAGGGGTGGACCATCATCGCCGCGTCGACCCCGTCGAACGCCCCCGCCGCCAGCAGGAGCGCCTTGCCCGCCCCGCGCTCCTCGGCCGGTGCGCCGATCACCCGTACGGTGAGCCCGAGTTGATCGGCGTACGGAGCGAGCCCGAGCGCCGCGCCGAGACTCGCGGCGGCGATCAGGTTGTGTCCGCAGGCGTGTCCGAGGCCGGGCAGGGCGTCGTACTCGCAGACCAGCGCGACGGTGACCGGCCCGCTGCCGAGGCTCGCCGTGAAGGCGGTGGCCAGGCCGTGGGCCGGCGCGGCGACGGAGTAGCCGTGGGAGCGCAGCAGGTCGGCGCACCAGGCGGCCGCCCGGTGCTCCTCGAAGGCGGTCTCGGGGTGGGCGTGGATCCGGCGGCTGAGGGCGAGCAGCTCCGCCCGGTGTGCGTGGACGCGCTCGCGGACGGCCTGCTTGGTGGCGTCCGGGGGCGTGTCCGGGGGCGCAGCTGTGGCCGTGGCCGTCGTCGGCGTTCGGGGCATGGAGGCGTCTCCGGAGTGTCAGGGGTGCGGCCGCAGCGGGCCGTTGACCAGATCCAATGAAATTAGGTTAGGCTAACCTAAGTCAGGCGTTCCGGATCCCCGAGGAGCTCTCCGCACCATGCCCGCCGTCGAAACGCAGCCCGCCGATCAGCAGCCCACCGGGGCCCCGACCGCCGACATCCCGCTGCTCGCCGCCCAGGCCGCCGTCTGGTACGCCCAGTCGCTGGACCCCGCCAGCCCGGCCTACAACACCGGCGACGCCGTCGAGATCACCGGACCGCTCGACGAGGACGCGTTCGCGGCGGCCCTGCGCCGGACGGTGGACGAGGCCGAGGCGCTCGGCGCGGTCGTGGTCACCGGCCCGGACGGCACCCCGTACCAGCGGTTGCGCCCCGCCGGCCCCCGCTGGCCGCTGCACCGCCTCGACCTGCGCGCCGCCCACGACCCGGACGCCGAGGCCGAGGCCTGGATGCGCGCCGACCTCGCCCGCCCGGCCGACCTCACCACCGGTCCGCTGTTCACCCAGGCCCTGATCCGGCTCACCGACGACCGCCGGCTCTGGTACCGCCGGATCCACCACCTCGCTGTCGACGCCTACGCGTTGACCCTCCTCGGCGACCGCGTCGCCGCCCGCTACACCGCCCACACCACCGGCACCGAACCGGGCCCCAGCCCCTTCGCCGGCCTCGCCGAAGCCGCCGCCGAGGAGGCCGCCTACCGCGCGGGCGGCGACTACGCGGCCGACCGCGCCCACTGGACAGCCCACCTCGCCGGCGCCGAGACCCCCGCGACCCTGCCCGGCCCCGCCGAGGACCCAGCCGCCGTGTCCGCCCCGCTGCGCCTCACCGCCACCCTGCCCGCCGGCACCCGCGAGCGCCTGGAGCGCGCCGCCGCTGCCGTCCGCGCCACCTGGGCCGAACTCCTTCTCGCCGCCACCGCCGGCTACCTGCACCGCCTGACCGGCACCGAGGACGTCGTGCTCGGACTGCCGCTCGCCAACCGCCGCGGCCCGGCCACCCTGCGCACGCCCGTCGCCACCGCCAACGTCCTCCCGCTGCGCCTCGCCGTCCGCCCCGCCGACACCGCCGAGGACCTGCTGCGCCAGGTGGTCCGCGCCCTGCGCACCGCCCGCCGCCACCAGCGCTACCCCCTGGAGGACCTGCGCCGCGACCTCGGCCTGACCGGCGGGCGCCGCGCCCTGTTCGGCCCGATGGTCAACATCAAGGCCTTCGAGGCCGACCTCGACCTGGGCGGCCTGCCCGGCGTGGTCCGCAACCTCGCCGCCGGCCCCGTCGACGACCTCGCCGTGAACGTCTCACCCGGCCCCGACGGCGCCCTCCGGCTGGCGCTCGATGCCGACCCGGCCCGCCACGGCGCCGCCTCGCTCGCCACCCACCGTGACGGCCTGCTGCGCTACCTCGACGCCCTCGCCGAGCAGTTGCTCACCGACCCGCGGACCCCGATCGGCCGGATCGACCTGCTGGACGCCGACGCCCTGCGCCGCGCGACCGAGGGCCGTACCGAGCCGCCGGTCGAGCGGACGGTGCCCGAGCTGTTCTCCGCCCAGGCCGCCCGCACCCCGGACGCCGTCGCCGTCCGCTGCGGCCCGGCCGCCCTCACCTTCGCCGAACTGGAGCGCCGGTCCAACCGCCTCGCCCACCGACTGGCCGCCCTCGGCGTCCGGGCCGGCGCGCCGGTCGCGCTCGCCCTGCCGCGCAGCGCGGACACCCTGGTCGCGATGCTCGCCGTGCTCAAGGCCGGGGGCGCCTGCGTCAGCCTCGACCTGGCCCACCCCCGGCAGCGGCTCGCCGCCGTCCTGGCCGACGCCCGCCCGGTCTGCGCGGTCGGCACCCCCGACGCGCTCGCCGCCCTGGACCTGCCGCCCGGCCTGCCCACCGTGCGGCCGCAGGACACCGTGACCGAGCCGGACGCCGTGACCGGGCCGGAGGCCGTGACCGGGCCGGACGCCGTGACCGGGCCGGAGGCGGCGAACGAGCCGGACGCCCCCCTGCCGGTGCCCCGACTCCACGACGCCGCCTACGTGTTGCACACCTCGGGCTCCACCGGCCGCCCCAAGGGCGTGGTCGTCACCCACGCCTCGCTCGCCAACCTGCACGCCGGCCACGGTGAGGACCACATCGCCCCCGCCGTCCGCCGCACCGGCCGCGACCGGCTGCGCATCGCCCACAGCGCCTCGTTCGCCTTCGACGCCTCCTGGGACCCGGTGCTGTGGATGGTCCACGGCCACGAACTCCACCTGCTCGACGACGCCACGTACCGCGACCCGGCCGCGCTCGCCGCCCACCTCCACCACGAGCGCATCGACTACCTGGACCTCACCCCCTCCTACCTCGAAGTCCTGCTCGCCGAAGGCGTGTTGGACGAGGGGCGGCACCGCCCGTCGGTCCTCGCGGTCGGCGGCGAAGCGACCCCGCCCGCCCTCTGGCAGCGCCTGGCCGCCGTCCCCGGACTGCACCTGATCGACCTCTACGGCCCCACCGAGGCCACCGTCGACGCCTACGCCTGGACCCCGGGCCCGGACGGCGCCCCGGTCGGCCGGGTGGTGCGCGGCTCCCGCGCCTACGTCCTGGACGGCTCGCTGCGCCCCGTGCCCGACGGCGTCACCGGCGAACTGTACGTGGCCGGCGCCTGCGTGGCCCGCGGCTACCTCGGCCGTCCCGACCTCACCGCCGAACGCTTCATCGCCGACCCCTTCGGGCCGCCCGGCGGCCGGATGTACCGCACCGGCGACCTCGCCCGCCGCCGCCCCGGTGGCACTTTGGAGTTCCTCGGCCGGGCCGACGACCAGGTGAAGATCCGCGGCTTCCGGATCGAGCCCGGTGAGATCGCCGCCGTCCTGGCCCAACTGCCGGGCGTCGCCCAGGCCGTGGTGATCGCCCGCCCCGGGCCGCAGGGCAAGCGACTGCTCGGCTACGTCGTCCCGGCCGTGGGTGGGCTGGCTGCCACCGGTGGCCACCCCGTCGCCGGTGACGCGCCCGACCCGGAGGCCCTGCGCGCCGAGCTCGCCGCCCGGCTGCCCGCCCACATGGTCCCGGCGGCCGTCCAGGTGCTGGACGAACTGCCGCGCACCGCCCACGACAAGCTCGACCACGGCGCCCTCCCGGAGCCCGCCGCCACCGCCCGCGGCGCGGCAGCCGCCACCCCGCAGGAGGAACTGGTCTGCGGACTGTTCGCCGACGTCCTCGGCCTGCCCGAGGCACCTGGGCGGGAGGACTCCTTCTTCGACCTCGGCGGCCACTCCCTGCTCGCCGGCCGCCTGGCCGCCCGGCTGCGCGAGACCTTCGCCGCACCGGTCGCCTTCGCCGACGTGTTCCGCCACCCGACCCCGGCCGCTCTCGCCACCCTGCTCCAGGACGAACCGCAGGTCGAACGGCCCGAGCCCCGTCCGGCCCTGCTGCCCGTACCCCGCACCGAGCGCCTCCCGCTCTCGCCCGCCCAGCGCGGCCTCTGGTTCCTGCACCGGCTCGAAGGCCCCAGCCCCACCTACAACATCCCGCTCGCCCTCACCCTCACCGGCCCGCTCGACCGCGCCGCCCTCACCCTCGCCCTCGGCGACCTCGCCGCCCGGCACGAAGTCCTGCGCACCGTCTACGGCGAGGAACCGGACGGCATGCCGTTCCAGCGGATCACGCCCCCCGCTCCGGTCGAACTCCACGATGGTGCAGGGGAGATGGCCGATGCCGTCCGGTACGCCTTCGACCTCGCCGCCGAACCGCCGCTGCGCGCCACGCTGTTCACCCACGCGCCCGAGCGGCACACCCTGCTCCTGCTGCTCCACCACATCGCGGGCGACGGCGCCTCCACCACCCCGTTGCTGCGCGACCTCGCCGTCGCCTACACCGCCCGGCACGCCGGGCACGCGCCCGAACAGGAGCCACTGGCCGTCCAGTTCGCCGACCACGCGGCCTGGCAGCGGCGCCTGCTCGGCACCGTCGAAGCGCCCACCCCGCTCGCCGTACGGCAGACCGAGCACTGGCGCGCCGCCCTCGCCGGACAGCCCGACCAGCTGGACCTGCCCACCGACCGTCCGCGCCCGGCCGTGGCCGGTCACGACGGCGCCACCGTGCCCTTCGCGCTCGGCGCCGAGGCGCACGCCGCCCTTGCCGCGCTCGCCCGGGCCGCCGGCGGCACCGTCTTCATGGCCGTCCAGGCGGGCCTGGCCGCGCTGCTCAGCCGACACGGCTGCGGCACCGACGTCCCCGTCGGCACGCCGCTGGCCGGCCGCGAGGAGGAGCAGACCGCCGCGCTCGTCGGCTACTTCGTCAACTCCGTGGTCCTGCGGAACGACGTCTCCGGCGACCCCGGCTTCCGCGAGCTGCTCCAGCGCGTGCGCGGCACCGTCCTGGCCGCGCACGAGCACGCCGACCTGCCCTTCGACCGGCTGGTCGAGGAGCTCAACCCGGCCCGCTCGCTCGCCCGGCACCCGCTGTTCCAGGTGATGCTCGCCTGGCAGAGCCGCGCCGACCGGCCCACCGCCCTGGGCGGCGGCCTGACCGCCGAGATCACCGCGATCCCCAGCGGTACCGCCAAGTTCGACCTCACCCTCAACGCGGGGGAGCTCCCCGGCGGCGGCATCGGCGGCTTCCTGGAGTACCGCACCGACCTCTTCGACGCCGCCACCGTGGCCGCGCTCGCGGACCGCCTCGCCCGACTGCTCACCGCCGCCGCCGGCGCCCCGGACACCCCGATCGGCCGGCTGCCGCTGGTCAGCGCGGAGGAGCGCCGCCGCGCCCTGATCGAGTGGAACCGCACCCCGGCCGACGCCGCGCGGACCGACACCCCGACCGCCGCGCCGAGCGCCACCCCGACCGCCGCGCCGGCCGCCACCCTGCCCGAGCTGTTCGAGGCGGCCGTCGCCGCCAACCCGTCCGCCACCGCAGTCAGTTGCGGGGACGTCCGGCTCGACTACACCGAACTCGCCGCCCGCGCCGATCGCCTGGCCCGGCTGCTGACCGCCCGCGGCATCGGCCCCGGCACCATCGTCGCCCTCGCCCTGCCCCGCTCGGTCGAACTGGTCGTCGCCCTGCTCGCGGTGGCCAAGTCCGGCGCCGCCTACCTCCCGCTCGACCCGGACTACCCGGTCGACCGCCTGGCCTACATGCTGGCCGATGCCACCCCCGCCGCCCTGCTCACCGACCGGTCCACCGCGCCCGGGCTGCCCGCCCACTCGGTGCCCCGACTCCTCGTCGACGGCGCGGAGCCGGCCGCCTTCCCGGCCACCCCGCTGGCCCAGCACGAACGCACCCGCCCGCTGCGCGCCGACGACACCGCCTACGTCATCTACACCTCCGGCTCCACCGGCCGACCCAAGGGCGTACCCGTCACCCACCGCAACGTGGCCCGGCTGTTCAGCTCCACCGACCACTGGTTCGGCTTCGGCGCTCAGGACGTCTGGACCCTCTTCCACTCCTACGCCTTCGACTTCTCGGTCTGGGAACTCTGGGGCGCCCTGCTGTACGGCGGCCGGCTGGTCGTCGTCCCGCACCTGGTCAGCCGCGACCCGGCCGCCTTCCTCGACCTGCTCGCCCGCGAACGCGTCACCGTGCTCAACCAGACGCCGTCCGCCTTCCACCAGCTCAGCGCCGCCGACCGGGACCGCCCTGGCGCCGAACTCGCCCTGCGCTACGTGGTGTTCGGCGGCGAGGCGCTCGAACTGGGCCGCCTCGCCGACTGGTACTCCCGCCACCCCCAGGACGCGCCCACCCTGGTCAACATGTACGGCATCACCGAGACCACCGTGCACGTCTCGTACATCGCCCTCGACCGGGCGAGCGCCGCCGCCACCAGCAGCAGCACCATCGGCGTCAACATCCCCGACCTGCGGATCTACGTCCTCGACCAGCACCTCCAGCCCGTCCCGCCCGGCGTCACCGGCGAGATGTACGTGGCCGGGGCCGGCCTGGCCCGCGGCTACCTCGGCCGCCCCGACCTCACCGCCACCCGCTTCGTCGCCGACCCGTTCGCCGAACTCTTCGGCGAGCGGGGCACCCGGATGTACCGCTCCGGTGACCTCGCCCGCCGCCGCGCGGACGGCGTGCTGGAGTACTTCGGCCGTGCCGACCAGCAGGTCAAACTGCGCGGCTTCCGGATCGAACTCGGCGAGATCGAGGCCGTGCTGGCCGCCCACCCGGCCGTCGCCGACGCCGCCGTGGTGGTCCGCGAGGACGCCCCCGGCGACCAGCGGCTGGTCGGCTACGTGGTGGGCACCGCCGGACCGGAGGCGCTCAGGGCCCACGCCGCCGCCGGACTCCCCGCCCACATGGTGCCCTCCGCCGTGGTCCCGCTCGACCGGCTGCCGCTGACCGCCAACGGCAAGCTCGACCGCCGGGCCCTGCCCGCCCCCGACGCCCCCGCCGCCGGAGCCGGCCGCCCGCCGCGCAGCCCGCGCGAACAGCAGCTCTGCCAACTCTTCGCCGAAGTCCTGGGGTCGGCGACGGTCGGGGTCGAGGACGACTTCTTCGCGCTCGGCGGGCACTCCCTGCTGGTGGTCCGGCTGGCCGGCCGGATCCGCGAGGTGCTCGGCCTGGACGTCGGCATCGGCACCCTGTTCCAGGCGCCCAGCGTGGCCGCCCTCGACGCGGCCCTGTCCGACGGCGCCCGCGACGCCGACGCCCTGGACGTCCTGCTCCCGCTGCGGCCCACCGCCCCCGGACGGCACTCCCCGCTGTTCGCCGTCCACCCGGCGGGCGGCCTGAGCTGGTGCTACACCGGCCTGATCCGCCACCTCCCGGCCGAGGTGCCGATCTACGGCCTCCAGGCCCAGGGCGTCGGCGCCGCCACCGTCGGCGAGCCGCTGCCCGCCACCATGGAGGACCTGGCCGCGCACTACGCCGACCGGCTGCGCGAGGTCCAGCCCGAGGGCCCGTACCGGCTGCTCGGCTGGTCCACCGGCGGGATCATCGCCCACGCCGTGGCCGTCCGGCTCCAAGAGCTCGGCCAGCGCGTCGAGTTGCTCGCGATCCTGGACGCCTACCCGGCCGAGGGCTTCCGCGGACTGCCCGTCCCCGACCAGGCCGAGGCCCTGGAGGCACTGCTCACCATGGGCGGCTTCGGCCCCGCCGACCTCGACGGCCGGCCGCTCGAACTCGACGCCGTGATCGAGCTGTTGAGCCGCGAGGGCAGCCCGCTGGCCGGCCTCGACCGGGCCACCGTCACCGCGCTGAACGAGATCTACCTCAACACCAACCACCTGGTGCGCGGCTACGACCACCGCCGCTACGACGGCGACGTGCTGTTCTTCCGCGCCACCGTCGACACCGTCGACGACGCCCTGGTGCCCGGACTCTGGGCGCCCCACGTGTCCGGCCGGATCGACAGCACCGACGTGGCCTGCTCCCACAAGGACATGACCCTACCCGCCCCGATCGCGCACATCGCGCGCGTGATCGCCGACCACCTGGAGAGGTCCTCCCATGAGTGACGCCCCCGCCAACCCCTTCGACGCCGACGGCGAGTTCCTGGCCCTCGTCAACGACCAGGGCCAGCACTCCCTGTGGCCCGCCTTCGCCGCCGTCCCGGCTGGCTGGGACGTCGCCCACGGCCCCTGCGGGCGCGCCGACGCACTGGCCTGGATCACCGCGAACTGGGCCGACCTGTGACCGCTCCGGCCGTCGAGTCCCCGGCGCGCCCCCTGCTCGCGGGGCGCGCCGCCGTGGTCGTCGTGTACACCGCCGCGATGTGCATGAACGGCCTGGACTCCACCATCGTCAACCCCGCCCTCTACCGCATCGCCGAGGACTTCGGCCGGCCCGTCCCGGCGGCCAACGCCGTCGAGACGGCCTTCCTGGTCGGCCTCGCCCTCGGCCTGCCGGTGGCCGGCTGGCTCGGCGACCGGTACGGCGTGAGACGGGTGTTCCTCGGCGCGCTCGCCGTCTTCACCCTCGCCTCCGCGCTGTGCGCCGCCGCCCCCGGCCTCGGCGCGCTGGCCACCGCCCGCGCCGTCCAGGGCGTGGCCGGCGGACTGCTCACCCCGGTCGGCATGACCCTGCTGTTCCGCGCCTTCGCACCGCGGGAACGCCCGCGCCTCGGCCGGATCCTGATCGTGCCGACCGCCCTGATGCCCGCCCTCGGGCCGCCGCTCGGCGGCTTCCTCACCGAACACCTGTCCTGGCACTGGCTGTTCCTGGTCAACCTGCCGATCGGGATCGCCGCCGTCGCCATCGGCCTGATCGCGCTGCGGAGCGAGCCGGAACCCCCGGCCGGCCGCTTCGACACCCGCGGCTTCCTGCTCGCCACCCCCGGCCTCGGCCTGCTCACCTACGCCCTCGGCTTCGGCCCGGCCCACGGCTGGTCCGCACCGGCGGTCTGGCTCAGCGGGCTCACCGGAGCCGCCCTGCTCGGCCTCGCGGTACGGAACCAACTCCGCGCCCCCGAGCCGCTGGTGGACCTACGACTGCTCGCCGACCGGTGCTACGGCGCGGCGGGCTGGCTCGCCCTGCTCACCTCGGCCGCACTGATGGGCGCCCTGTTCGTCCTCCCACTGCTCTACCAAGCCGCGCGCGGCGCAACGGCGTTGGACGCCGGACTGAGCGTCTTCCCGGAGGCGATCGGCCTGATGGCCGCCTCCCAGCTGGTCGACCGCCTGCTGCCCCGGCTCGGCCCGCGCCGCCTCGCCCTGCCCGCCCTCCTGCTGGCGGCGGCGGTCCTCGCCGCCCTCGGCTTCGCCGAGAACCCGTGGGCCGTACGGGCGTTGATGTTCGCCGTCGGGCTGGTACTGGGCACCGCCGTGCTCACCGTCCAGATCGCCGGCTTCGCCGACGTCCCGCCCCCCGCCATGGGCCGGGCGATGGCCCTCTTCACCATCCTGCGCACCCTCGGCGGCGCCCTCGGCATCGCCGCCACCGCAGCCCTGATCGGCGCGCTCACCGACGGCCCCGACCCCACCCCCTACCGCCTGGCCCTCGCCCTCACCGGCCTCCTGGTCGCCGCCGGCTCCCCGCTGGCCCTCCGCCTCCCGCGCGCGGCCTGAGCATCACCCCGTCCGGCCGGGCGCGACCACCGCCCGGCCGGACCACCACACCGAGCCGAGCAGCATCAGCCCGGGCGCGATTCCCGCCACGAGGGCGACCACGGCCGCCGAGGCACCGCAGAACGCCAGCACCAGCCCGAGCGCCCCGCACCCCGCCATCCCCGCGCCGAGCGTGCGCAGCGCGGGCCTGCGCCAGGCGGCCGCGAGACCGAAGAAGTGCACGCCGACCACCAGGGCGATCCAGTCTCCCCCTCCAACCCCGAGAACGACTGGACCGGGAAGGTTCGCGACTACCCGCGCATGGGGTTTCCGCTCTATCTGATCATCGACCCACGCCAGAAGACCGTCACCCTGTTCTCCGAGCCGAACCGCGACCGGTACCACACCCGCACCGAGCGGGAGTTCGGCGAGACGATCCGGATCCCCGAGCCGTTCGGCTTCGAACTGGACCTCGCGCGGCTCGTCCCCTATCGGGACTGACCGGCCTTCGTCCGTTGGCGGGAACTTGGCCGGGCGGCTCCGCGCGGCGGGCGGGGGGTACTGCATTGGACTGACACGTTGCAGACTGACGCCAGGACCCAGGCCAACGCGGAGGTAACCCATGACCGTTTCGCTCCCCGACCTCACCGGGGACTACGTCCTCGACCCCGCCCACTCCCGGATCGGCTTCGTGGCGCGCCATGCCATGGTGACGAAGGTCCGGGGCGCGTTCCACCAGTTCGAGGGCACCGCCCACCTGGACGGCGCGGACCCGTCGCGGTCGACCGGCCAGGTGGTGATCAAGGCCGAGAGCATCGACACCGGCGTCGAGCAGCGCGACCAGCACCTGCGGGCCAACGACTTCCTGGACGCCCCCACCTTCCCCGAGATCACCTTCCGCTCCACCTCGGTCGCGGCGAAGTCCGACACCGAGTTCCGGGTGACCGGCGACCTCACCATCAAGGACACCACCCGCTCGATCGACATCGACTTCGAGTACACCGGCAACGCCGTCGACCCGTACGGCAACCTGCGGGTCGGCCTGGAGGGCTCGGTGACGATCAGCCGCAAGGACTACGGAGTGACCTGGAACGCGGCGCTGGAGGGCGGCGGCGTGCTGGTCGGCGACAAGGTCGTCCTGGAGTTCGACATCTCCGCGATCAAGCAGAAGTAGTCCGAGGTGCGGGGCCCCGGTCGCCGACGCGGCGGCCGGGGCCTCAGTCGTTCGGGCAGAGGATCAGGTCGTCCAGCGCGTACCGGCGCGGCCGGTCGCCGAGTTCGGCGACGGCGGCGCGGATGCGGTGCAGGTGGCCGACGGTGAGCTGGAGCGGGGGTTCCTCGGGCTGGTAGGTGGTGCGGATCGGGTAGTCGACGCCGGGCTCGCGGGTCATCTCGATGTGGCAGCCGAGGACGTGGGTGACGGGGCGGCTCTCCGCGAAGCGGACCAGGCGTTCGACGGTGCGGCCGAAGGCGGGCCAGTCGTCGATGTAGAGCCGGCCGGGGTAGACGGTGTCGCCGGTGAGCAGGAAGCCGGTCCACGGGTCGTAGGAGGTGACGGCCGCCTCGTGGTGGCCCGGGGTGGCCAGGCATTCCAGCACCCGCCCGCCGCCGAGGTCGACGCGGGCAGCGGCGTCAGGGGCCTGGTCGAAGCCGAAGTGCGCCCAGGCGTCCGGGCCGAAGGCGAGCTGGGGGTCGGTCCTGTCCTTGGAGCCCCGGAGGTGGATGGTGCCCGGGGCGAGGGCGACCTCGACGCAGGCGCCGTCCTCGGTGCCGCCGGAGCTTGATCTGGTCGCCTCGGTCCTCCGGGACATCGACGGTGGCGTGGCGGACGAGGACGTGTTCATCGCTGACCCCCCGTGGTCATCGGTGGGGCCCTCGACGTCAGGCGCCCGGCGGCTCGGAGGTGTGCGGACCGGTCGGAACCGTCCCCACGGGTGACCCCAGCAGGTGGGCCAGGCCGTCGGCGAGGCCGCCGCGCCAGCAGGCGTAGTCGTGGCCGCCGTTGAACTCGCGGTAGTGGAGGTCGTAACCCCGGGCGGTGAGGACGTCCCGCAGGTGGCGGTTCTGGGTGAGCAGCATCCACTCCTGGAGGCCGACCTCGACGTAGAACCGGGCCTCCCGCCGCTGCTGGACGGCGAAGCGGCGGGTCAGCCATTCGCTGCCCTCGTCGAACTCCGTCTCGTCCGGCCACCAGAAGGAGCCGGACTGGGAGAGCGCGTTGCCGAAGCGGTCCGGCCGCCGGAAGGCCGCGTAGGCGGCCGTGAGGCCGCCCGCGCTCTGGCCGGCGACGACGGTGCGGCGCGGGTCGGTGGTCGCGCCGAACTCGGCGCCGGCCCAGGGGAGGAGGCGGTCGGCGAGGAGGTCGACGAAGGCCGGGTTGCAGCTGAGGTCGTCGGGGCGTCCCGGCCCCATGGTGTGGACGAGCAGGGTGACGGTGGGCGGGATCGCGCCGTCCGCTACCAGGTTGTCGAGGGTGTCGCCGACGGACAGCACCTCGCCCCACAGCTCGCCGTCGAGCAGCAGCGCCACCGGGTACGGGCCCGCGCCGTGTCCGGCCGGGAGGTGTCCGTCCGGGAGGTGCCCGGCCGGGAGGTGGACGTCGACCCGCCGCCCGGCGACGGTGTGGCGGACGGTGCGCCCGCGCGGCACGCCCTCGCGCCGCCGGACGTACGGCTGGGCGGGGGCCTCCGGCAGGCTGAGCACCGAGGAGGGGTGGCGGCCGTCGCGGGCCGGGAGGCGGGGTTCGTCGTCGTGGGGGTCGGGGCGGGCGTGGTCGAGGACGTGCAGCCAGTCGGCCCGGGTGGTGCCGGGGGTCGGGCCGTGGAAGGGGTGCAGCTGGTAGGAGGCGCGGTGGTCGGCGCGCAGCCGGTGGGTGAGTTCCCAGCGGCCACCCCGGCGCCGCATCAGGTGCGGGGTGAGGTCTCCGGCGTGCCGGTCCTTGTCGGTGACGGTGTGCACGAGGGCGAGCACGCCGTCGCAGTCCTGCGCGGTGGACACGAAGGTGACCAGCCGGTACGCGGGGTCGTCGGGGTCGGGGGCGATCAGCGGGAAGGTGGTCAACTTCGTTCGTTCCTTCTTCAGTTGGTTCGGCGGGAGAGCAGTACCCAGAGCAGGAAGGGCCCGCCGAGCACGGTGGTGACGATGCCGACCGGGATCTCCACCCCGCCGATCAGCACCCGCCCCAGGGTGTCCGCGAGGACGACGAGCAGCGCACCGGTCAGCGCGGAGCCGAGCACCGGGACCCGGGCCGGTCCGGCCAGCCGGGCGGCGATCACCGGCGCGGCGAGCGCCACGAAGCCGACCGGCCCGCAGACCCCGACGGCGAGCCCGGCGAGCGTGACGGCCAGCAGCAGGCAGAGCAGCCGGACCCGGGCGGGGTCGACGCCGAGGGAGGCGGCCACACTGTCGTCGAAGCGCAGCACCGCCAGCCGGCGGGCCACCGCCAGGGCGAGTGGGACCAGCACGGCGAGCCCGATCAGGACGGGCGCGGCGATGGCGTAGTCCCGCCCGTTGAGGCTGCCGGAGGTCCAGACGTACAGCGAGCCGGCCGAGTTGAGCGAGCGCCGGGCCAGCGCGATCTGGATGACCGCCGAGGCCAGCGCCGACATGGCGAGCCCGACGACCAGCACCCGGTAGCCGCGCGCGCCGAGCCCGCCGGATACCAGGGCGACCACCAGGACGGCGGCCAGCGCGCCGAGCGGTCCGGCCCACCAGGCGCCGAAGGTGCCGGAGGCGGTGGCGGAGATCAGGACGGCGGCGGTGGCGCCGTCGTTGACGCCGAGGAGTTCGGGGGTGGCCAGCCGGTTGCGGGCGAGGGTCTGGGTCAGGCAGCCGGCGAGTCCGAGGGCGGCGCCGGCGGCGAGTCCGGCGACGATCCGGCCGAGCCGGAACTTCTGCACCAGCAGTACGTCCAGCCGTTCGCCGTGGCCGAACACGGCCTGGAAGGTGCGGCCGAGGCCGAGTTCGCTCTGCCCGGCGTGCGCGGAGACGACCACGGCGGCGAGCAGCCCGGCGGCCAGGGCGAGTCCGGCGAGCAGGGGCCGGCGCGGGACGAGCAGCGACCAGGCTCCGTGGCGCAGCACCAAGTCCGGTCGCACCGGGCGTGGTTCGGATCGCCGGACGGGCGGAGCGTCGGAGCCGGGGTCGTTGAGCGCCAGGGCGGCGGAGCGGCGGGAGCGGACGATGGCGATCAGCGCGGGGGCGCCGACCAGGGCGACGATCACCGACACCGGCGCCTCGAAGGGCCGGGCCACCACCCGGGCGAGGACGTCCGCGCCGGTCAGCACGGCGGCGCCGAACAGCCCGGCGAGCAGGGTGAGTCGGCCGATCCGGGGCCCGGCGAGGGCGCGGGCCAGGAAGCCGGCGAGCAGGCCGAGGAAGGAGATCGGCCCGGCCAGGGCGACGGCGGAGGCGGTGAGCAGGGTGACGGCGACGGCGACGGCCGCGCGGGTGGCGCCGGGGCGGTGGCCGAGGCCGCGGGCGAGGTCGTCGCCGAGGGCGAGCGCGGTGAGCGGCCGGGTGGTGAGCAAGGCGAGCAGGAAGCCGGCGCCGAGGACGGGGGCGAGCTGGCGCAGGGTCGTCCAGCCCTCCACCCCGGCCAGTGAGCCGAGCACCCACACCCGGTAACGGTCGTACGCTTCGGGTGAGTTGACGATGAGGACGCCGGTGATGCCGCCGAAGGTCGCGCCGACGGCGGAGCCGCCGAGGACGAGTCGCATGGGGGAGCCGCCGCCCCGGCTGCCCGCGATCAGCAGGACCAGGGTGCTGGCGAGGACGGCGCCGCCGAAGGCGAAGGCGAGGTACCCGTAGGAGGTCTGCACACCGAGCACGGCGATGCCGAGCACGACGCCGAGCGAGGCGCCCGCGTTGACGCCGAGCAGGCCGGTCTCGGCCAGCGGATTGCGGGTGACGGACTGGAGTTGGGCACCGGCCACGCCGAGGGCGGCGCCGACCAGCAGGGCGGTGAGGGTGCGGGGCAGTCGCAGTTCGCCGACGACCAGGGCGAGCCGGCCGTCGGCGCGGGCGCCGTGGCGGTCGAGCAGGTAGTCCAGCACCCGTCCGGCTCCGGCCTCGCCGGCGCCGACCGACAGCGACAGCGCGGTGAGCGCGAGCAGGAGCGCGACCGCCCCGGCGGCGACCGCCCAGGCGCCGCCCCGCAGGGCCCGGGCCGGTGGGGGAGGGGCGTCGGGCGCGGTGGCGGTGGACGCTTCGTGGACGTCCACGTGCGACGATGTCATAAGGTAAGGCTAACCTAATCAACGGGGGCGTCCCGTGGGGCACCGCCGCGCTGCCCGGCTGCCCGGACGCCACCCAACTCCCGTACCACCCCCGCCCCGGAGGCATCCATGCCGTACGCCCAGAGCCCGCTCCGCCCCACCCGCCGCCACGCGGCCCGGGCGCTGGCCGTCACCGGGGCGGCCGCCCTCCTGCTCACCGGCTGCGGCTCCTCGGGCTCGAACTCCGAGAAGTCCTCGAACTCCGCGTCCGCCGCCCCGGGCAGCGCGGCGGACGCGGCCGACGGCGGCAAGCGCACCGTCAAGGACGCCACCGGCAAGGCCGTCGAGGTCCCCGCCGCGCCCCAGCGGATCGTCACCCTCACCCAGGAGGACCTCGACGCGGTGCTCGCCCTCGGCGTCAAGCCGGTCGGCATCACCAACGGCCAGGGGCTGGGCGAGCCGCCCGCGTACCTCAAGGACAAGGTCCAGGGCGTGCCGGTGGTCGGCAACCTGCTGCAGCCGGTGATGGACAAGGTGATCGCCGCCAAGCCCGACCTCATCCTGGCCGGCGACATGCAGGACGAGCAGGTGCTCAAGCAGCTGCGCGAGATCACCCCCGCCACCCTGGTCACCATGGCGCCCACCGATGACTGGAAGCTCGCCTTCCGGGGCATCGGGAACGCCGTCAACAAGCTCGACCGGGCCGACAAGGTGATCGACGACTACCAGGCCAAGGCCGTCAAGGCCGGCGCCGACCTCGGCAAGAACAAGGGCGCCGCCGTCTCCATCGTCCGCTGGAACCCGACCGGCCCGAGCTGGATGGAGAGGAAGCAGTTCGCGAGCGGCGTCGCCCTCGACATGGGCCTCACCCGCCCGGCCGCCCAGGACAAGGACGGCAACGCCCACAGCCCGGCGCTCAGCCTGGAGAAGCTCTCCGAGATCGACGGCGACTGGCTGTTCCTGTCCACCCTCACCGACGACGGCAAGGCCGCGCTCAAGGACGTCCAGTCCAAGCCCGCCTACCGGCAGTTGACCGCGGTGAGGAACGACCACACCGTCACCGTGGACGGTTCGGTCTGGTCCACCCGGGGCGGCCCGCTGGCGGCCGACGTCGTCATCGGCGACCTCGGCAAGGCCCTGGCCGGATCCTGAGCGCGGCTGGAACCGGGGGGCTGTGAGATGGAGTTGACGATCCAGGGCGTCACCGCCGGGTACCGCCCCGGCCGCCCGGTGCTCGGCGGCATCGACCTCACCGTGCCCGCCGGGCAGGTGGTGGCGGTGGTCGGCCCGAACGGCTGCGGAAAGTCCACCCTGCTGCGGGTGGTGGCCCGGCTGCACCGGCCCGACGGGGGGCGGATCCTGGTCGGCGGCGAGGACATCTGGCGGCTGAGCCCGCGCCGGGCCGCCCACCGGGTCGCGCTGCTCCCGCAGAGCCCCCAGGCGCCCGAGGCGGTCACCGTGGCCGGGCTGGTCCGCTACGGGCGCCACCCGCACCAGGGCCTGTTCCGCCAGTGGTCGCCCGACGACGAACGGCTCACCGCCGAGGCCCTGCGCGCCACCGGTGTGGACGCCCTCGCCGACCGACGCCTCGACCAGCTCTCCGGCGGCCAGCGCCAGCGCTGCTGGCTCGCCATGGTGCTCGCCCAGGACGCCCCGGTGGTGCTGCTGGACGAGCCGACCAGCGCGCTCGACCTCGGCCACGCGGTGGAGGTGCTGGAACTGGTCCGGGAGGTCGCGGCGGGCGGGCGCACGGTGGTGATGGTCCTGCACGACCTCGCGGCCGCCGCCCGCTACGCCGACCTGCTGGTCGCCCTGCGGGGCGGGGCGGTGGTGGCCTGCGGGCCGCCCCGGGAGGTGGTGGACGCGCCGCTGGTGCGGGCGCTGTACGACATCGACAGCCACGTCCTGGCCGCGCCGGGCGACGGCGCCCCGGTCATCGTGCCCCGGGCGCCGCGGGGCTGACGGGCCGGCTGCCGGTACGGCGGCGCCACCCCCGGGGTGGCGCCGCCTGCGCGTGTCCGGTGGCGGAGGTGTCCGGGTGTCCGGGCGTCCGGTGGCGAGGTGCCCGAAGGCGGCCCCCTCGTGCCCGATCGATCACTCGTTCGAGTGGTTTCGGCTCGCCCGCCCACCAGCGGCCTCCCCCCCCGCCCGTCGGGTTGTCAGTGTCCCTCGCTACGTTCCTCGCATCGCTGGTCGGCAGGGTGACCAGGACGACGTTCCCGGTGGGAGGAGTACGGCCGTGGCATGGGTGGAAACGGGCGCGGGCGGGTACCGCGTCGCGCTCGACGGAGCGGGCAGGGTGGTGTGCCGCAACGCGGCGGGCCGCGAGCTCAAAACCGTTCCGTCGAAGCTCGGTGACGACCCGGTGGTCACCCAGCTCAAGCAGCTCGCCGAGTGGCTCGCGGCGCACGAGCGGCGCTGCCAGGAGGACGTCGAGCGGTGGATGGTGCGCTCGCTGCCGGTGCCCGCCGCCGTGCTCGCCGCCGTCTGGCCGGACGAGGCCTGGCAGGCCGTCCTGCGGGACGTCGTGGTCACCGGCGCGGACGGCGCCGTGGCCGGCTTCCTGCGCGACGCCGACGCCGAGCGCGGCCTCGGCCTGGTCGACCTGGACGGCGACACCGTGCGCCTCACCGACAGCGAGGTCCTGATACCCCACCCGGTGCTGCTCCCGGACCTCGACGACCTGCGCGAGTTCGCCGTCGAACTCGGCGTCTCCCAGCGCGTCCAGCAGCTCTACCGCGAGGTCTGGCACCGGCCCGCCGAGCCCCCGGCCGGCACCGGGCTGAGCACCTACGCCGGCGGCCGCTACCGCGAACTGCGCGAGCTGGTCGGGCGCTGCACCCGGCTCGGCTGCCGGGTCCGCGGCGGCTCCGCCGTCCAACCGATCACCGAGGGTGGCCGCACCGTCGAGGCCCGGGTGTGGGTCGGCGACTACTACGAGTACGACGCCTGCGAGACGGGCGCGCTCAGCTGGGCCGGCCCCGACGGCCGGTCCCTGCCGCTCACCGAGGTCGGGCCGGTCGCCTGGTCCGAGGGCATGAGGATGGCCGCCGCCCTGTACGCGGGCCGCACGATCGAAGGGGAGGACGCCGCATGACCACCACCGTCCCGCACCAGGGCGCCGCGACGCCCGAGGCGCTGCTCGACGCCGGCGCCGTCCTGCCCTCCGGCACCCTGCCCGACGCCGGCCGCCCCGACAGCGCCGCCGACGTGCTGACCGCCCGCGGCTACGCCCACCCCGCCCTCGACGGCCGCCGGATCGTCCGGCTCGTCCCCGGCGCGCTCGGCCCCGCCGAGGACCTCGCGCTGGAGTTCCTCGGCCTCGCCCCCGACGGGGAGCCCGCCGAGGTCGGCCAGGTCCGCCAGGAGGCGCTCGGCTTCCCTGCCTGGGCGCTGGTCCACGACCCCGCCAACGGGCACCACGCGCTCGCCCTGGTCAAGGACCTGGAACGGCTGGCCCGGCAGGCCCGGTCCAAGCCCGGCGCCGCCAAGGACGGCTTCGACGAGCTCGCCACCCGGCTCGGCCGCGCCGTCCCGCACTTCCTGCCCACCTTCTGCGAGGAGGTCGGCCGGATCTTCCTCGCCCACGGCAACCAGACCTACGCCGCCGCCTGGTTCGGCAAGGCCCGCGAGGCCGAGCGCACCCACACCCTGCCCGTCGACGAGGAGCGGCTGCGCGCCGTCTTCCTGGAGTTCGCCCTGGCCGGTGCGCTCACCGTCAAGTCCCTGCGCCAGTACGTCAAGGAGCTCGCCCGGCGGCTCGACCCGCAGACCGCCTGGCAGCGCTTCCGCCAGCTGTGCACCGAACGCTCCGCGGCCGGCATGGCCCCGTACGCCGGGGTCGCCGAGGACGCCCGAGCGCTGATCCGGGCCGCCGGGCTGGACCGCGCCGAGCACGAACAGGCCCTGCTCGCCGAGCTGCTGGAGTCCCCGGCGGTCAACCGGGCGCCCGCCGCGTTCTGGACGTCCTGGCACGGCGCCCTCGTCGAACTGGGCCGCCGCGACGCCCAGATCCGCACCCGGCTGCTGGAGCTGCTGCCCGACCCGGCCACCGGCGGCACCGACGCCGCCGCGCAGGACGCCGCCTGGCTGGCGGTCCTCGCCGACACCGGCGCCGAGGAACTCCTCACCGGCCCGCGCGCCGAGGGCGCCGAGCCCGCCGCCGCCTGGCTGCAGCGCTGGTGCCACCACCTCGGCCGCGGCTACCGCAACAGGCCCAGCTGCCCGGACACTGTCGCCCTGGCCGGGCGGATGGTCGAGCGGCTGCGCACCGACGCCGTCCCGGTCGACCTCCTCACCGGCACCAACGGCAGCCTTACCCGGATCGACCTGCTGGAACTCCTGCTCGCCGCGGGCATCCCGGTGGCCGACCCGCCGGCCGGCCTCGGCCTCGACCTGCGCCAGTGGGTCTCCCAGAGCGGCACGGAGGGCCGGCCGGGTGCGGCCGGCGCCTCACTCGCCGCCGTCGCCGCCGACGCACGCTTCCGGCCGCTGCTGCGCCGCGCCGCCCCGGCTGCCTGGGAGCCGGCCGTCACGCACCGTTCGGCCGCCCTGCCGCTGCTGAACGAGCTGTTCCGGGAGTGGGCAGAGGAGCGCGCCGAGGACCTCGCAACCATCCGCGGCCTGGTCGGCGCCGACGACCTGGTCCGCTCGCTGACCCTGCACCGCACCGCCATCCGCACGGTCGCCCCGGCCGCCGCCGAGAAGATCGCCGCGCTCGACGTCACCGGGCTGCTCACCCGCGCCCTCGGCGCCGGCATCCTGGACGAACTCGGCTGGCCCGCCCTGGAGGACGCGCTCGCCCGGCTCGCCGACCCGCCCGCCCCCGACGCCCACCCGCGCACCGCCCCCGGCCACCGCCGCCAGGGCCTCGACGACCTGATCGTCGAGGACGCCTGGCCCCACCTCGTCCTCGCCCGCCACGACCGGGCCCTCGTGGTCGGCCCGGACGGCATCCTGCTGGAGCACACCCTGCGGGTGCCCCCGCTGCCCGGCACGTACAACCGGCCCCGGCTGCGGTTCGTCGACGGCGAACTCCTCGTCGTCTGGCAGGAGGCCGGCGGCCAGAAGGCCTACTGGTCCAGCCGACCGGAGCAGGTCTTCGAGCTGACCGGCCGCAGCATCGCCGGCTACCACTACGGCGACCGCCACCCCGACGACACCTCCCTCCCGCTGCCCGGCGGCGGCCGCACCACCGGCGCCCGCCCGCTGCACCCCGGCGACACCCGGCTGCCCGAGGCACACCCCGTCCTCGGCGACGGCACCGGCCACTGGACAGTGCGCCACGCCCCGGACGGCACCGCGGTCCTGCACGAACTCGACCCGGCCACCGGCACCCTGGGCCGGGCCGCCGAACCGCCGGTGATCGCCGCCACCGCGGCGGCCGGCCGGCTCGTCCTCGACAGCACCCGCCTGCTGCCGCTGCAGCCCGGTCTGGAGGGCACCCCGCTCGGCACCGACGGCACCGTGCTCGGCAGCTGGGTCCGCCGCGATGCCGGACGGGCCGTCACCACCTTCACCGCCGACGGGCAGCGCATCGTCCTGCCGCAGGACGGGCGCGACGACACCCAGGCCCACATCGTCCCGGTCGGCCGGCTCGCCCTGCCCGGCGCGCAGGGCCCGGTGGTCACCCGCACCGGCGAGTTCCTCTTCCTCAACCTGCCCGGTCTCGCGGGCGGCGCGGACCGCACCGCGGGCGTGCGTTCCTGCCGGTCGGGCGAGCTGTCCGCCGCCGGCACCGCGCTGATCCCGCCGTACGACCACTGGCACGCCCTGCGGCCCCGCGACGAGGCGGGCTCCCGGGTGCTGCGCGCCCTGACCACCGAGCAGGCCGCCCGGCTGATCGACCTCGCCTGGCCCGTCGACACCGAACCCCTCCCGGCGGGCGAGCAGTGCTGGCTCACCGTCCAGGGAGTGCGGCGCCCGCTCGCCCAGCACGGCGAGGCCCGCGGCAGCCTGCCGGTCGAGGCGGTCGGCGCCGCCCTCCCGGGGATCACCCACCCGCTGCTGCTGGCCGGCGTCGCCGGGTTCGCCCGCACCGCCGCCGACCTGCTCGACCGGGTCGCCCGGTTCCTCCCGCAGCCGGAGGCCGAGCGGCCCAGCAAGGCCGCGGCCGCCGAGTTCCGTCCCGTCCACGGCCGTGACCACCAGCTGCGTGACGCGGTCGGTGCCGTCCTGCCCGAAACGGCCGGCCTCGGCAACAGCTGGGGCACGCCCGCGCAGTACCACGTGCTCAACAACCTGCGGGCCGTCAGCGCCGCGCTCGTGGCCCCGACCGTCCCGGTCGGCGAGGGCCGGGCCGGCGAGGGCGCAGCCGACGGCGGTGCGGCCGACGGAGGCTGGACCGCCCAGGGAACCGTCACCCTGCGGGGCGGCGACGCCCACAACGGCTGGCGGCACCTGCTCGGCCGGGTGGACGTCCTCGCCCACGCCGTCGCCAACCCGCTCACCACGGCTGCGCACCGCTCCACACTGGTCCTGCTGCTCGGCGAGCTCACCAGGGGGCCGCTCGCCGACCGCGGCGCCACCCTGCGCCAGGTCGTCCTCGCCGAGACGGACGAACGCGCCAAGGGCCGGCGGCCGGAGCCCTACCGGCAGGGCGAGGTGCTGCGGCACGGCGACCGCACCGTGGTGATCCTCGACTACCGCTACCAGCACGAGGACGGGACGGTGCACTGGCGCGCCGTCGACCACGACCCGAGCGGCGAGTTCGGTCCCGTCGCCCACTTCACCACCGTCGAGGAGCGCGGCACCGAGGAGCGCGTCAGCGCCGCCTGGGTCGCCACGTTCTGTCGGGTCGCCGCCCTGCGCGGCACCGTCCCCAGGCAGCCCGCCCACGCCGCCGCCTTCGCCGAACTCACCGGCATCGGCACCGCCCGCGCCACCCTGCTGCTCTGCCCGCCCCCCGGCCTCCTGCACTGGGGCACGGTCGCGGTGCCCGCCGAACACGGCCTCAAGGCCGCCGAGGTCAAGGCCGCCCACGCCTGGCTGCGCGCGCACGCCCACCACGCGATCGCCGACGTCTGGGGCGCCCTGCTGCCCACCGACGACCCGAAGCGGCTGTGGACGGAGGGCCCTGACGTCCAGGCCGCGGCCGCGGTCTGGAACCGGCACTTCGGACAGCTCGTCACCCTCCCCGAGGACGTCCTGCCCGGCGTCCGGGGCGTGTCCATCAGCCAGATCGAGGAGATGCTCAACCCCGGCCGGGCGCCATGGCTCACCCGCACCACCACCTACCGGCTGAACACCAACAGCGGCCGGGGCGTCACCCAACTGGAGCCCGAGGACGCGAGCGCCGTCCCCGCCGCCCTCACCGGCGCGATCGATGCCCTGCGCTGGCTCGCCTACCACCTGCCGGCCGACAGCCCGCTGCGCCCGCCGCTGGCCGGCACGGCCACCGCGCTGCGCGACCGGCTCGCCGACCCCGAGCTGCTGATCGGCTTCGGCCTGGTCCGCACCGCCAAGGGCGCCCCGGTGTCCGCCGTCCTGCGTGAACACTTCGGCCTGCCCGCCGAGGGCGGCGCCGACCCGGACGGCCTGGTCCGCTGCGGCCCGGCGCTCGTTCTCAGCCCCTACCACGCCGAGTTCGAACAGGTCTGGCTGCGCCCCGCCGGCCTCACCGGCCCCGACGACCCGCTGCTCGACCTGCTCCTCGGCCTGGGCGACGGCTACTGGATCGTCAACGACCTGACCGCCGTCCGCTCCGTGCTGGGCGGCGAACCGGAGCGCCTGGTCGCCCCCGCCGCCCGGCCGGCCACCGCCGACGGCCAGAGCTGGCTGCAGAACCCGCAGTTCAGCGCGCCCGAGCTGGTCGCCGAGGCGGCCCGCACCCACGGCCTGGGCGAGGACGCGGCCGCGCTCTACCTCCAGCTGCTCGCCCTGCCCGACCCGACGGACCGCAACACCGCCCGCTGGACGGGCTGGAAGCCCACCCGGCTCAAGCGGGCCCGCGCCGAACTCGCCGCCGCCGACGGACTGGTGCTGGAGGCCAAGCGGGCCCGGGCCGGCCGCACCCTCTTCCTGCCCGGCGGCTGGCAGGAGGCCAAGTCCCCCGCCCTGCCGGTGGAGACCTGGAAGGCCGCCCTCTACCCGCTGCCCACCCACCGGCCGGCGCTGCCGCAGCTGCCCGTCCCCGAACTGTTCGCCCGCGCCTGGCAGCGCACCCTCGACGGCGACGCCCCCGGCTACGAAGAGCTCCAGACCAGCAAGCGCAGGAAGGCCCGCCGATGACCGGCACCGAGACCACCACCACCGCAACGCGGCAGATCGTCCCGCCCGAGGAGAAGCACGCCGCCGAACTGGAGTTCCTCGCCGCCCACGACAGCGGCCCGCGCCCGCCCGGCTGGCGCCTCACCCCGCGCGCCGTCGTCACCTTCGTCATGGGCAGCGGCGGCGAGAAGCTCAAGGCCGGGCGCCGCAGCCTGGCCATCGAGCCCAAGTTCGTCGGCGAACGCGCCCTGGTCGAACGCTGCGTCGTCACCCTCGCCGGGGAACGCGGTCTGCTGCTCGTCGGCGAACCCGGCACCGCCAAGTCGATGCTCTCCGAACTGCTCGCCGCCGCCGTCTGCGGCACCAGCGCGCTCACCGTCCAGGGCACCGCCGGCACCACCGAGGACCAGCTCAAGTACGGCTGGAACTACGCCCTGCTGCTCGCCAAGGGCCCCAGCCGCGACGCCCTCGTCCCCTCCCCGGTGCTCACCGCGATGACCACCGGGGCCGTCGCCCGGGTCGAGGAGGTCACCCGCTGCCTGCCCGAGGTGCAGGACGCCCTGGTCTCCCTGCTCTCCGAACGCCGCATCGCCGTCCCCGAGTTGGCCGGCAGCCCGGACGGGCAGCTGCACGCCGCCGCCGGGTTCACCCTGATCGCCACCGCCAACCTGCGGGACAAGGGCGTCAGTGAGATGTCCGCCGCCCTCAAGCGGCGGTTCAACTTCGAGACGGTCGGCCCGATCGGCAGCCTCGCCGCCGAGGTCGAGCTGGTCCGCCGCCAGTCCACCGTCGCCGTCGCCCGGGCCGGCGCCGGCTACGCCGTCGACGACGCCGTCCTGGAGGCGCTGGTCACCGCCTTCCGCGACCTGCGCACCGGCCGCTCCACCGAGGGCTGGGAGGTCGAGCGCCCGTCCACCGTGATGAGCACCGCCGAAGCCGTCTCCGTCGCCACCGCACTCGGCGTCACCGCCGCCTACCTCCCCGACGGCGGCGACCTCCTCGGCCGCCTCCCCGGCCAACTCCTCGGCGTCGTCCGCAAGGACGACCCGGCGGACGCGGCCCGGCTGCTCGGCTACTGGGACGGCCCGGTCCGCCGCCGCGCCGAACAGGGCGCCGCCACCTGGCGCACCCTGTGGGACCTCCGCTCGGCACTGGAGGCCTGACGATGACGAGCAGCGCGGTGAAGCCCACCCCGGACGACTCCCTCGGGGCCGGCCCCGACGTCGGAACCGGCCCGGACGTCGGAACCGGCACCGACATCGGAACCGGCACCGACCCCGACGTCCGCGCCGAGACGGACCGGCTGGCCGGCTCCGGCACCGACCGTCCCGGGCCCTACCTGATCGGCGTGCGCCACCACGCGCCCTCCCTCAGTGCGGTCCTCCCCGCGCTGCTCGACGCCGCCCGCCCCGAGGCCGTCCTGGTCGAACTGCCCGCCGAGTTCCAGCCCTGGCTCGACCGGCTCGCCGACGAGGACACCCGGGCCCCGGTCGCCCTCGCCGCGGCCCCGGCCGACCCGTCCGACGACTCCGGCGGGCTCGCCTTCTACCCCTTCGCCGACTTCTCCCCGGAACTCGTCGCCCTGCGCTGGGCCCGGCGCAACGGCGTGGAGGCCATCGCCTGCGACCTCCCGCTCGCCCACCGCACCGGCACCGACGGCACCCACGGCCGCCGCCCGTCCGACGGTCCCGACACCCCCGGCGTGGCCGACGCGCTGCGCCACCGCCTCACCGGCCGCGACTCCGACGAGGACCTCTGGGACCGCCTGGTCGAGACCGCCGCCCCCGGCTCCACCCCCGAAGCCGTCCGGCGCGCCGCCCTCGCGGTCGGCTGGGCCCTGCGCCACGACGCCGAGGCCGGCCCCGGCGTCGACCCGTACGACCTGCGCCGCGAAACCTGGATGCGCACCCGCATCCGGGCCGCCGCCGCCGACGGGCGCCGGATCGCCGTGGTCGTCGGCTCCTTCCACGCCCCCGCGCTGCTCGACGGGCCCACCGCTGCCGACCGGCCGCCCGGCGAGGACGACCCCGGCCACGTGCTCTCCCTGATCCCGTACACCTACCCGCTCCTGGACGCCCGCTCCGGCTACCCGGCGGGCATCCGCGACCCGGAGTGGCAGCACACCGTCCTCGACGCCGCGGGCGACCCGGACCGCCTCACCGAGGCGCTCACCACCACCGCCGTCCGGATCTGCGCCGCCCTGCGCACCCAGGACCACCCCTCCGGCCCCGCCGACGCCCGCGAGATCGTCCGCCTGGCCGGCGACCTCGCCCGGCTGCGCGGCCACGCCGCCCCCGGCCGCGGCGAACTCGTCGAAGCCGTCCAGACCGTCCTCGCCCAGGGCGAACCCCTCGGCCGCGGCCGGGCCGTCGCCCGCGCCCTCGAACAGGTCCTGGTCGGCACCCGCACCGGGCAGCCCACCCCCGCCGCCCCGCGCAGCGGACTCGCCCCCGCCGTCGAAACCCTCCTCACCGAACTCGGCCTCCCCGGCCCCACCGACCCGGGCCCGCGCGAACTGCGCCTCGACCCGCTGCGCAGCCCCCTCGACCGCCGCCGCGAGATCCTCCTCCACCGCCTCACGGCCTGCGGCGTTCCCTACGCCGACCCCGTCCCCGCCACCGGCCCGGGCGGCACCGAAACCCTCGGTGCTCGCTGGCGCCTGCACTGGACCCCCACCGTCGCCGCCCTCCTCACCGTCGCCGGCGCCCGCGGCGTCACCCCCGCCCAAGCCGCCGAAGGCACCCTCCGCAGCCGCCTCACCGACGACCCCACCCCCCGCGAGATCATCGACGGCCTCACCGCCGCCGCCTCCTGCGCCCTCCCCGCCCTCACCACCACCCGCCTCACCCAACTCACCACCACTCTCCCCGCCACCGCCACCCTCCCCGACCTCCTCGCCGCCCTCACCCTCCTGGACCGCCTCACCGCCGGCCACTTCCCCATCGCCCCCATCCACGCCGGCCCCGCCCCCCAACCACCGCCCCCCGGCGCGGTGCCGGCGGGCGGCCCGGGTGATGCTGAGGCCCTGCCCGCCGGTGTGGCGGTGGCAGGTAGCCCGGGTGATGCCGTGGTCCTGCCGGTCGGGGCGGTTGTCGCAGGCGATTCAGCTGACGTCGGACTCTCTTCCACCTCTCCGGCTGCTGCCGTGCCGGGCTCCCCGCTCGGACTCGTCGGAGCGGCGGCGCCCGCCGGTTCGCTTGTCGTCCCGGCAGCCTCGGACGGCGCGGGTGTCGCCGGGCGCCGGTCAACGCACGTCGCAGGTGCGGTGGTTGACGGTCGGCCGGCAGTCGCCGCTCAGGGCGGCGCGCTGCCTGCCGTGTGGGCCTCCGGTCCGGTCGGCGGGCCGTCAGGGCTCGTACCGCCCCTCGACGCAGCTGCCGGCCGGTTGACCGCCGGCGCCAAGGACCGCGAGGTGTCGGCCGTTCCGCCCCGGGGCGCCGTGTTCGGGCCGTCGGGCCCGGTGCCCCCGCTCGACGCGGCGCCGGAGGCAGCGGCCACGCCGCCGCGCCCTGCATCGCCGGTCGACATGGCGGTGGAGGTGCTGACGGCGGTGGCGGTGCGGCAGGTGGAGGGGTTGGGCGGGTCGGACGATCCGGCGGACGCACGGGCGTTGGTGGAGTTGGCTCGGCGGGCGGATCGGCTGGGCGGGGTGCGGCTGGGGTATGTGCTGGGTGAACTCGCCGAGCGGGGGAGCCCATTGGTGCGGGGGGCGGCCGGGGCGGTGCGGGTGCTGCTCGGGCTGGAGCCGGCCGGGGTGTTCGGCGGGCGGGCCGCGTCCTGGGTGGACGGCGCGACGGACGTTCGGGCGCGGCAGGTGCTCGGGCGGTCGCTGGTCGGGGTGTTGACCGCCGCGGAGGGGCTGTTCGACAGCGCGCCCGAGGCGCTCGAACCGGTGCTGGAGCGGGTCGGCTCGCTGCCGGACGCCGCGTTCCTGGACCGGCTGCCCGCGCTGCGGGGCGGTTTCGACACGCTCAGCCCGGCCGCCCGCGACCGACTGCTGTCCCTGGTCGAGGAGCGCCTCGGTACCCGGCTCGCCGAGCTGCCGGAGCAGACCGATCCCGCCCTGGTGGCCCGTTGGGTCCGCGCTGACCTGGCGGCCCGCCGGCTGCTGGCCGGCCGCGGTCTGCTGCCGCCCGCCGCCGGGCACAGCGAGCCGGAGCCGGAGCCTGAGCCAGGGCCGGAGCCGGAACCGGTTCCGGTGTCGGGGGCGGTGCCGGCGCCGTCCGCCGGGCAGCCACCGTGCTCGGAGCACGCCCTCGCTCCGGCCGAGCGCTGGCGCCTGCTGCTGGGCCGCCCGGGTAGGGCTGGCCTCGCCGGCCGTAGTGCCCGACTCGCCACCGCGCTGGACGAGTTGTACGGCAGCGGGCACGGTGAGGGTTCCGGTCCGGGCCTGGACGACCGGAGCGGTGGGCGGGGTGGCCGCGAGGCACCGTTCCCCGGGGTGCGCGAGTGGGCCGAGGAGTTGGAGGCGCTGTTCGGTCCGGGCGTGCGGGAGGAGGTCCTGGCGACGGCCGTCGCCCATGGCCGGTCGGACGTCCTGGAGGCGATCGACCCGTCCGCCGTCCGCCCGTCGGTGGACCTGCTGCGGACGGTGCTGGACCACTCGGGCGGCCTGCCCGAGGCACGGGTGGCCCGGCTGCGCCCGCTGGTGCGGCGGCTGGTCGACGAGTTGAGCCGTGAGCTGGCGACCAGGCTGCGTCCGGCGCTGACCGGGATCAGCGTGCCGCGTCCGTCCCGGCGTCCGGGCGGCGGGCTGGACCTCCACCGGACGATCCGGGCGAACCTGGCCACCGCCCGCCTGGATCCGGACGGCGGCGGGACGGTGATCGTCCCCGAACGTCCGGTCTTCCGCACCAGGGCGCGGCAGGCCAACGACTGGCGGCTGATCCTGGTGGTGGACGTGTCCGGGTCGATGGAGGCCTCCACGGTCTGGGCGGCGCTCACCGCGTCGATCCTGGCCGGGGTGCCCTCGTTGAGCACCCACTTCGTCGCCTTCTCCACCGAGGTCCTCGACCTGACGGAGCGGGTGGCGGATCCGCTGAGCCTGCTGCTGGAGGTGCGGGTCGGCGGCGGCACCAGCATCGCGACCGGGCTGCGCTACGCGCGGGAGCTGGTGACGGTGCCGTCGCGGACACTGATCGCGGTGGTCAGCGACTTCGAGGAGGGCGGTCCGGTCAACGGGCTGATCGCCCAGACCCGGGCGCTGGTGGACTCCGGCGTGCACCTGCTCGGCTGCGCGGCCTTGGACGACACCGGGACGGCCCGGTACTCGACGTCGGTCGCGGGCCAGCTGGTCGCGGCCGGTATGCCGGTGGCGGCACTGAGCCCGTTGGAACTGGCCCGCTGGGTGGGGGAGAAGGTGCGATGAACGCGACGCGGACGACGCAGGGCGACGGCTGGCCGGGTGTCCGGCCCGAGGTGGTCGCCGAGGTGGTGTCCGGGCTGAGCGCCCGGCTGCAGAAGCGGCTGGACGGTGCGGCCGCGAAGCTGGCGCAGCAGCCGCTCGGCCGTGCCGGCGACAAGTGGCGGGTGCGGGTGGACGAGGAGAGCCTGCTCGTCCTGCACGCCCCGGGCGGGGTGGTCGCCGACCCGGCCGACGTGCGCTGCGGCTGCCTGCTGGCCCCGGCCTGCGTCCACCGCGCCGCCGCCGTCACCCTCTGCCCACTGGCCGAGAACGTCGACGCAGTCGAGCCGTCGGACGTGACCGGGGCAGCGGAGGCGGCAGAGGCGCCAGAGACAGCAGAGACGGCAGAGACAGCGGAGGCAGTGACGGCGTCCGGACCGGTCGAGCCCGTCGGAGCCCCGGAAGCCCCCGCCGCCCTCGCCCCGTCCGAACTCGCCGCAGCCCGGCACCTCCACCGGGCCGCCTGCGCGCTGCTGGCCGCCGGGGTGAGCGGGGCGGGCGCGGTCTCGCAGGCCGAGTTGCTGCGGGCCGGGCACCGGGCGCGGGTGGCGGGGCTGTACCGCCCGGCCGCGGCGGCGGTCGCGGTGGTGACCAGGATCCGGGCGGCGCGCTCCGGCGCGCCCGACCACCGGCTGGCGGACCTGGTGGCCGGCCTGCGCGAGCTGCTCGGTCTCACCTCCGCCCTGACCACCTCCGCCCTGACCACCTCCGTCCCCGCGCGAACCCCCGCGCCGCTCGCGGCCCTGCGCGGCACCGCCCGCCAGGTCTACGCCCAGGAGGGCGGCCTGCGGCTGTACGGGCTGTTCGCCGAGCCGGTGCTCACCGCGACCCACGCGGGCGCGGTCAGCTGGGTGGTGGACGCGGGCGGCCGGCTCAGCACGGTCGCCGAGGTGACACCGCACGGCGACGCCGCGACGGCCGCCCCGCTGGCCGTGGGGGCGGGTGGCCGGACGGTGCGGCTGGGTGATGCCGCGCTCAGCCACCGGGAGTTCAGCCGGGCCGGGCTGGCGGTCCAGGGCGCGACCAGGTCCGCCGGGGGCCGGCTGGGCGCCGGGGCGTCCGTCCGGGCGGTCCGCGCGGCGGGCGCGGACTGGACGGCCGAGCCGGTGGCCGGGCTCTGGGCCGAGCCGCCGGCCGTCCAGGTGGCGCGGGCCCTGGCGGCGCAGGAGCTGCCGTACGAGAACCGTCCGGCGGGGAGTGACCTGCTGTTCCTGGACGTCACCCTGCTGGGCGCGGCCCCGACCGGTCCGGGCGGGGCGCTCCAGCTGCTCGCCCGTGCCGCCGGGAGCAGGCCGGACGGGCCGGACGGGCTGGTGGTGGTGCTGCGGCCGGGGCACGAGCACCCTGAGCTGGCCTTCCGGGCCAATCTGGCCCTGCTGGCCACCGCCCCCGGCCTGCGGCTGCGGCTGATCGGCCGGTTGGAGCGCGCCGACCGTCCGGAGCTGCGCGTCCTGGCGATCGGCACGCCCCCGGAGGCTCCCGGCCGGCTCGGGCCGGTCCGTCTCGCCCTCGCCGCCGACCGGGCGGGCCGGGCCAACCTCGGTCTGGAGCGCCTGCAGACCGCCGACCTCCAGCCCACCGACGGGCACGTGCGCCCCGCCGAAGCTGCCGTGCTCCCCGCCGCACCGCCGGTCGGCCCGCCGGTGCACGTGCTCGGCCGCCGGGTGGAGCAGACGGTCACCACCGGCCGGTCCGCCCTCGGCCCGAGCACGGCGACGGCGGCGGCGGACCGGAGCCTGCTGCGCGCGGCCGGGCTGGTCACCGCCGCCGAGCTGCTGGACGCTCTCCGGGCGGCTGCGGCGGACCAGCGGCGCGACGTGTTCGGCCGGACCGTCCCGGACGACCACGACGCCTTCGCCGCCGCCTGGCTGGCGGCCGCCGGCTACACCGAAGCGCTGGCGGCCGCGCTCTGCGCCGCCGCCTGGGGAGACGACGAAGCCGCGGGTGAGGCGGGGGCGCGACCGGCGGAGGTATAAGTCGAAGTATTTGCAGAGACCGATAATCCGCGCCAACTGGCATACTTGGGAGACAGCAGACAGCACAGGGCGTACGGACACGGACGTCCAGAGGCCCAGAGGTACAGGCGAACACGAAGGGAAGGTGCGCCATGTCCATCCGTGACGACGCGGCCGAGGTCCGGGCCGGTGGCTGGCGGACGCTTGCCGCACTGCACGGGCTGATCGACGCCGCGCTGGAGAGGGCGCTCCAGGCGGAGCACAAGCTCTCCGTGGTCGAGTACACGGTGCTGGAGGCGCTGTCCCGGCAGGACGGCTGGCACATGCGGATGCAGCAGCTGGCCCGTGCGGCGGCGTTGAGCAGCAGTGCGACCACTCGCCTGGTGAGCCGCCTGGAGGACCGCGGGCTGCTCAGCCGCTACCTCTGCGCGGACGACCGGCGCGGCATCTACACCGAGCTGACGCCGGAGGGCCGTGCCCTGCTGGAGGCGGCCCGCCCGGTGCACGACGCGACCCTGGAGGCGACCCTGGCACAGGCCGCCGAACTGCCCGAGCTGGCGCCGCTGGTGGACGCGCTCGCCGAGCTCACCCCGGCGAAGCCGTAACACCGCCAAGGCCGTCCGCCGGGCAGCGCCTCACCGGGCAGTGCCCCCAGGCAGCGCCCCAGTACCCCAGTACCCCGGCGCCCCGGTATCCCGGCGCCTCACCGCCGCCCGGCGGCCAGTGCGTCCCGGTGCACCCGGTCGAGCAGGGCGAGCAGCAGCTCCTTGCTGGACGCCCGCTCCCGGACGTCGCACAGCACCACCGGTACCTCCGGCCCGAGGTCGAGGGCCCGGCGGACGTCCTCCGGGGAGGCCTCGCGGCGGCCGTGGAAGCAGTTGACCCCGATGGCGAAGGGGATGCCGCGCTGCTCGAAGAAGTCCACGGCGGCGAAGCTGGATTCGAGCCGCCGGGTGTCGGCGAGGATGATCGCGCCGAGGGCGCCGAGGGCGAGGTCGTCCCACATGAACCAGAACCGGAACTGCCCCGGGGTGCCGAAGAGGTAGAGCACCAGGTCCTCGCGGACGGTGATCCGCCCGAAGTCCATCGCCACGGTGGTGGTGGACTTGCCCTGGACGCCTTCGAGGCTGTCGACCCCGATGCTGGCGCGGGTCATCCGTTCCTCGGTCTGCAGTGGTTCGATCTCGCTGACCGAGCCGACCATGGTGGTCTTCCCGACGCCGAAGCCGCCGGCGACGAGGATCTTGACCGCGCCCGGCACCAGGCTCTGGGTCGTCAATTCGGGTCTCCTGGAAGGGAACTGGGGTGGCGCTGGGATGGCGCTGGAACGCTGTGGGGAGGGCGGACGGTCCGGCCGGGGGCCGGTCAGAGTCTGCGGACGCCCTCGATCACGGCCTGGATGAGCGAGATGTCCGGGGCCTCGGCGAGCGCGACCGGGGCCCGGGTGAGGATCAGCCGGGCTTCCGCCAGATCGTCCAGCAGCACCTTGACCACGCTCACCGGCAGGTCCATGGTGGCCGCGATCTCGGCCACGGCCAGCGGGCGTTCGCGGCACAGGTCGAGGATCGCGGCCGGCTCGGGGGTTAACCGGCTGGTGTCGGTGCGCGGGTCGGCGGTGACCACCAGGGTGATCAGCGCGAAGCCGTCACGGACCGGGCCGGTGCGCCCGTTGGTGATCGCGTAGGGACGGACCAGGTGGCCGGCGTCCTTGTCGTAGAACCAGCCCTCGTCGGCGTCGGCGGCGGTCACGCACCGCCACCCGCGCCGGTCTGGCCGGCGTCGCTGCGCGGCGCCGCGGTGAGGTACTGGCCGACCTGCTTGACCAGCATGTTGATCTCGTAGGCCATCAGCCCGGCGTCCACCTGCTCGCTGGTGAGGACGGCGAGCCGGGCGCCCTGTCCGGCGGTGGTGACGAACAGGAACAGCTGGTCCATCTCGACCACGGTCTGCCGGACCCGTCCGCCGTTGAAGCGGTGCCCGGCGCCGCGGGCCAGGCTCTGCAGGCCGGAGGCGACGGCGGACAGGTGCTCGGCGTCGGCCCGGTCGAGGCCCTGCGACATGCCGACCAGCAGGCCGTCCTCGGAGAGGACGATGGCGTGCCGGGTCTCGGGTACCCGCGCCACCAGCTGGTCCAGCAGCCAGTTGAGGTCGCGCTGGGTGTCGGTCTGCTGCGTCATCACTGCTGTTCCTTGGCTTCCTGAACGGCGGAGGCTTCCGCGGCTTCCCCGGGGGCGGGAGCTGCGGCCGGGTGGGGGGCTGTGGCGGGCGCGTCCGGTCCGGTACCGGCCGCGCGGGCGCTCCGGGTGCCGCGCTGGATGGCGGCCATGGTGGCGCGGGAGCGCGCCGGTGAGGCGCCGTCGGCCTCGCCGGACCGCGGTCCGGTCGGGGCGGCGTGGGCTCCGTACGGCGCGGACGCGGCGGGCGGAGCCGACTGGGGGAACGGGGAAGGGGCCGGCGCGACGGGCGGCATCATGGTGCCGGGCGCGTTGGCCTCGCGGAGCTGCTCGGCGAGGCTGGCGTTGCGGACCCGCTGCGGCAGGATCCGCGGGGTGCGCAGTTCGCCGTCCGGGCCGTGCTCCACGTGGTCCTCCTGCGGGCGTTCGTGGCTGGGAGCGACGTCCGCCGGGAGGCCGGCGGTGAGGTCGGCAGCGGCATCGCCGGCGCCGTCGACGACGTGCTCGACGTGCTCGACGGGCGCCGCGTGCGCGGCACCGAGCTGCGCGGCGAGTTCCGCCGACGGACCGGTCGGCAGGTCGTACGGGCGCGGCATCGCGGGCCGGGGGACCACCACGGCCCCGGGCAGTCCGGGGATCTCGGCACCGACCGGCAGCCCGGAGTCGTCGGGGGCGGTCCCGCCGCCCTCGCCGTCCTGCCGCGCGAGCAGCTCACCGATGATCAGACCGCCGCCCGCCGCACCGGAGTCGACGGGAGGCACCTCGGGAGCGCCGGCACCGACAGGGGTACCGGTACCGACACCGGCATCAGCAGCCGGCGCACCCCCGAGCAGCCCGCCGAGCACTCCCGCGAGCGCGCCCGTCAGCTCCTCGTCGACCTCACCGAAGTCCCCGTCCGACGGCCGCGGTTCGGGCACCGGGGTGCGGGTGACCCGCGCGCCGGACGGCAGTCCGGGCACCGCCGCGGGCTGTTCGGCCTGCTCCAGCAGCGCCGCGGGCACCAGCACCACGGCCCGGGTGCCGCCGTACGGCGAGGGCCGCAGGGTGACCTGGATGTCGTGCCGGGCGGCCAGTCGCGCGACGACGAACAGGCCGAGCCGCAGGTCGTCGCCGAGCGCGGAGACGTCCAGCTCGGGCGGGTTGGCCAGGTAGTCGTTGAGCCGCTCGTACTCGTCCTCGGTCATGCCGAGGCCGCGGTCCTCCACCTCGACCGCCAGGCCCTTGGGGACCTCCTGCGCGGCGACCTGCACCTGGGTGTACGGCGGGGAGAAGGTCGTACCGTTCTCGATCAGCTCGGCGACCAGGTGGATCACGTCGGCGACGGCCTGTCCGCTGAGCGAGGCGCGCGGCACGCCCTGGACGACGACCCGGGCGTAGTTCTCGGTCTCGGAGACGGCGCTGCGCAGCACGTTGACCACGGGCACGGCGTTGCGCCAGCGCCGGGCGGGCAGCGCGCCGCCGAGGATGACCAGGTTCTCGGCGTTGCGCCGCATCCGGGTGGCCAGATGGTCGACGGCGAACAGTTCGCGCAGCAGCTCGGGTTCCTCGTGCTCGCGCTCCAGCGCGTCGAGCATGCTGATCTGCCGGTGGATCAGGATCTGGGTGCGGCGGGCGATGTTGAGGAAGACCTTCTTCGTCCCCTCGCGGCCCTGGGCCTGGTGGACGATGGCGGCGACGGCGGCCTGCCGGACGGCGGCCAGGCCGTCGGAGGTCTGCTGGACCTCGTCGCCGACCCGCCGGGAGGGCGTCCAGGTGGGCGGGGCGGGCACCGGCTCTCCGGCGCGCAGCCGGCCGACGACCTCGGGGATCTCCCGCTGGGCGAGGGCGAGGGTGTCGGTGCGCAGTCCGGCCAGCCGGGCGGAGAGGGCGCGGGCGGCCCGGATGCCGCGGACCAGGCTGACCAGCAGCACCAGGGCGACGACGGCGGTGCCGGCCAGTAGTGCGGTGCGGTGTCCGGCGTCGCGCAGCAGGTAGGCGGCGTAGCCCCAGGCGGCGGTCAGGCCCAGGCTGGGGACCAGCGCGAGGGCGAGGAGCGAGCTGCGGAGGGAGCCGGACCGGCCGGCGCGGTGGCCCGTGTGGGGGGCCGATATGCCTGGCATCTGATTCCTTGCTGCAGGGCCGAGTTGCAGGCCGGGTCTCGGGGCCGAACGGCGGGTCGGCCCCGAGCGGCCCGGCCCGGGCTTCAGGGCGCCGAGGCCGGGGTCGCCGGACGGGGTGACGTGGTGTCATCGTCCGGGCGGGGTTCAGCGCGGCCGCCGACGGCAGGAAACCTATCAGTCCCAGGTGCCCTCATCGCAACATCAACTGACGACATGTGAACGGTTGCTGGCAGAACCGGTCGGTCCCGGTCGGAGTGTTCGCCGACGGATCGCCGCAGTTCAGTGCGGGCGGTGCGGAGCGGGAGCGGCCCCCCGGTGGGCCGGGCGGGCCTTCCGGGGAGCCGTCAGGAACAGGTCAACAGTCGTTGTACCGAGAGTTCGCCGCCATCCGGGTGGCGGTCCCCAGCGGCCGGTCTCAGCTCGCCGCGGAGATCGGCACCACCCGGGCACCCCGACCGCCCAGCCCGAGCTGGCCGCCCTGTCCGAGCTGGCCGCCCTGCCCGCCCGCGCCGCCGCGCCCGTAGCGCCGGTCCGCCGACGGCGCCTGCGACTCCCGCTCGTTGAGCTCGGTCCAGGCCCAGCTCGTCAGTTCGGACAGCTCGGCCGACCACTGCCTGCCGTAGGTGCCCGCCGCCACCTGCCCGAGCCGCAGTTTCTGCACGTCCGAGGTGCCGGCCGGGGCGTAGATGTGGGTGGCGTCCCGGAGGTAGCGGATGACGTGGTGCTCCTCCTGGGTGCCGCGGGCGGCGAAGATCTCCATCGCCTGGCGCGCCGAGTCCATCGCGTACTCGGTGTTGACGAGCTTGGCGTTCATCAGCTCCGCGTCGCAGGCCTTGCCGTGGTCGAGCAGGTGCGAGGCGTGGTAGGCGGCCAACTTGGCCGTCATCAGCCGGGACTGCATCTCGCCGAGCTTCAGCGCGATGCTGTTCAGCTGGTTGACCGGCTTGCCGTAGAGCACCCGCTCCTCGGCGTAGCGCACGGTGTCCTCCACCACGGCGACGTGGATGCCGAGGGCGACGGCACCCAGGTTCAGCCGGCCGTACAGGGTGGAGGAGGAGTAGGCGACGTCGAGGCCCTGGCCCTCCTCGGCGAGCCGGTTGCCGACGGGGATGCGGCAGTCCTCGAAGACGAGCTCGCCGAAGCTGAAGCCGTGCAGGCCGCCCTGGGTGCCGATGGTGCCGGTGCGGAAGCCGGGCCGGTCGCTCTCGACCAGGAAGGCGGACAGTCCCTTGCTGCCCCGGTCGGTGCGGAAGACCACGCCGTGGACATCGCCGATGTGCGAGTTGCCGACGAACACCTTGCGGCCGTTGAGGACGTACTCGTCGCCCTCGCGGCGGGCGGTGCCGCCCATGCCGAGCACGTGCCCGCCGGACTCCGGCTCGGTGACCGCGATCGTCGGCAGGGACTCGCCGGAGGCGAACTTCGGCAGCCACTCGCGCCGTTGGGCGTTGGATCCGAAGTGGATGACCTTGGCGACGCCGAGCTGCGAGGCCTGGGCCATCGCGCCCATCGCACCGCTGACCCGGGCCAGCTCCTCCACGATGATGGTCTTGGCGAGGTGTCCCAGCCCCAGTCCGCCGAACTCGCGCGGGATCGTGACACCGATCCAGCCGCGGCGGGCGATCTCCCGCGACAGTTCGAACTCGATCTCCCGGTCGGCCTCCATTCTGGCCACCTGAGGACGCACCTCCTTCTCCGCGAACTCACGCACCTCCGCCCGGAGGCTCTCGTGTCGTTCGTCGGTGAAGTAGTCCATCGCCATGCTTGGTCCTCTCATTCCAGTGGTGTCGTGCCTCCGTTCGCGCCGTAGATGCCGCTCCGGCCGTTCCCCCAGGGAGATCGGGTGGGGGTGTGGGGTGTGGCGGTGCCGATCGCTTCGAAGCCATCGGTGCATGCGGACCTTGGGCCGGGGTCTCCCGTGGAGCCTGGGGGACTACCGTCCGTGTCTTCGGCAGGGCTCATTGTCATATGTGCACATGGGGTCCACACATAGTTGATCTTGGAATGGCGGGATTCGGCCCACCCCGCCGCCGGAGGGTTTTGTCATGGCTCCGGGTGGGGATTGACCTTCCCCTCCTCCCGCACCCGTCCGCGTGGTCGCTCAACTGCTGCTTTGACTGTTCATCAGCAACGGGGGTGATCCGTCCCGGTAGCACCGCGGCGCCCGGATGTCTGATTACATGTGCGCCATGACTGATGTGATGAGCACTCAAGGCCAGTTCCCGGGTGCTGCCGGGGAGTCCGAGCGGACCCGCAGGCTGCGCAGCCTGGGCCTCAACGAACCCTCCGCAGACGAGGCCTTCGACCGCTTCGCCCACCTCGCAGCCAGCATCACCCGCGCTCCCATCGCGATGGTCAACTTCATCAACGACGAGCGCCAGATGTTCCGGGGGCTCTACATTCCGCCAAACTCCGGTGAAATCGCGGCCGAAGAAGGCGCTTCCTGGGCGGACCGGGGGATCGCCTTCGACCTTCCCACCCGGCAGATGCCGATGAGTCACGGCTTCTGCCCGCACGTGGTCGCCCAGCGCTCACCCCTCGCGCTGGACGACATCCTCGCCTACCCCCGGTTCGCCGGGAACCCGGTCGTGGACGAACTCGGTGTCCGGGCCTACCTCGGCGCCCCGCTCGTCGACGACACCAACACCGTCATCGGCACCGTCTGCGTCCTCGACCGGGAACCCCGGCAGTGGGGGCGCGAGCGACTGCGCGACATCCAGCACCTCGCCGAGGCGCTGCTCTCCGAGATCCGGCTGCGCGACAACCTCCTCGCCCAGCAGCAGGAGATGTTCGCCGCCTTCGACGGCTCCCCGTTCCCCATCATGCTGACCGACGGCCCCGGCCAGGAGATCCGCTACGCCAACGCCCAGCACGCCGACACCTTCGGCGCCCCGGTGGCGTACGGCTCGATCGGCACCGCCTACCCGCAGCTCGGCGCGGCCGGCCTCCAGCAGGCCGTCGCGGAGGCGTACCACACCGGTCGCGTCACCGCCCTCAACGACGTCCGGATCCAGTCCGGCCGCCCCGAGGCGCAGCGCATCCAGCAGATCTTCAGCTTCACCTGCACCCCGCTGCGGGTCGCGCGCACCGGCCAGGTCAACGGCGTCCTCACCGTCGGCATGGACGTCACCGCCCAGTCCCGCACCGAGGAGGAACTCGGCACCCTGGCCGCGCTGCTGGTCGACCGGCTCCAGCAGAACGGCGCCGCCACCCCGACCGGCCGACCGGGCATCGCCGGCGGGTCCGGACTCGTCCTGCCGAGCTGAGCGGCCGACCGCCGCTCGTGCGCGGCACCACGGCCCCCGGCCGTACCCGCCCACCGCACCACCCGTACCGCCCACCACCGTGGCGGGGCGCCTCTCACCCCCGAGGAGAGGCTCCCCGCCACGTTGCCGTTCCGGGGCGGACGCGGCCGGCCGTACCGCCTACGGCAGTTCGCCCGAGGCCGTACGGCCTGAGGTAGTTCACCCGAGGCCGTACTACGGCCCGTGGCAGTTCACCCGAGGCCGTACGGGCCACGGCGCGTCGTCCCGGCCGAGCGGGTGAACCGTCCGTCGCCCGCACCCCGGGCCGGGCCCGGCCGCGCGCCGCCGGTGGTAGGCATGGGCCGCATGGACTGGATGGACTGGTTCGCCGCCCCCGACTACTGGTTGAGCCGACTGCTCGTCCAGCGCCTGCTCGCCGGCCTCTACCTGATCGGATTCCTCGCCGCCGCCGCGCAGTTCCGCGCCCTCATCGGCACCCACGGCATGCTGCCGGTGCCCCGCTTCACCGCCCGGGTCCCGTTCCGCAGGGCACCCGGCCTCTTCCACCTCCACTACAGCGACCGCTTCTTCGCCACCGTCGCCCTCACCGGCGCCGCGCTGGCCGCCGCCGTCGCGGCCGGGCTCGGCGACGAAGTACCGCTCTGGGCGTCGATCCTGCTCTGGGCGGTGCTCTGGGCCCTCTACCTCTCCATCGTCAACGTCGGACAGACCTGGTACTCCTTCGGCTGGGAATCGCTGCTGCTCGAAGCCGGCTCCCTCGCCGCCTTCCTCGGCAACGCCGACACCGCGCCGCCCACCCCCGTGCTCTGGCTGATGCGCTGGCTGGTCTTCCGGGTCGAGTTCGGCGCCGGACTGATCAAACTGCGCGGCGACAGCTGCTGGCGCGACCTGACCTGCCTGCGCTACCACCACGAGACCCAGCCCATGCCCGGACCGCTCAGCTGGTTCTTCCACCACCTGCCCGACCCGCTGCACCGGGTCGAGGCGGCAGCCAACCACGTCGTCCAACTCCTCGTCCCGATCGGCCTGCTGCTCCCGCAGCCGGTCGCGAGCTACGCCGCCTGCGCCGTGATCGCCACCCAGCTGTGGCTGATCGCCTCCGGCAACTTCGCCTGGCTCAACTGGCTCACCGTCGTCCTCGCCCTCGCCGCCGTCGAACCGGGCCGCCTCGGCCTGCCCGGCCACGCCCGGAACCTCCCCGGTGCGCCCGTCTGGTACCAGGCGCTGGTGGCCGCGGTCACCGCCGCCGTCCTGGTGCTCAGCTACTGGCCGGTCCGCAACCTGCTCTCCCGCGGCCAGGTGATGAACCGCTCCTTCAACCGGCTGCACCTCGTCAACACCTACGGCGCGTTCGGCAGCGTCAACCGCCTGCGCCAGGAGGTCGTGATCGAGGGCACCGACGAGGCCGTCCTCACCCCGCACACCGTCTGGCGCGAATACGGGTTCAAGGGCAAACCCGGCGACGTGCGCCGCCTCCCGCGCCAGTACGCCCCCTACCACCTGCGCCTGGACTGGCTGATGTGGTTCGCCGGCATCTCGCCCGCCTACGCCCGGCCCTGGTTCCTGCCCTTCGTCACCCGCCTGCTGGCCGGTGACCGCGCGACCCTGCGGCTGCTGCGCCACAACCCCTTCCCCGACGCCCCGCCGACCCACGTCCGGGCGACCCTCCACCTCTACCGGTTCACCAGATGGCGCGAACTGCGGGAGACCGGCGCCTGGTGGCACCGCACGGCGCTCCACGAGTACCTCGCGCCGGTCGACCTGCCCACCCTCGCCCGGGCCGGCCACCACCCGCCGCCCGGCCGTCCCCCGCCGGACCGCCCCGCCCGGGGCCTCCGCGCCGTTCCCCTGGACGGGTTGCGGCGACCACGCCCACCCCGCACGGAGCACCCGGGCCACCCGTCCGGACCACCACCGCACCACCCGGGTGGACCTCCCGAGTAGCGGCCAGGCGGGCGGTATGGCACACGACACCGACCCGTCCCGGCGGTGGGTGCGTGCAAGGCTCGAACGGGCACCCGTATTCTGGGCGTCCACACCCGGCGGCCCGACCGCGCGCCCCCCGGTCCCGCCCCAGGGGCCCCGCGCACCCGGTCCGTCGCCCCCTCGCCGTCAGCCCCGCCGTCGTCGCCCAGAACCGGACCTCACATGACAGTGCTTCACTCGCGCAACGCCGACGCAGCCGACCCGGCGGACGTCGCCGACGCCGCAGACGTCAAGGACCCCCAGGACGCCGCTGCGGAGCCCGACCTCCGCGAGGATCTCGGCCGCTACGCCGAACTCGGGGCCTTCACGCTCAGCGCCGACACCCACGCCTGGTACGCGGCCGTCGACACCGTCGCCACCCCCGAGGACGCCCGCGCCGCGTCCACCGCGCTCGCCGAACTGCGCGGCCGCGACCTCCAGCAGACCTGGGAGGCCGTCACCGCCCTGGCCGCCGAGGTCAAGCTGGACGAACCCGACACCGTCGCCAAGACCGTGCTGCTGGTCGAGATGCTCCAGCGGGTGCGCCGCACCTCCGCCATCCTCACCAGCGCCGCCTACGACGCCGACCTCGTCGCCCTCGCCGCCGCCACCGCCGACAGCACCTGGCGCCGCGAGAACGGCGTCAAGCTCTCCTGGCTGCGCGGCCGCTCGCTGCGCAAGCAGGCCACCGCCCTCGCCCACGACCGCAAGGTCCGCCGCGAGGACCTGCACGAGGCACTCACCTCGGCCGAGATCGAGCGCCGCGCCTGGGCCGCCATCGCCCCCGCCGGCACCCTGCCCAACGTGCCGGCCGACGGCGACCTGGTCGAGCGCACCGCCCAGGCCTTCGAACCCATCAACACCGGCCTGCGCGACCTCGCCCGGCTGCTGCCCGACCACGACCTGGACGGGCTCGCCTTCACGGAACTCGCCGACCTGGTCGAGCGGCTCGCCGCCGACGAGGGCACCCTCTACCGCCTGCCCACCATCCGCGGCCTGCGCGCCACCCTCGAGGAGGCTGGCCTCGCCGACCTGCTCGCCGAACTCACCGCCGCCAAGGCCGACCGCCGCGCCGCCGAGGCCGCGTACGCGGCGCGCCAGGCGCTCGCGGGCGGGCAGCGGGACGGGCTGGCGGCGCCGGTGGCCGAGGAGGCCGAGGTCGCGGGCGAGGTTGCGGACGATGTGTCGGTCGAGGCCGAAGCGGAGACCGAGACCGAAGTCGAGCCGTCCGGGGCCGAGCCCTCCCAGGAGGAGGCCGAGGCCGCGGCGCGTCAGGCGCTCGCCGGTGGGCAGCGGGACGGGTTGACGGAGGAGACGCCGGCTCCGGTGGCGGTTCCGGTCGAGGAGACCGCTGAGACCGCTGAGGCCGCTGCCGAGGTTGACGCCGCTGCCGAGGTTGAGGCCGACGTCGAGGTTGACGCCGCTGCCGCTGCCGCTGCCGCTGCCGCTGCCGCTGCCGCTGCCGAGAACGAGGTCGAGGTCGAGGCTGAAGCCGAGGCCGTCGAGGCGGCGTCGGGCGCGGACGCGGACGCCGCCGAGACCGAGCCGGCTGCGGTGGAGGAGGAGGAAGCGGAGGCCCCGGCTGCCGTGGTCTCCCTTCCGGCGCCCTCCCCGGCCGCTGACGACCTGGTGGCCGCCGCGACCGCAGCGCTGGCCGAGGCCGCAGCTGCGGACGAGGTCGCGGCGGAGCCGGAGGCAGTCGAGGAGCCTGCCGCTGAGATCGTGGTCGAGGCTGAGGTCGTGGCTGAGGTCGAGCCGGAGGCGGTCGCCGAGGTGCCCGCCGTCGAGGCTGCTGAGCCGGAGGTCGTCGCGGTCGTCGAGGTTGACGAGTCGCCGGTCGAGGCCGAGGCCGAGGTCGAGGCCGCCGAGGAGGTTCCGGCCGTGGTGGCCGAGACCCCCGCCGCCGAGGTGGCGGAGCCGGTGGTCGAGGCCGAGGTCGCCGAGGAGGCTCCGGCTGTGGTGGCTGAGGAGCCCGAGGTCATTGCCGAGGCGCCCCCCGTCGAGGCCGAGGCCGTTGAGGTGGAGGAGCCGGCCGTCGAGGCCGAGGCCGTTGAGGTGGAGGAGCCGGCCGTCGAGGCCGAGGAGCCCGAGGTCGTCGCCGAGGTCGTAGCGCCCGAGCCCGAGGCCGAGCCCGTCGCCGAGGTGCCCGCCGCCCGTTCGGCGAAGCCGGACTTCACCCCCGGCCGGCCCGTGACCGCCTACTCGGCGGAGGAACTGCTCGCCGTCGTCCGCTGGATCGACGCCGACGGCACCGGGCGGAGCGATGATGAGTTGCTCCGTGCGGCGATGAAGGAGCTGGGCTTCGCCCGCCTCGGTCCCCGGATCAAGGAGGCGCTGGGCGCCGCCGTCGCCGCCGCGCGCGGCTGACCTCCGGGCAGCAGCCGGAGCCGCAGGGCCCGGGACGCACTGGCGTCCCGGGCCCTGTGCCGTACGGCCGCGGTGCCGTACGGCCGTGGTGTCGTAGGCCGTGGTGCGGGGAGTCGGTCAGCCCGCCTTGTTCCAGGGCTGGGAGGCCATCAGCGCCTTCACGTTGGAGACGTAGGTCGGGTTCGGGATGTCCAGGCTGCCGACGACCTGGCCCGTGGCCGGGTCGGTGACGGTGTTGTAGTGGACGTTGCCCGCGCCCGCGTTGTACGCCGAGACGACCAGGTCCAGCAGCGGCGTCTTGCCGGTGGCCGGGTCGGGGGAGAGGTCGTACGTGCCGCCGAAGGAGGAGTCGCCGTAGTAGGCGACCAGCCAGTCGAGCAGCTGGGTGCCGAGCTGGACGTTCCCGGCGAGCGTCTTGGGGTCGGAGGTGGTGCCGTACTTGCCGTTCATCCAGGCGACGGTGTTCGGCATGACCTGCATGGTGCCGATCCCGCCGTCGCAGGCGAGGATGCCGGACTGCCAGCCGCTCTCCTGCCAGGCGATCGCCTTGACCAGGTTGACGGGCAGCGCCGGGAGCTTGTCGGTGCCGCCGGAGCTGAGGGTGAGCACCCGGGCCTGGCCGGCCGCCGAGGTGAGGGCGGTGGCGACGGCGGCCTTGGGCTCGTCCGGCTGCGGCTTGCTGGGCTGGCAGCCGCTCTGCAGCGGGGGCACGTGTCCGGCCGGCGGCGCGGGCGGCGGCGGGAGGGCGACGGCGCCGGCCTTGGCGGTCGGCACCGGTGCGGGGATGGCGGGCTTCTCGACGGGCGGCTGGGTGGCGGGTGCGCCGGCCGCGTTGCCGCCGCCCTTGGCGTTGCTGGCCTGGGCGTTGGGCGTGGACTTCGCCGACTTGCTCGCGCCGGCGCTCGGGCTGTGCGAGGCGGTGGGGCTCGCGGAGGCCGAGGCGCTCGGGGTGGCGTCGGCGGACGGGCTCGCGCTCGCGGTGTCGCCCGGCGTGGCGGTGGCCGCCGCGAGCGTGGTGCCCGGTGCCGCGTCGGGGTGCTGGTCGGCGCTCTTGGTGCCGCAGCCCGCCAGGACGGCGGTCGAGACGGCGACGGCGGATACCAGCACGGTGGTCCGCCGGGTGGCGCTGGATTTCATCTGTGGTCCCCCCACTTGTCACCGGTGATCCCGGAGAGTGGCGGTCATCCTATGGTGCGATCGTTCTGCCCCCGGCGAACGGGTGGTCGATCGCCTGCCGGAGGACGGTCGGAGCGGTCACCAGGGACGGTCCGTACCAGGTCAGATGCCGTCCGCTGACCAGCGCGGCCGGGACGCCGGGGAACGCCTCCGGGCCGTCCTCGGCGGTGAAGCGGTACGGCTCGTCCGGCAGCACCACCAGGTCCGGACGGCTCGCCAGCAGCTCGGGCAGCGGCACCGCCGGGTAGCGCTCGGGGTGCCCGGCGTGGACGAGCCGCAGGCCGAGGCGGTGCAGCAGGTCCCCGGCGAAGGTGTCGCGGCCGAGCACCATCCACGGGCGGCGCCAGATCGGCACGATCGCCCGTGGGCCGTCCGCCGTCGGCCGTACCTCGCGCCAGGCCGCCTCCGCCTCGTCCAGCCAGGCCGGGCGGGGCAGTCGGCAGGCGAGGGTGAGCAGCCGGTCCAGGGAGCGGAAGGCGCCGTCCAGGGTGCGGATGTCGGTGACCCAGACCGGCACCCCCGCCGCCCGCAGCGCGTCCAGGTCGGGGCGGCGGTTCTCCTCGTCGTTGGCGATCACGAGGTCCGGGGCGAGCGCGAGGACGCCCGGCAGGTCGGGGTTCTTGGTGCCGCCGATCCGGGTCACCGCCAGCCCGGCCGGGTGGCTGCACCAGTCGGTGGCGCCGACCAGGAGACCGGGTGCGGTGGCGGCGACGGCCTCGGTCAGCGAGGGCACCAGTGAGACCACCCGGCGCGGCGGCCGTGGCCCGAGTCGTACCGGCAGGCCGAGGTCGTCGCGCGGGTCGGAGAGCTCTGGCATCCGGCCACCCTACGCGCGGCCCCGCGTACGGGGCCGTCAGAAGTCCCGGAAGTCCGGGGAACCCACCGGAGCCCCGGCCCGACTACCTGGTCCGGGTCCGCAGCGCGGGTCCCCAGCACGATCACCGACCAGGAGAGTTCTCATGCGCCCTCGCGTCGTCTGCGGTATCGCGGCCGCCGTCGCCCTGTTCGCCACGGCCTGCGGAAGCGGCGGAAGCAGTGGTGGCGGCACCAGCGCCGCCGTCACCGCCCAGGCCGGCCCGGCCGGGAGCTACCCCGTCACGGTCGCCGACTGCGCGGGCAAGGAGACGACCATAGCCAAGGCCCCGACGAGGATCGTCACCAGCAACGCGGCGAGCCTGGAGATGCTGCTCCGACTCGGCGCGGGCGACCGGGTGATCGGCACCGGCTTCCCGCCCGGAAAGGGCACCCTGCCGGCGGCGCTGGCCGAACAGGGTGCCAAGGTGCCGGTGCTCGGCGACAAGTCCGTCCCCAAGGAGAAGCTGCTCGGCTCCGGCGCCGACCTCTACGTCGACACCTTCGGCGCGATGCCGATGATGGGCGGCGCCACCGGGCCCACCGAGGCGGAGTTCGCGGCGGCCGGCATCCAGCACGTCTACCTCCTCTCCACCGCCTGCGCCGGCACCCCGAAGGCCGCCAAGGCGCCGCGCACCGACCTCGCCGGGGTCGAGGACGACATCCGCCGCCTCGGCGCCGTCACCGGCACCGGCGCCCGCGCCGAGGAACTCGTCAGCGGGATGGAGAAGCAGATCGGCGAGGTCCGCACCGCGCTCGCCGGGGTCCCGGAGGACAAGCGGCCCGGCTACTTCGTCTTCGACTTCGACGCCGGGACGAAGCAGCCGGTCGCGGTCTGCGGGCGGCAGGTGGCCAACGCCGTCATCACCCAGGCCGGGGCCCGCAACGTGTTCGCCGACTGCGACGCCGACTTCAAGCCCGGCTCCTGGGAGGACGTCGTCGCCAAGAACCCGGACTGGATCCAGCTGGCCGTGCGCAACCGGGGCAGCGAGGAGGCCACCCGCAAGGCCTTCGACGACGCCGAGGCGTTCCTGCGGAGCTTCCCGGCGACCCAGGGCCTCAAGGCCGTCCAGGAGGGGCACTTCGTGCGGCTCGGCTCCGAGGTGACCACCATCGCGGGCGTGCGCAACGCCGACGCCGTCCGGCAGATCGCGGCCACCGTCCACCCGGACCTCGTCAAGCCCGGCCCCGTCGAGAACGGGCAGTAGCAGGTGACTTCGGCAGTCCAAGCCGAGGCCCCGGACGCCCGGCGCCCGGCCCGCACCCTGCGGGCCGGGCCACTGGCCGGGGCACTCGCCGTCGCCCTGGTGCTCGCGCTGACCGCCGCCGTCTCCTTCGGCTCGGTCGACATCCCGCCCGGCGAGGTCTGGTCGGTGGTCGTCCACCACCTCACCGGCCGGGCCCCTGAACCCGGCACCCGCGACCTCATCGTCTGGCAACTGCGCGTCCCCTGCGCCCTGTTGGCGGCCGTGGTGGGCGCCGGACTCGGCCTGGTGGGCACCGCCGTCCAGGCCCTGGTGCGCAACCCGCTCGCCGACCCCTACCTGCTCGGCATCTCCTCCGGCGCCTCCCTCGGGGCGGTCGCCACCATCGTCCTCGGCACCGCCTTCGGCCTCGAACTCTCCTTCGGCAGCGCACTCGGACTCACCGTCTCCCTGGCGGCCTTCGCCGGCGCGCTCGGCGCGTTCTCCCTGGTCTGGCTGCTGGCCCGGCGCGGCGGCGGCTTCTCCCCGCTGCGGCTGGTCCTGGCCGGCATCGGCATCGCCCAGTTCCTCGGCGGCATCACCAGCTACCTCGTCCTGCAGACCAGCGACGAGCAGCAGACCCGGGGCGTGCTGTTCTGGCTGATGGGCAGCCTCGGCGGCGCCGTCTGGGCCCAACTCGCCATCCCCGCCGTCGCCGTGGCGCTCGGCCTGGCACTGCTCCAGGCCCGCGCCCGGGGGCTCAACGCGATGCTGATGGGTGACGAGACGGCCGCCGGGCTCGGCGTGGACGTGACCCGGCTGCGCCGCGAGGTGTTCGTCGTCACCAGTGTGCTCACCGGGGTGCTGGTCGCCGTCTCCGGGGCGATCGGCTTCGTCGGACTGATGGTGCCACACGTCTGCCGGCTGCTCGTCGGCGGCGACCACCGGCGCCTGCTGCCGCTGTCCGCCCTCACCGGGGCCGTCCTCCTGGCCGTGGTCGACACCGTCGCCCGCACCGCCCTGGACGGCCAGGAACTGCCGATCGGCGTGGTCACCGCCGTGCTCGGCGCCCCCACCCTGCTCTACCTGCTGGACCGACGACTGGAGCGCAGTTGAGGATCACCGTCGAGGACCTGAGCGTCGCCCTGGCCGGCCGTACGGTGGTGGCCGGGGTCCATCTGGTCGCCGAGGAGGGGGAGATCGCCGGGCTGGTCGGACCCAACGGCAGCGGCAAGTCCAGCCTGCTGCGCACCGTCTACCGGCACCTGCGGCCGAGCGCCGGGCGCGTGCTGCTGGCGGGACAGGACCTCGCCGCGCTGCGGCCCGCGCAGTCCGCCCGGCACATCGGCGCGCTGCCCCAGGAGCGCGGCGGAGACTTCGAGTTGAGTGTGCGCGAGGTGGTGGCGATGGGCCGTACCCCGTACAAGCGGGCCTTCGCGGCCGACGACTCCGAGGACCACCGGATCACCGCCGAGGCACTGGCCCGGGTCGGCATGAGCGCGGCCGCCGACCGGCGGTTCGCCCAACTGTCCGGTGGCGAACGGCAGCGGGTGCTGCTGGCCCGCGCGCTCGCCCAGCAGCCGGACGTCCTGGTGCTGGACGAGCCGACCAACCACCTGGACGTCCGGCACCAGGTCGAACTCCTCGCCCTGCTCCGGGAACAGCGGCGCACCACGCTGGTCGCGCTGCACGACCTCAACGCCGCCGCCTCGGTCTGCGACCGGCTCCACGTGCTGCACCGCGGCGCCCTGGTGGCCTCCGGGGCACCGCGCGAGGTGCTGACCGCCGAGCTGCTGGCCGAGGTCTTCGGCGTACGCGCCGCGGTGGTCGAACACCCGCTCACCGGTGACCCGTTGATCGCCTTCGACCACCGCTCCCCGGCGGACTCCGTGGTGCCGCAGCCCGGGGGTCAACGGCAGCCCGGGGTTCGGCGGCTCGGGGTTCAGTAGCCCTCGTAGTGGCTCGGCCGGCCCTCCCGCAGGACCGGCCGGCCGAGCCGCGCCGCCTCCTCGTTGCGCCGCAACTCCCATCCGCCGTCAACGCGGTGGAGTACTGCCGAGTGCCAGGGCGTCATCCAGGCGTCGGGTGTCGCCAGCAGCCGGATGCCGAACTTCGGCGCGCCGGCCGGCTGCGGGTGGATCGACAGCCGCACCGACCGGGGGTGCTGCTCGGCGATCAACTCGCCCCAGGCGCGGCTGCGCTGGATCACTCCGTAGGCGCGGCGGCGGCAGTCCCGCTGCAGGGCGGAGCGGGTGCCGGGGAAGTCCACGGTGTCCTCGGTGAGGAAACGGGTGATGCCGCGGTAGAGCCGCAGGGTCTCCTGCTCGGTCACCACCTGCTCGCGCAACTCCTCGACGCTCGGCGCGTACCGCTCGTGGACCCGGGCGCGCTTCTCGTCGTACGGCAGGTCGCCGAGCACCGCGCGCAGGTCGAAGGTGTCCAGGTGGCGGAGGTCCTCACGCCGGATCATCGCGGTCAACTCGTCGGAGTACTCGTCTATGTGTTCGTCGGGAACGTTGATCAGGTCGCCGAAGATGTGCCCGTCGGAGCAGATCAGCATCCGGGCACCGGGCGGGTGGATCCGGCCGATCCTGGCGCAGAGGTCGTCGAGGAAGGTCAGGGACAACCGCTCGCCCTCGTCGGGCAGATGGCCGAGCACCTTCGCCGGGTTCGGCGACTTGCAGGGGAAGCCCGGCAGGGTGAACACGATCGGCTCATCGGCATCGATGTAGTCCGCCAACTGGGCGAGCTGGAAGGGGAAGTGCTCGGGCCGGGCGTCGAACTCAGGGTCCGAGGCGCGGCGGTGCGGAAGCAGCAGGCCCAGGATGCGGGCGGCGAGCTGAGCCGGCGACCGCTGCTCGGGGGCACTGGTGACGACGGGGGCGGTGCCGACGGGCGGCATGATGGATCTCCTCCACGGGTGACGGGCGATGGATGACGGGTGACGGGTGACGGGTGACGGGTGACTGACGACTGATGGCGGATGGGCGGGTGCTCAGCCTCGCCGGTCGTAGGCGACTGGCAGCCGGTTCACCCCACGGGCCAGGACGGCGGGGATCCAGATGAGTTCGTCCAGGCCGTCCCCGGGCGCACCGGCGGGGCGCAGTCCGGGCAGCCGGGTGAGCAGGGTGCCGATGGCGATCTGGAGTTCGGCCCGGGCCAGGGCGGCGCCCGGGCAGTAGTGGACGCCGTGGCCGAAGGCGAGGTGGGCGTTCGGGGTGCGGTCGAGGTCGAGGCGGTCGGCCTCCGGGAACTGCGCGTCGTCGCGGTTGGCGGCGCAGAGCGAGACGATCACCGAGTCGCCGGCCGGCACGGTGGTGCCGAACAGCTCGCTGTCCTCGGCGAAGAACCGCCAGGTGGTCAGCTCGAACGCGGCGTCGTGGCGCAGCAGTTCCTCCACCGCCCGGGCCAGTCGGCCGGGCTCGTCGAGGCCCGCGCGCAGCGCGTCGAGCTGCTCGGGGTGGCGCAGCAGGGTGATCAGCATGGTGGTGATCTGGTTGGTGACCGGCTCCTGCCCGGCGACCAGCAGCTGGAACACGATCGAATCCAGCTCCTCGCGGCTCAACTCGCCCGCGTCGTGGGCGGCGACGAGCCGGCCGAGCAGGTCCTCGCCCTCGTCCCAGCCGGGGGTGCGGCAGTCGGCCCCCTTGCGGGCGACCACCTCGGCGATGTACGTCTGCAGCCCGCGCAGCCGCGCCTCGTACGCCGGACGGCCCGGGTCCTGCGGGCCGACCGGCTGCACCACCTTGCCCCAGTCCCGGTCGAAGCGGGCGGCCAACTCGGCCGGCAGGCCGATGACTTCGGCCAGCACCCGGAAGGGGTAGTGGGCCGCGAAGCCCGCCACCAGATCGGCGCCGCCGACGGCCGGCAGCTCGTCCACCAGGGCGTCGGCGAGTTCCCGCAGGCGCGGGCGCAGGGCCTCCACCCGGCGCGGGGCGAAAGCGTCCAGCACCAGGCGGCGCATCACGGTGTGCTTGGGCGGATCCTGGTGCAGCAGGTGGACCTGGAGCTGGGAGTGCTGCGGCTCCGGCATGATCGACGCGAGCCGGCGCCATTCGTCGTTGCCCAGCGCGTGGTTCTTGCCGAGCCGGGGGTCGTTGAGGGTCGCGTGAGCGGCCTGGTAGCCGGTGACCAGCCAGGCGTGGATGCCGCTCGGGAACTCCACCCGGTGCACCGGCCCGGCCTCGCGCATCCGGCGGTAGAGGGGGTACGGGTCGGTCTTGTAGGCGGAGCCGTACAGCGGGACGGGGCTGGGGAGTCGGTCGCGGTCGTAGCCGTACGGGCAGCGCGCGGCCTCGGACTGTGACTCGGACGGGGCGTCGGGCGTGGCAGGGGTGTGGGCGGTGTCGGTCATGGGTGTGCTTCCTCCGGTGAGGGGGACGAGTCTGTGCGGCCCGGCTCTCGGGCCTCAGGCCTCAGGTGTCAGGCCTCAGGCCTGCGGACGGCGGCGGTGCAGCGCGAGCAGCGGCACGGCGGTGACGGCAACGGTGGCGGCCAGGGCGATGCCCACGTGGGTACCGGTGGTGGCGCGGTCGCCCGCCAGGGCGGCGGCGGTGGCCAGGGCCGGGCCCAGGGCGAAGCCCAGGCTGCGGGAGAGCTGGACGGCGGAGCCGGCGGTGGCGAGTTTCCCGGGCGGGGAGGCGGTCATCACCAGTGCTTGGGTGGGGCCGCCGTTGAGGCCCATTCCGGCGCCGGCCAGGGCGAGCCGGGCGGCGATGTCGAGGCTGGACCAGCCGGTGTTCACCGGGATGAGCAGCGCCAGGCCGCAGGTGGTGACGGCGGCGCCGGTGAGCGCCGTCGGCCGGGCGCCCCAGCGGTCCGCCAGCCGTCCGCCGACCCGTCCGGCCAGCACCATGCCGAGCGGGAAGGCCAGCATGGTCAGCGCGGTGGCGGTGGCGCTCTCGCCGTGCGGGCCGCGCAGGTGCTGGACCAGCAGGTACTGGCAGGCCGCGAAGCCTGCGGCGAGGGCGAGCACCGAGGCGTTCACCCCGGCGGTGCCGGCGGCCCGCAGCACCTCGGCGACCGGCCGCCCGCCCGGGCGGCGCAGCCACAGCAGCACCAGCGGCGCGGCGGGCAGTGCGAGCAGCAGCCACTGCGGGGCCGTCGGCGCCAGGGTGAGGCCCAGCAGGACGGCCGCCACGGCCGCGCCGATCAGGGCGGCGTCGCCGAGCGAACCCCGCTCGGGCAGCCGCAGCCGGCCGCCGTGCGGGGCGTGCCGGCGCACGATCAGGACGGTCGCCAGGCAGATCGGCAGCTTGACCAGGAAGACGGCCCGCCAGCCGAAGTGGTCCAGCAGCAGGCCGCCGACCACCGGACCGGTGACGGCGCCGAGCGGCCCCAGCGTCGCGGGCACGCTCATCGCCCGCCCGCGCAGCTCGGGCCGGACGGAGGTCGCGGCCAGCACCGGCATCAGTACGAACAGCACGGCCCCGAAAGCACCTTGCAGCAGCCGGGCGGCGATCAGCCAACCCGCCCACGGGGCGAGGGCGGCCAGCACGCTGCAGGTCGCGAAGCAGCTGACCGCGAGCAGCAGCGCGGGCCGGGTGCCGACCTGGTCCAGCCATCGGCCTGCGGGCAACAGCAGGGCTATGAGCGGGAGTTGGTAGCCGAGTACGGCCCACTGGGCGACCCCGGCGGAGACGTGCAGGCCGGCGGCCAGGTCGGTGAGCGCCAGGTTGACCACGTTCATGTCGAGCATCGCGACGAACGAGAGCAGCCCGGCGGCCACGACCAGGCTCCACCGGTCGACCGGCTCGATCTGACGGTCAGTCAGGTCGGGCGTGGTCGAGGGGTCTTGTGCTCGCATGAAGGTCCTCCGTTCCCCCGTTGCCGTACCGGCACCGCCTCGGCGGCGGTGTCCGGTACAGCAGTCGGAGGCGGGAGGGCTCCAGTTCCGAACACTTGGGGGATTTTTTCCGGGCGGTCGGGCGGGCGGGCGAGCGGGTGGGAGAGGGCGGCGGGGTGGGTGTGGCGAGTGGCGGGCAACAGGCGACAGGCGGCAGCGAACAGCTGACAGAGTTCGAAATCTGTCAGCTGTTATCTGCCATCTGTTATCTGTTTGCTGTCATCTGTCATCCGCCCCCCGCCGCGCGGCGCTCAGCAGGCCGCCGCGAGTTCCCCGGCCTCGGCGGCCCGCAGGCGCGCTATCAACTCCTCCCGAGCCCGGGCGACCCGGGAGCGGACGGTGCCGACCGGGCACCCGGCGACCTCGGCCGCCTCGGCGTAGCTCAGGCCGACCACCTGGGTCAGTACGAAGGCCTCCCGCCGCTGCGCGGGCACCCGTTCGAGCAGGTCCCCGAGGGCGATCCCGTCCTCGAACCCGGCCGCCGGGGTGCCGCCCTGCCGTTCCGCCGCCTCCTGCCAGTCCGGCAGGGCGGCGCAGCGCGGCCGGGCGGCGGCCATCCGGTATCGGTCGATCACCGTGCGACGGGCGATCGACAGCAGCCAGGTGCGGGCCGAGGAGCGGCCGGCGAAGGCGGGGAGGCCGCGCAGGGCCCGTAGGAAGGTCTCCTGGGCGAGGTCGTCGGCGGACTGGACGTCGGTGAGGTGGGCGACGAAGCGCCAGACGTCCCGTTGGGTCGCCCGGACAAAGGCCTCGACGTCCGCCGCCCGGCCCGAGCGGGCGGTCAGCGCGAGCGCGGTGAGCTGGTCGTCATCCACGGCGGCCGCCGGTCCGGCCGGTCCCGGCCCGATCGTGGTGCGGGACGATGGTCGTATGAGATGCGCGCAGTTCCGTACCGCTCTGTCCGCCCGGCTCGACGGCGAGCCGAGCGGCCTGCCCGGCACCCGGCTGGACAAGCACCTGGCGCGCTGCACCGGCTGCCGGGACTGGCTGGACCGGGCTCAGCGACTGCGCGCCCAGGTACGGGCCACCGCCGTCGACGGGCCGGCACCGGAGTGGGCGGCCGGGCTGTCGGCCCGGCTGGGACTGGACGGTCCGGTCGGCCACGCGCCGGAGGGGCCGGAGCCGTCGGAGCGCCGGGAGGGGCCGGAGCCGTCGGAGCGCCGGGAGGGGCCGGAGTCGTCGGAGCGGTAGGACGGTGGCGCCGGCGAGAACCGGTGCGCCGTCGAAGTGAGGCATGGGAAGGTCCCGAGGGGAAGGCAGGGGGCGGCGCCGCGCACGGCGGCACCGCAGGCGTCCATGGGCCGGTCGCGCGGCGCACCGCACCTCCCGGGGGAGTAACGGCGGAAGCGGACCCGGGCCCGAGCCCTGTTGGTACGGCGGCGCGGAACGCGACGGCACTGGACGTGGCGGCGCGGGGGCACGACGGCGCGGCAGGGCGACCTGCCCGACGCCGAGGTCCCGGAATCGGCCGGAGTCCGGCCGGAGGGGGAGGAGCGCGTCGGGCGCGTCAGCAGGCGAGGGCGAACGCCGGCGGTCCGCGCCGGACCACGGCATGCGTGAGCAGCACCGACCGGGGCAGCCGGGCCTGCCGGTCGGCGGGCCGGGGCGCGGCCGGCGGCCGGTACCCGAGGGGCCGCGCGAACAGCGTCAGCAGCGGGAGCAGCAGTGCCCCGGCGACCACCGCCCCGAGCGCGGCGAGCAACTCGAAGACCCGGACCAGCGCGGCATCACCGCGCCAGAGCAGCAGGGCGCAGGCGAGCGCCGCCAGAACGTGGGCGAGGGCCATCCCGGGCGACATGCCGTGGGCCATCCCGTGGGCCATTCCCCCGGTCATCCCATCGGGCATCCCATCGGGCATTCCGCCCGACATTCCGCCGGTCATCCCGTGTGCCGACGCGGGGCCGGCCCCCGTGGGCATGACGTGCGACATGCCCGTCATCCCGGGCAGCCCCATGTCCATGGCCATCCCGTCGGCCGACCCCGCCGCCCCGTGGTGCATCCCCGTCATCGGGCGCAGGGCGCCGGCGGCCGGGGGCACGTCCGGGTCGATGCCCGCCATCCGGGCCAGCTCGACGGGCGAGAGCCCGCCGGCCGTCCGGTCCGGATTGCAGAGCAGCAGCGCGGCCCAGTCCGTGGTGGCGAGCTGCCGGAGGCCACCGCCGCCGCGGCCGAGCGTCCCGGCGTGTTCGAACAGCAGGTGCAGCGCGCTCTGCGCCGCGACCATCCAGACGCTGATCACCCCGAGTCCGCGCCGCGTCCCGGCCAGCAGCCAGGTCAGTCCGAGGACGGCCCCGAAGGCGCAGAGCAGCACCGGTGGCGAGACCCCGGCTCCGGCCATGGCGACGTGCGCCGTGGCGGCCATCGCCACGCACAGCGCGGCGAAGACCGCGGCGCGCAGCAGGCGGATCCGGTCGGTCATCACGATGGCACTCATCGTCGCACCCGCCACCTCCCGCCTGTACCGCACCCTCCGGTGATGGCCGGTTCCGGCCCGTGAGACCATGCCCGGCCCGTCAGCTCAGCGGATCAGCCGCTCTTAGCACTGCTTCACGGAGTCGTCGATCCGGCTTGACACGCCTACCTCCTTCTCACTAAAAGTGCACATTCCGGCACTGACTGTGCGCGCCGGAACGAATCCGCGTGGAAGCACCGGACACCGTCCGAGCGGAAGCGCCGGACACCGGAAGCACCGGAAGCACCGGAAACAGGAGGCACGGCCATGGACACGCCGACGAAGCTCCCCACCCCGACACCGGGCACCCCCGACCTCACCGACCCCCGCTTCTGGCAGCTGCCCGCCCCCGCCCGCGCCGCCGCCTTCGCCGAGCTGCGCCGCCTCCCCGCCCCGGTCTACTTCGGCGACCGGGCCACCGGCCGGGGCTTCCACGCCCTGGTCCGGCACGCCGACGTGGTCGAGGCCAGCCGCACCCCCGCCGTGTTCCGCTCCGGACCCGGCGTGACCACCCCCGAACCGGCCCGGTGGGTCCGGCTGCTGTTCGGCGACTCGATGGTCAACCTCGACGACCCCCGGCACGCCCAGCTGCGCCGGATCGTCTCCCGGGCCTTCACCCCGCGCCTGCTCGGCCGGGTCGAGGAGGACGCCCGGCGCATCTGCGCCGCCCTGGTGGACGGAGTCGAACGCGACCGGCCCGAGGACTTCGTCGGCGCGGTCGCGGGCGAACTCCCGTTCCAGGTGATCTGCACCATGATGGGCGTCCCGGAGCGCCCCCGCCGCACCATCCTCGAACTGGTCAACCGCACCTCCGAGGACATCGGGGTGGCCCGTCCGCTGCGCCGACGGCTCCGGATGCCCGGGCGCGGGCTCGCGGCGCTCGCCCGGATGCAGGGCATCGTCGCCGCGATCGGCCGCGAGCGCCGCCGCCGGCCGGCCGAGGACCTGATCTCCGCCCTGGTGACCGCCGACCTGGACGGCCGCCGGCTCACCGGCCGCGAGCTGGGCGCCTTCTTCTCCCTGCTGCTGGTCGCCGGGGTCGAGACCACCCGCAACGCGCTCGCCCACGGTCTGCACCTGCTGACCGTCCACCCCGAGCAGCGCGCGCTGCTTCTCGCCGACCTGGACGGACGGCTCGACGGCGCGGTGGACGAGATCGTCCGCCACGCCACGCCGATCGTCCAGTTCCGCCGGACCGTGGCCGTCGACCACGAGCTCGGCGGGCCGGGCGGCCCGCTGCTGCGGGCGGGGGAGAAGGTCGTGCTGTACTACGGCTCGGCGAACCGGGACGAGACCGTGTTCCCCGACCCCGACGCCTTCGACATCACCCGCACCCCCAACCCCCACCTCGGCTACGGCGGGGGCGGACCGCACTACTGCCTCGGCGCGCACCTGGCCCGGCAGGAGATGACGACGCTGTTCCGCGAGCTGTTCACCCGGCTGCCCGAGGCGCGGTCGGTGGGCGAGCCGGTGCTCGCCCCGTCCAGTTTCGACCACCGGGTCCGCTCGCTGCGTTTCACCTTCTGAGCCCGCTGAGCCCGCTGATCCCGCTGAGCCTTCTGAGCCTTCTGAGCCCGATGAACCGGCTGGGCCGGCTGAAGCCGCTGAACCCAGCCGTTCCGTCGGAACGGGTCGGAAACCAGTCGGTAGCCGGTCGGAACCATCGGGACCATCGGGACTAGACGGACAGCTCCCACACCGCGTGGTCGTGCGCGAACATCACCTGCCGCGGCCCGTGCTCCGCGACCCGGTCCAGCCAGGGCCGGAAGCCGGGCAGCGGCGCCGCGACCCCCTCGCGCGCCGCCTGCCGCGCCAGCACCGCCTGACCGTACTCGGAGGCGAAGTCGTACGCCTGCCCGGCCAGCAGCACCGTGCAGTCGTCCAGCCGTTCGACCAGTAGGGACTGGTGGCCATCGGTGTGCCCGGGGGTGGGCAGCACCCGGACGCCGGGCCAGACCTCCGTCTCGCCGTCGAGTTCGCGGTGGACGGCGCCGGGGAAGTCGACCAGCCCGTCGATGGTGTAGTCGCCGCGCCGGGCGGCGGCCAGTTCGCGGGCCTGGACGAGGACCGGCGTCCCGGCGAACAGCGGGTTGCCGCCGCAGTGGTCGAAGTGCAGGTGGCAGTTGACCACCAGGTCGATGTCCGAGAGCGCGACGCCGGCCGCGGCGAGCGCCTCCGGCAGCGGGCGGCGGACCGGGCGGTAGTGCGCCTCGGTCTCCGGTGAGCCCGCGCCGATCCCGGTGTCGAACAGCAGCAGCCCCTCCGGGCTCCGGATCAGGTACGCGAGCACCGGTTCCACGCGCGGCTCCGGGCCGCCCACCTCGGCGGCCGGCCGGACGATGTAGCCCAGGTCGAGACGGCGGATCGTGTGCATGCTCCCCCTTGTCGCTCCGCCCCCGTGCGGCGGCCGAGGCGGCCGCCCTTCGCACCCTATCCGGCGGTTGCGAGCCCCCGCCGGGCGTCCGTCTGTCCGCTCGTCAGGCCCGCTCCCAGCTGCGGGAATCCCGCTCGGCGGAGGGGCTGACGTACGGTGCGGCGCGGTGCTGCGGCCCGGTGGCGGCGGTCCGCGGCCGCCGGAGCAGCGCGGGGGCGCGCGGAGACGGGTACCAGCGTGCGGTGGTGTGCGGTGGTGTGCGTCACGGCGGGTGCGCGGGATGCGGAGCACAATGCCCGGCATGACCGATCGTCCGACTTCGCCCGAGCACGGGCCCGCCGACCGCCCCACCGCCGATGTCTGGGCCGCCCTGGGCGGACAGGCCGACCTCCTGGATCGGGTGGCCTTCCAGGGGCCCCAGGACGGCCTGCCCTCCGGTCTGCCGGTGGGCCGGCTCGCCCGGGCCACCGTGGCCGCCTGTTCGTTGGCGGCGGCCGAACTCGCCGCACACCGGGGCGGCGGGCCCGTCCCCGCGGTACGGGTGGACGAGGGCGCGGTCGCCACCTCCTTCGTCAGCGAGCGGCACCTGGAGATCGACGGCCGCAAGCCGGTCGGTTTCGCCCCGCTCTCCGGTTTCTGGCGCACCGCCGACGGCTGGATCCGCACCCACGCCAACTACCCGCACCACCGCGACCGGCTGCTCACCGTCCTCGACCTCGCCCCCGACGCCGGGCCCGAGCAACTCGCCGGGGCGCTCGGCAAGCTGCCGGGCGAGCAGGTGCAGGAGCGCGCGTATGAGGCGGGGGCGCTCGCGGTCGCCGTCGCGCCGGTGCGTGCGTCCGTACATCCCCTGGTGGAGTGTCGGGAGATGGGCACCGCGCCCGTCCGTCCGCTCGCCGCCGCCCCGGCGGACCGGCCCGCCGCCGGGATCCGGGTCCTCGACCTCAGCCGGGTGATCTCCGGACCGGTCGCCACCCGCACCCTCGCCCTGCTCGGCGCCGACGTGCTGCGGATCGACTCGCCCCGGCTGCCCGAGGCCGAGGACGCCCACACCGACACCGGCTTCGGCAAGCGCTCCACCCGCCTCGACCTCGCCGACCCGACCGACCGAGCCACCTTCGAGCGACTGCTCGACACCGCCGACGTGGTCGTCAACGCCTACCGCCCCGGCTCGCTGGATGCCCTCGGCCTCGCTCCCGAGGCGCTGTTCGCCCGCCGGCCCGACCTGATCCTCGCCCAGATCTGTGCCTGGGGCTGGACCGGTCCGTGGGCCGGCCGCCGCGGCTTCGACAGCCTGGTCCAGGCCGGCGTCGGCATCGCCGCCCACGAGGCCGGCCCCGACGGCCGACCCGGCGCCCTGCCCGCCCAGGCGCTCGACCACGGCACCGGCTACCTCCTCGCCGCCGCCGTGCTGCGCGCCCTCACCGAGCAGCGCACCCACCGCCCCGGCGGCCGCCACCTGCGCTTCTCCTTCGCCGGCACGGCCTCCTGGCTGCTGCACGGCATCCCGGCCGAACCGACCTACCCGCCGCACCCGGACGCCGGGCGGTACGAGGCGGCGCGCTGGCTCTCCGAGACCGACTCGGCGTACGGGCGGCTGCGGTACGCCCTGCCGCCGATCGGCTACGCCGGCGCACCCACCGACTGGGCCACCCCGCCCGGGCGCTGGGGGACGGACGCGCCGGTCTGGCGCTGAGCGCCCGGGGCCGCCCGGCGTGGGCCGGCGTGGGGCCGGGGCGGGGCGGGGCGGGGCCGGCGTGGGGCCGGGGCGTCCGCTGTCAGTGGGGTCTGACAGCATCACCGCATGACCGCCGCACACGCCACCGACTACACCTGGTTCGAACAGCGCTACCCCGTCCTGGGTGAGGCCTACTGCCTCGCCCAGGTCCAGGGGATCGCCGCCGACGAACTGCTGCGCCGCTTCGACGCCCTGACCGGCCGGGAGGTGACCGGGCTGGACGCGGTGGTCGCCGCCTGGGAGACCTTCGACGACGGGGAGGACGAGGAGGCCGAGAAGCTCTTCGACCTGGACGAGGACCGGTTGCTCGTCGCCGTCACCGAACTCGACGGCTGGGCCCTCGCGGTCGAGCCGTACGGCTACCTGGGCAGCCTGCCCGAGGTCATCGCCCGACTCACCGACGGCACCCGGCTGGTCTCGCACTTCCGGAACGTCAACGCGGTGGACCACTTCAACTGGTGGGAGCGGGGCGCGTGCCGGCTGCGGTTCGAGCCGCTCTTCGCCGACCAGCGGGACGGTACGGATGCCGACGCCCCCGGCACATCCGAGCTGCTGACGGCTTGTGGCTTCCGGTTGGACGGAGAGCGCGGCGAGCTGCACACCGAGGCCGCGTTCGCGCTCGCCGAGCGGCTGACCGACGTGCGGCTCGGCCCGGAACGCCTGGAAGCCGCCACCTTCCGGCTCGGCTACGCGCCCCGGCCGTAGCGGGGGCGTAGCGCGGGCCTCGGTCGGCGGCGGCCTCCGGAGCGGTCGGGGCCGGTCAGGCCCCGGACGGGATCTGCTTGGCCCGGCCGCGGACCTGGAAGGCGGTCGCGATCTCGACCACGCCCAGGACCACCAGCCAGCACCCGGCGAGTACGGTCAGCGCGGTGATCGAGCCGACCGGCCAGACCATCAGCAGCACCCCGGCCAGGGTGTTGGCCACGCCGGCGAAGGCCTGCCAGCCGCGGGCGGGCATCAGCGGGTCGGAGATCGCGGCGGCGAGCTGGGTGATGCCGCGGAACAGCCAGCCGATCCCGATCCAGAGCGCGAGCAGCAGCAGCGACTGCACCGCGCCGCGGAAGCAGAGCAGCCCGAGCAGCACGCTGATCGCGCCGCTGATGAAGGCCAGCACCCGCAGCGCGGGGGTGGCGTGGGTGCCGAACGCGGCGACCAGCTGCACGATGCCGATGACCAGCAGGTAGAGGCCGAACAGCACGCCCACCACCAGCAGGGTCTCCCGCGGCCAGACGAAGACGACGATCCCCAGGGCGAGCGAGGCGACACCGGCGGCCAGCAGGATCTGCCAGGCGGCCTTGGCGAGCAGACCGAGCGGGCCCTGTACCGGGGTTCCGTCGGGGGTGATGATCGGAGGGGCCACGGCGGCGTACTCCTCGGGTCGGGGGCAGACAACGGTCCCCAGCCTCTCGGTGCCACCGTCAGCCCGCCTGCTGGGTACGTCCGTTCGAGTGATGCTCCTCGGCTGCCGGAACGACATCCTCCGGACACCTGCCGCCGATATCATCCGTCGGTATGACTTCTGAAGGGTGGGGGACCCCTCCGGTCGAGCCGATCAGCCAGCACTACATCGTCTGCGGGGGCAACGCACTGGCCCACCGGCTGGTCCTGGAACTCGTCGAGCACTATGAAGTGCCGGTCGTCGTCCTGGTCGCCGACCGCACCCGCGACCACGCACCGCGGATCGAGCAGATCGCAGGCGTCGCGGCCCTCGTCGAGTACCCGAACATCACCGAGGAGGCGCTGCGGGCGGTGTCCATCGACACCGCCCGCGGCCTCGCCCTGGTCGAGGGCAGCGACCAGGAGAACATCCACGCCGCGCTCAGCGCCCAGGGCCACAACCCGAACATCCGGATCGTCTTCCGGATGTTCAACCAGCGCCTCGGCGAGAACATCGAACGGCTCCTCAGGAACGGGGCCGCGCTCTCCGGCTCGGCCACCGCGGCCCCGGCCTTCGCCGCCGCCGCGCTCGGACGGCCCAACTCGGTCGAGATCGGCGGTCGTTACCTGCACATCGCCTTCGACGACGCCATCACCTCGGACCGGATCTGCGTGGTCGCCGACCACGTCGACCGGCAGGACCTCAGCAAGATCCGGCTGCTGCCGGAGCAGGAGGGCGACTCGGCCGAATTCGTCCGGCTCGCCAGCGAGTTCGGCGATGACGGGCCGGTCCGGCCGGGCGGGGTGCGGCGCGAAGCGGCGCCGGTGCCCGTCTCGGCGCCCGGGTCCGAGTCCGAAGCCGAGCCTGGGGCTCAGCCCGAAGCCGGACCCGAAACGGAGGCGCCGACCGGCGGGATCGCCGCGTTGCAGGCGATCCGGATGGAACCGCGGGAGCCGATCAACTGGGTGCGGCGGCTGCGCTGGCGGCTGCTCGACACCATGCGCTTCTTCACCAGCGCCCGGATGCGGCTGGTGCTGCTCACCGCGCTCGCCGCGGTGCTGATGGCCTTCAGCGTGCTCTGGTACCTCAGCCGGGACTTCGGCTGGACCGTCTACATCTCCCTGCTCGACCTGGCCGGCGCCGCCCAGCCCGACCAGCAGGCGGACATCGCCGCCGGGACGGGGACGGGCGGCGTCTGGCAGCGGGTCGCCCAGGTGGTGATCACCATCTGCGGGATCACCTTCGCGCCGGTCGCCACCGCCATCGCGGTCGAGGTGCTCGGCTCCGGGCGGCGCGGACTGCCCCGCAACCCGAGCGCGGGCACCCGGGACCACGTGATCGTCGTCGGACTCGGCAACGTCGGCACCCGGGTCGCGACCCAACTGCACGAGATGGGGGTGCCGGTGGTCTGCCTGGAGCGGGACCCGCAGGCCCGGGGCATCGCCGCCGCCCGGGCGCTCGGCATCCCGGTGGTGCTGGGCGACGGACCGTTCGAGGAACAGCTGCGCCGGGCCCGGCTGAAGCACAGCCGGGCGGTGGTCGCGGTCAGCGGGGACGACGCCACCAACCTGGAGGCGGCGCTGGAGGCGCGGCACGGCAACTCCGACGTCCGGGTGGTGGTGCGGCTGTTCGACGACAACTTCGCCGGTCACTTCTACAAGACGCTGGACAACGCGGCCTCCCGCTCGGTCTCCTACTTGGCCGCGCCCGCCTTTGCCGCCGCCCTGATGGGCAGTGAGGTGCGCGGGACGCTCTCGGTGTTCCGGCACGTGCTGCTGATCGCGGAGCTGACGGTGGAGGACGGCAGCGGGCTGATCGGCCTGAACCGGCACGACCTGGAGGACCCGGGCGGCGTCCGGGTGATCGCCGTCCGCTTCGCCCGCAGCAACGAGCTGCACTGGGGCTTCGCGGACCGCACCCGGCGGCTGGCCCCGGGCGACCGCATCGTGGTCGCCGCCACCCGCATCGGGCTGGCGCGGCTGAACACGGTGCTGGTGGAGGAGGGGTGAGGGCTGCGGGTTGACAGCAAACGGCAAACAGCTGACAGCAAACAGATTTCAGATGATGAAAGCTGTTTGCTGTCAGCTGTCCCCGCGTCAGCCTCCGCGCCTGTCGCGACGTCCCCGTCAGCGGTTCTCGAACTTCGGCGCCCGCTTCTCGGCGAAGGCGGCCATGCCCTCCTTCTGGTCCGCCGTGGCGAACACCGCGTGGAACAGTCGGCGCTCGAAGCGGACGCCCTCGGCGAGCGTCGTCTCGAAGGCGCGGTTGACGCTCTCCTTGAGCATCACGGCCGCCGTGGTCGACATCCCGGCGACGGTCTCGGCGGTGGCCAGCGCCTCGTCGAGCAGCTGGTCGGCCGGGACGATCCGGGCCACCAGCCCGGCCCGCTCGGCCTCCTCGGCGCCCATCATCCGGCCGGTCAGGCACAGGTCCATCGCCTTCGCCTTGCCGATGGCGCGGGTGAGACGCTGCGAGCCGCCGATGCCGGGGAGCACCCCGAGCTTGATCTCCGGCTGCCCGAACTTCGCGGTGTCCGCCGCCAGCAGGATGTCGCACATCATCGCCAGCTCGCAGCCGCCGCCGAGCGCGAACCCGGCCACCGCCGCGACCACGGGCTTGCGCAGCGCGCCGAGCCGGTCCCACGGGCCCAGCCAGTCGTCCAGGTAGACGTCCGGGAACCGGTTGTCCTGCATCTCCTTGATGTCGGCGCCGGCCGCGAAGGCCTTCTCCGAGCCGGTGATCACCAGACAGCCGATCTCCGGGTCCCGGTCGAACGCGGTGGCGGCGGTCACCACCTCGTTCATCAGCTGGGTGTTCAGCGCGTTGAGCGCCTTGGGCCGGTTGAGCGTGATCAGCCCGACCCGGCCCTTGCGCTCGACCAGGATCGTCTCGTAAGTCTCGGTCTCGGTCATCGCCGTTACTTCCATTCCGCTGCTCGGCCATTCCGCTGCTCTGCGCCGCGCGGGCGCGCCCTGACCACCCCACGATCTACGACGCGCCCCGCCTCGCGCCAGTCTTGACATGCGAGACGCCGGTCACCAGAGCGGCGAAGAGATCAGAACCGGACGCCGTGGCGCTCCGCCGCCCGCCGCACGGTCTCGGCCTTGAGCTGTCCCCGGCGGGCCAGTGCGGCCGGCGCGGCGACCGTCACCGACTCGGCGTCCACCCCGAAGTGCCGCCGGTTCGCCGTCAGGCTGTCCGAGAGCCCGAAGCGGGCGGCGCGGTGCGGCCGCCGAGCAGGCCCTCCAGCAGCGGCCCGCGCACCTGCTCGCCGAGCGGCACCCGGGACAGCGGATCGGCGCCCCCGGCTGGCGCCGTCGTCGGCGTCGGGTGGGTCATGGCGTTCTCCGGGCGTTCCGGAAAGGGGAGTTGGTGGGGTAGGGCCCGGTCAGGCCAGGCCCAGCTCGTCGTCCTCGCGTGGGGCGAGGAAGCGGGCGACGTCGGCCGCCGTCACCCCGGCCAGCGTGCGCGGCGACCACTGCGGGTCGCGGTCCTTGTCGATCACCTGGGCGCGGATGCCCTCGGCCAGGTCCGGACCGTCCAGCGCGGCGCAGGAGATGCGGTACTCCTGGTCCAGCGCGGCCTCCAGTGAGGGCAGGGTGCGGGCCCGGCGCAGCGCGGCCAGGGTGACCTTGACGGCGGTGGGGGAGTTCCCGAGGATCTGGTCGGCGTACTCCTTCGCCTCCGGCACACCGGAGTCGAGCAGCCGCTCGACGATCTCCTCGACGGTGTCGGCCGCGTAGCAGGCGTCGATCCAGTCGCGCTGTGCGGCGAGTCCGGCGAGCCCGGTGGCTGCGGCTGCGGCTTCGGTGGGCGGTGCGGGCTCGGCGTGGGCGGCGACGGTCGCGGCCGGGTCGGTGCTGTGGGCCAGGGCGTCGAACAGCTCGGGCAGGCGCGCGGACGGGACGAAGTGGTCCGCGAAGCCGCACAGCAGCGCGTCGCCGGGGCCCATCGAGGCGGAGGTGAGCCCGAGGTGGGTGCCCAACTCGCCCGGGGCGCGGGCGAGCAGGAGGCTGCCACCGACGTCCGGGACGAGTCCGATCCGGGTCTCCGGCATCGCGATCACGGAGCGTTCGGTGACGATGCGCAGCGCGGCGTGGGCGGACAGGCCGATGCCGCCGCCCATCGTGATGCCGTCCATCACCGCGACGAACGGCTTCGGGTAGCGGCCGATCAGGGCGTTCAGCCGGTACTCGTCGCGGAAGAACGCGCGGGTGCCGGCCCCGCCGGCCGTGACGTCGGCGTGCATCGCCCGGAGGTCCGCGCCCGCGCACAGGCCGCGCTCCCCGGCGCCGGTCAGGACGACGGCACCCACCCGGTCGTCGGCGGCCCAGGCGTCCAGCGTCGTGCGGATGGCGGTGATCATGCCGTGGGTCAGCGAGTTGAGGGCCCTCGGGCGGTTCAGCGTGATCCGGCCGAGGCCGCCGTCGCCGTCCAGGACGGCCTGGACCTCCGCCGCCGCGCTGGTCTCTGCGCCCATCGGAACCGCTCCCGTCCCCTCGGTGATCTCGCCTTCCGCCGTCCACGGTACCGGGGCGGGTGGGGCGTTGTGATCACGAGGCCGCCCTGACCGGGGGAGTGGGCCGCGCGGCCGCTGTGATCGAGGGCCGGCTCCGGGCGGCCCGGCGTCACGGCCCGGGTGTCACGGTCCGCCTGTCACGGTCCGGGTGTCACGGCCTGGCGGTCACGGCCAGGCGCGCAGGGCGAGTTCGGCGACGCGGGTCAGGTCCTCGGCGGTGGCGCCGTCACGGGCCTGCTGGGACATGCCCTGGATGACCGTGGCGAGGTACCCGGCCAGCGCCTCCGGGTCGGCCTCGGGCGGCAGTTCGCCGTCCTGCCGGGCCGTGTGCAGCCGCTCCTCGAAGACCCGCCGGTTCGCGTTGCGCAGGTCGCGCAGGTGGGCCTGGATCCCGGCGTCCTGGGGGCTGACGTTGGTGGCGGCGGTGATCACCAGGCAACCGGCCGGGTGGGACGGGTCCGGGTAGATCGCGGCGGCCTCGCGCAGGATGCGGGCGAAGGCCGCGCGGGCGCCGGCCTCCTCGGCCAGCGCGACGCCGACGAAGGCGCCCACGGGGGAGTGCCCGTACCGGCGGACGACCTCCTCGAAGAGCGTGCGCTTGTCGCCGAAGGCGGCGTAGAGGCTGCCGGGGCGGATGCCCATGGCGGTGGTGAGGTCGGTGACGGAGGTCGCCTCGTAGCCGCGCTCCCAGAACAGCCGGGTGGCCGCTGTCAGGGCCTCCTCCCGGTCGAAGGCCGGCGGTCGGCCGCGCCGGGCGCGGGGCGCCGGGCCGGTGGTCGTGGGGTCGGGTGTCGCGGCCTCGGTCATGGGACGGATTTTAGAGCAGTCACTCAAGAAGTGTGTGCTAGCGTCTTTCTTGAGCGATCGTTCAAGAAATATCCGGACGCGACCAACGGGGATGCAATCCGGACGCAAACCGGATGCGACTCGACACAACAGGAGGGGGCTCGGTCATGGGTTCGAGCACGGGCGGATACGGGCTTCGGGGCAAGGTGGCGCTGGTCACCGGCGGCAGCAGGGGGATCGGCCGGGCGATCGCCCGCCGACTCGGACGGGACGGCGCCACCGTCGCGGTGGGCTACGCCCGGGACGAGGCGGCGGCGCGGGAGGTGGTCGAGGGGATCCGGGCCGACGGCGGGCGGGCCTTCGCGCTGCGCGCCGAACTGGGACGGCACGGTGACGCGGCCGCGCTGTGGGCGGCCTTCGACGCGGAGGTCGGGGCGCACGCGCCCGCCGGCGGGGTCGACATCATCGTGAACAACGCCGGGATCGGGCGCAGTTCGGACCTCGCGACGCTGACCGAGGAGGGCTTCGACGAGGTGTTCGCGGTGAACGTCCGGGCGCCGTTCTTCGTCGTGAAGCACGGGCTGGAGCGGCTGCGGGACGGCGGCCGGATCATCAACGTGTCCAGCGGGGCGGCCCGGCTCGCGATGCCGGAGATCATCGCCTACGGCGCGACCAAGGGCGCGCTGGACACCTTCACGCTCAACCTCGCCAAGCAGCTCGGCCCGCGCGGCATCACGGCCAACTCGGTCGCGCCCGGCGTGGTGGACACCGACGTCAACGCGGGCTGGCTGCGCGGCAATCCGGAGGCGGAGGCGCACGCGGCCGCACTCGCCGCGCTCGGCCGGGTCGGGCAGCCGGAGGACATCGCGGACATCGTCGCCTTCCTGGCCTCGGACGACGCGCGCTGGGTCACCGGCCGGGTCATCGAGGCCACGGGCGGTGCAGGGCTGTAAGCGGGGGCGGCGCGCACAGGAGTGGGCAAACGGACAACAGCTGACGGATGACAGATAACAGCTGACAGATTTCAGATGATGAAATCTGTCAGCTGTCCGCTGTTGTCTGTCGGCTGTTATCCGTACTCAGCTAGTCGTCACCCGCGAGCCATCAGCCCCGCACCCGCCCGGAGACCTCGCCGAAGCCGACCACCGCGCCGTCCGCTCCCGGGGCCGTCGCCGTGATGACGACCTCGTCGCCGTCCTCCAGGAAGGTCCGGGTCGTGCCGTCCGGCAGCTTGAGCGGCTCCTCGCCGTTCCAGGTCAGCTCGATCAGCGCGCCCCGGGTGTCCGGCTCCGGCCCGCTGACCGTCCCCGAGGCGAACAGGTCGCCGGTGCGCAGCGAGGCGCCGTTGACGGTCATGTGGGTCAGCTGCTGCTGTGCCGTCCAGTACATGGAGGCGAACGGCGGGCGCGAGACCAGGTGCCCGTTCAGCCGGACCTCCATGGCCAGGTCCAGGCCCCACGGCTCGCCGCCGCGGTCGTCCAGGTAGGCCAGCGGCTCGACGTCGCGCTCCGGCGGGGTGACCCGGGCGTGCTGCAGGGCGTCCAGCGGCACGATCCACGGCGAGATCGAGGTCGCGAAGGACTTCCCCAGGAACGGGCCGAGCGGCACGTACTCCCAGGCCTGGATGTCGCGCGCCGACCAGTCGTTGAGCAGGCAGACGCCGAACACGTGCTCGCGGAAGTCGTCCAGCACGACCGGCCGGCCCAGCTCGGACGGCGCGCCGACGACGAAGCCGACCTCGGCCTCGATGTCCAGCCGGCGGGTCGGCCCGAAGGTCGGCGCCGCGTCGGCGGGTGCCTTGCGCTGCCCGTGCGGACGCACCACCGGCGTGCCGGACACCACGACCGTGCCCGCCCGCCCGTGGTAACCGATCGGCAGGTGCTTCCAGTTGGGGGTCAGCGGCTCCGAGCCCGGGCGGAAGATCCGGCCCAGGTTGGTGGCGTGGTGCTCGGAGGCGTAGAAGTCGACGTAGTCCGCGACCTCGAACGGCAGGTGCAGTTCGACCTGGTCGGCCGGCAGCAGCGCCGGCGACAGCGCCGCGCGGAAGGACTCGTCCGTCAGCCAGCTGGTGAGGTCGGCGCGCACCTGCGTCCAGGCCGAACGCCCGGCCGCCATCAGCGGGTTGAGCGAATCGGCGGCCAGCAGCACCGACGGCGCCCCGGCCGCGCGGGCGGCGGCCCCGGCGTCCAGTACGAAGTCCCCGACGCGCACGCCGATCCGGCGCTGCCCGGGCCGGTCGGCCGCCGTGAAGACGCCGTACGGCAGGTTGTGCACGCCGAACGGCGAGTCCTGGGTGCCGGCCAGCCAGCTGCGGGGGGTGCTCAACGGTCCTCCTGGAGGAGTGGACTGGGCGACAGCAGGCCGAGTGCGGCCAGGTCGTCCAGGGGTTCGGCGACGCTACAGGTGCCGAACGCGGTGAACGAGTTGCGGATCACCGTAACCTGGTGCCCGCTCAGGGCGTGGACGGCCTTGGCCAGCGCCTCGCCGTCGCGTTCGGCCAGTACCTCGGCGGCCGCGGCGCGGTCCGTCTCCTGGGCGGCCAGCAGGACGTTGAGGAAGCCGTGGTGCTCGAAGCCGGTCTGCGGGTCGGTGTGCCGGACGGCGTTGTGCAGCCCCGCCGTGCACTTGTACGGCAGGCCGCGCTGCGCGCAGCCGGTGAGGAAGGCGGCCAGCTCGTCCTCGTCCGGGAACGCCTCCGCGACGACGCCGCCGGTGCGGAACTTGGCCCGGTAGGCGCTGTCGACCAGGGCGTCCAGGACCTCGTCCAGGCCGTCCCCGCGCAGGAGTTCGCGCGGGACCTCGACGGCGGCGGGTACGTCCGGCGGCAGCAGCCGGTCCAGTTCGGCCACGGCCTCCGGCACGTCCCGGGTGGCGAGCTCGACGCCCGCGACCTCGAAGGGTGCGGCGGCGGTGAGCGCCGGCCCGAGCTCGGCGCTGCCCCCCGGCAGCACCAGCCCGACCCTGAGCGGCCCGGTGCCCGCCACCGCCGCGGCCAGTTCGCCCAACCGGCCCGCCCCGCACAGGAACGGGCCGACCGCGTCGGCGTACCAGGCCGTGCGGTGGGCGCGGTGCGCGGGCACCGCCTCGGCGACCGGCAGGTTCCCCGGGGGGAACACCGCCGCGTCGTCGAGGAGCCCGCGGAACAGCTCCGGGATCGGGGAAGCGGCCGCGGCGGGGAACACGGGGGTGCCGGCGCTCATCGCCCGGGCCCCCGACCCGCCCACGTCCAGGCGTAGTTGGCGTCCTCGGTGGCCCGTCCGCCCTCGCCGAGCTCCAGCGGGCGGAAGGTGTCCACCATGACCGCCAGCTCGTCGAAGAACTCCACGCCGATGCTGCGCTCGTACGCGCCCGGCTGCGGCCCGTGGGTGTGCCCGCCCGGGTGCAGCGAGATGGAGCCCTGGCCGATGCCGGAGCCCTTGCGGGCCGCGTAGTCGCCGCCGCAGTAGAACATGACCTCGTCGCTGTCCACGTTGGCGTGGTAGTACGGCACCGGGATCGACAGCGGGTGGTAATCCACCTTGCGGGGAACGAAGTTGCAGATCACGAAGTTGTTGCCCTCGAACACCTGGTGGGCCGGCGGCGGCTGGTGCACCCGCCCGGTGATCGGCTCGAAGTCCCGGATGTTGAAGGCGTACGGGTAGAGGCAGCCGTCCCAGCCGACCACGTCGAAGGGGTGGTGCGGCACGGTGTAGCGGGTACCCGAAACCCCGTTCGGGCCACGGTGCTTGACCAGCACGTCGACGTCCCCGGGGGTGTCGACCACGAGCGGCCCGACCGGCCCGCGGAAGTCCCGCTCGCAGTACGGCGCGTGCTCCAGCAGCTGCCCGTACTTGGAGAGGTAGCGCTTGACCGGGGTGATGTGGCTGTTGGCCTCGATGCAGTAGGCGCGCAGCGGCTCGTCCCCGGACGGCACCCAGCGGTGGGTGGTGGCGCGCGGGATGATGACGTAGTCGCCCTGGCCGACCTCGATCGAGCCGAAGACCGTCTCGACCGTGCCCGCGCCGGACTCCACGTACACGCACTCGTCGCCGAGCCCGTTGCGGTACAGCTCGCTCGGGGCCCCGGCGGCGACGTACGAGATCCGCACGTCGCCGTTGCCGAGGACGAGGCGGCGGCTGCCGACGACGTCCGCGGACTTCCACTCCTGGTCCGCGAACAGCTCGTGCAGCTTGAGGTGGCGGGGGAGCAGGGGATGGTTGGGCACCGTGGACTGGTCGGGCAGCTCCCAGGGCGCCGCGTCGACCACCGCCGAGGGGATGCCCCGGTGGTAGAGCAGCGACGAGTCGGAGGAGAACCCCTCCTCGCCCATCAACTCCTCGTAGTACAGCCCGCCTTCGGGTGTGCGGTGCTGGGTGTGCCGCTTGGGCGGGATGCTGCCCAGCTGCCGGTAGTACGCCATCTCCGTGCTCCTCCTCGACCGTCCGTCAGGGCGGGCGTCAATCAGGGCCGCCGTCAATCAGGGTAGGCCGACGCTCACAGGTTGCCGCGAAGGTCCTGCTCGCGCTCGATGGACTCGAACAGCGCCTTGAAGTTGCCCTTGCCGAAGCCCAGCGAACCGTGCCGCTCGATGAACTCGTAGAAGACGGTGGGGCGGTCGCCGATCGGCTTGGTGAAGATCTGCAGCAGGTAGCCGTCCTCGTCGCGGTCCACCAGGATGCCGCGCTTCTTCAGCTCCTCGATCGGCACCCGGACCTTGCCGATCCGCTCGCGCAGCTCCGGGTCGTCGTAGTAGGCGTCCGGGGTGTTGAGGAACTCGACGCCGCGCGAGCGCAGCACGTCCACGGTGGTGAGGATGTCGTTGGTGGCGAGCGCCATGTGCTGGCAGCCGGGGCCGGTGTAGAACTCCAGGTACTCGTCGATCTGGGACTTCTTCTTGGCGATGGCCGGCTCGTTGAGCGGGAACTTCACCCGGTGGTTGCCGCTGGCGACGACCTTGGACATCAGGGCGGAGTACTCGGTGGCGATGTCGTCGCCGACGAACTCGGCCATGTTCACGAAGCCCATGACCCGGTTGTAGAACTGGACCCACTCGTCCATCCGGCCCAGCTCGACGTTGCCGACGGCGTGGTCGAGGGCCTGGAACAGGCGCTTGGGCGAGCCCTCCGGGTGGACGACGGTGCTCTTGGCGACGACGTAGCCCGGCAGGTACGGGCCGCTGTAGCGGGAGCGGTCGATCAGGGTGTGGCGGGTCTCGCCGTAGGTGGCGATGGCCGCGCGGCGCACGGTGCCGTTCTCGTCCGAGACGTCGTTCGGCTCCTCGAGGATGGTGGCGCCGCTGGCGCGGGCGTGCTCGATGCACTTGTCGACGTCCGGGACCTCCAGGGCGAGGTCGACCACGCCGTCGCCGTGGCGGCGGTGGTGCTCCAGCAGGACGCTGTCCGGCTGGACGCCGCCCTTGATCACGAAGCGGCAGGAGCCGGAGCGCAGCACGTAGGCCTTGCGGTCGCGGCGGCCGGTCTCCGGGCCGGAGTAGGCGACCAGCTCCATGCCGAACACGACCTGGTAGAACTGGGCCGTCTGGGTGGCGTTGCCGACCACGAAGACGACCGCGTCCTGCGCGGTGACCGGGAACGGGTCGGACGCCTGGTCGTGCTCGACGAGGCCGACGAGGCGGCGCAGCTGGTCGGCGTCGAGGCCGGCCTCGCGCTCCTCGGGGGTCAGCTCAAGGGCCTGGGACTGCGGGGTCATCGCTCGTTCCTCCACTCAGGGCCTCGGCGTTGAGGCTTCCGGGGGTTTCCGGGGGCTCGGGGCCTTCCGGTTCGGATCGCGTGGATCGCTGCCGCACGGCGACGGGTGGGCGGTGCGGTTGCGCAGAGCTTGCTCCTGTCGTGAGGGTTGGGCAACAGGCCGGTTTTTCACTGCTCAATGTGTACAAGCTGATCAGGAAATCCCGGCTGGAGCTGCGCAATATGTGCTGCCTCCGGGCGGTGGTCGCACGAAATCTGCGCAACCGGCTCTACCTGCCGTCGGCGGGCGGTACGCCGTCGGTCGGCAGGTGCCGCAGGAACCAGTCCCCGGCCAGCTCAGCGGCCTGGTCGAGGGTGCCCGGCTCCTCGAACAGGTGGCTCGCGCGCGGCACCACCGCCAGCTCGCTCGCCCCGCCCAGCAGGGCCCGGGCCCGCCGGTTGAGGTCGAGCACGGTGGCGTCCAGCGCGCCGACCACGAGCAGCGTCGGCGCGCCGACCCGGCCCAGGACGTCCGGCCCGGCGAGGTCCGGGCGCCCGCCCCGGGAGACCACGGCGCGCACCGTCGGGCCCAGTTCGGCGGCGGTGTACAGCGCGGCGGCCGCGCCGGTGCTGGCGCCGAACAGGCCCAGCGGCAGGCCGCCCACCCCCTCGGTGCGGTCCAGCTCCCGGGCGACGGCGGTCAGCCGCTCGCCGAGCAGGGCGACGTCGAACACCTTGCGCCGGTCCGGCTCCTCGTCCTCGGTGAGCAGGTCGAACAGCAGGGTGCCCAGCCCGGCCCGGTTCAGATGGCGGGCGACGTGCCGGTTGCGCGGACTGTGCCGGCCGCTGCCGCTGCCGTGCGCGAACACCACCACCCCGCGCGCCCCGGCCGGGACGGTCAGTCGGCCGGCCAGCCGGACCCCGGCGACGGGCAGCGGCAGCTCGCGGTCGATGGCGGTGTCCGGCCGGTCCGGCCGCTCGCCCCGGGCCTCGGCCAGCAGCCGCAGCACCTCCTCGTCGCCGGTCTGGGTGAAGTCGGCGTAGAACTCGCCGATCGCGAAGAACGGCGACGGCGTGTCGACGCAGACCAGCTCGTCCGCCACCTCGGACAGCCGCTCCGTCCAGTCCCGGGGCGCCACCGGGACGGCGAGCACCACCCGGGCCGCGCCGCGCGCCCGGACGATCCGGCAGGCGGCCCGGGCCGTGGAGCCGGTGGCGATGCCGTCGTCCACCACGACCACCGTGCGCCCGCGCAGGTCGGCGGCCGGGCGGTCACCCCGGTAGCGGCGGGCCCGGCGCTCCAGCTCGGCGCGCTCGCGCCGCTCCACCTGCGCCAACTGCTCCCCGCCGACCCCGGCGAGCCGGATGACCTGCTCGTTCAGCACCCGGACGCCGTCCTCGCCGATCGCCCCCATGCCCAGCTCGGGCTGGTACGGCACGCCGAGCTTGCGGATCACGCAGATGTCCAGCGGTGCGCCGAGCGCCGCCGCCACCTCGGCGGCCACCGGCACCCCGCCGCGGGGCAGGGCGACCACCACGGTGCCGGGGCCGGCGAGCCGAGCGAGGCGGGCGGCCAGCCGGCGGCCGGCGTCGGTGCGGTCGGTGAAGTGGGTTCCGGTGACGTGCATTTCGCGGCCTCCGGTTCCACCGTACGCCGCTCCCGGCGGGCCGGTCCCGGGCGTCTCCCGCCTGCCGCCCAGCGCCCTCCCGGCCACCTCCCGGGGCCTCCCGGGACGTGGCCGGGACCTGGGCGCTCGCGCGGTCGGGACGGGCCGGGACGGGCCGGGACGCGGGTGGGCGCACGACCGGGACCGGGACGGGACGTAACCTGCTCGCCGCGCTCCAGGCGGGCGCCCGCGGCTACCTGGTCAAGGGCGCCGGGCGGGAGGAGGTGCTGCACGCGGTCCGCACGGTCGCGGCGGGCGGCGCGGTGTTCGGCGGCGAGGTCGCCGGGCGGATCACCGCCTGCTGGCCGGGGCGAAGATGCGCGAGGCCGGGCAGCTCTTCCCCGACCTGACCGCGCGCGAGGCCGAGGTGCTGGACCTGGTGGCGCGCGGCCACGACAACCGGCGGATCGCCCGGGAGCTGGTGGTCGCGGAGAAGACCGTCCGCAACCACGTCACCCACATCTTCGAGAAGCTGCACGTGGCCACCCGCGCCGAGGCGGTCGCCCGGGCCCGCGACATGGGCCTCGGCGACGGCTGACGCCGTTCCCCGAAGAGGTGATCCGGGGGTGCCGGTCCGCCGACCGGCACCCCCGGAGTCCTGTGTGTCCTTCCCGGCCTTACGGCTGCATCTCGTACGCGCCGGAGAGCGCCTCGACCCGGGCCCACACCTTCGCGGCGCGCTCGGCGTCCGCCACCGGGCGGCGCACGTTGGCCAGCGCCCAGGCGGCCTGCTCCTCGGTGGCGGACGCCTTGCCGTGCAGCTCGGTCGCGTGCGCGGAGAAGTCGCGGACCAGCGCGTCGAAGACCTGGTCCAGGACGTCCGCGTCGAGCCCGGTCAGCTCGGCCTGCTCCAGCACCAGCTGGCCGTAGACGATCAGCGCGAACAGCTGGCCGATCTCCAGCAGGAAGTCCAGGTCGGCCTGCTGCTCCTTGCTCGGCGCGTGCTTGAGCAGCAGCTCGCAGAAGCCGTCGGCCTGCTCGCGGAAGCGGGCGACGTTCGGCAGCTGGGCGTGCCGGTCGTAGGCGGCGCGCCAGTCGTGGAAGCGGATCGCGCCGAGGCCGCGGGCCGGGCCCTGCCGGAACAGGAAGGCGTCGTCGGCGGCGTCCCGCCGGGTCGGCACCGGCGCGTAGTCGGCGGGCGCGAACAGGTAGTTGCCCATGAACTTGAGGATCAGCGCCAGGTTGACGTGGACGGTGCCCTCCAGCTTCGGCAGGCCGCGGATGTCCTTGGCGGCCTTGTCGAAGTAGGTGTCCGCCTCGAAGCCCTTGGCCGCGATGACGTCCCACATCAGGTCGATGACCTTCTCGCCCTCGGTGGTGACCTTCATCTTGGTCATCGGGTTGAACAGCAGGTAGCGGCGGTCCTCGGCGGAGGCGGTACGGAAGTAGTCCACGGCCCGCGCGCTGAACAGCTTCATCGCCACCAGGCGGGCGTACGCGTCGGTCAGCTCCCGTCGCACGTGCGGGAAGTCGGTGACCTTGCGGCCGTACAGCACCCGGTTGTGGGCGTGCGTGACGGCCTCGTACATCGCGTGCTCGCAGATGCCGACGGAGGCGGTGCAGAGGTTGAACTTGCCGACGTTGACGGTGTTCAGCGCGGCGTCGAAGGCGGCCTGCCCGGTGTGCAGCACGTCCTCGGCCCGCACCGGGTAGTCCTCCAGGCGGAACTCGCTGACGTACATCTGGGCGTTCACCACGTTCTTGACCAGGTGGTACGCCTCGTGGCGGCTGTCGGCGGCGAAGAAGACGTAGCCCTCCGGGCCCTCGACGTCCGAGCGGCGCCCGAAGACCGAGACCAGGCCGGCCACGTTGCCGTTGCCGATGTAGTACTTGGGGCCGGTGGCGGTGAAGCCGCCCTCGCCGTCCGGGGTGAGGATCATGTCGGTGGAGTAGATGTCGGCGCCGTGGGTGCGCTCGGACAGGCCGAACGCCATCACGTGGCCCTCGGCGAGGAGCTTGGCGGCGCGGGCCCGGACGGCCTCGTTCTCGCTCTGCCAGACCGGGCCGAGGCCCAGGATGGTGACCTGCCAGGTGTACCAGTAGCCGAGGCCGTAGAAGCCGAGGATCTCGTTCAGCTCGGCGATCCGCGCGGTGTCCCAGCGCTTCTCGGGGTCGGCCGCGGACGGGGTCAGGAACTCCGCGAACAGGCCTTCCCGCGCGGCGAATTCGAGGAAGTCGCTGTACCAGGCGCGGTCGATGTAGGTGTCGATGAGCGCCTTCTTGCCGCGGGACTCGAACCAGTCGACGGTCGCGCGCAGCAGCCGACGGGTCGGCTCGTCGAACTGCGCGGGGTCGTAGGTGCGCGGGTTGAAGAGCATCAGGGGCTCCCTGGGGGTCGAGGGGGTGAGGGCTCGGCGGGGGTTCGGCGGCCGGGGGCCGGTGAACGGCTTTCAGCGAACAGGGTTCAGCGGACAGCTTTCAGATGACAGATGTCAGATGACAGATTTCAGACTCTGTCATCTGAAAGGTGTCGTCCGTCGGCTGTCACCTGTCATCTGTCGTCCGTCTTCCGGTCCCGTCCGTCGTCCGCGAGCCGGCGCAGGGTGGCGAGCACGTCGTCCAGCCAGGCGAGGGTCATCCGTTCGAACTCGATGCCGCCGCGCAGCACCACGTGCTGGAGTTCCTGTCGGGTGTCCAGTGCGGTGAGGTCGGGGAAGTCCCGCTGCTCGCCGTGCAGGTAGCGGGCGAGCAGGGCGGCGTGGCTCTCGCGGTGCCGCTCGACCTCGGAGATCAGCGCGGCCGGGTCGTCGAAGGCGGCGGCCCGGATCTTGACCGCGAGCTCGTGCCGCACGGTCTCCGGTTCGACCGGTTCGCGCAGCCAGCCGGCCAGCGCGGCCCGTCCGGGCCCGGACGCCGAGTACACCTTCTTGTCCGGGCGGCCGTCCTGCGCGACCTCCTCGGCGGCCACCCAGCCGTCCGCCTCCATCCGCCGCAGCACCCGGTAGATCTGCTGGTGGGTGGCGGTCCAGAAGCGTCCGATGGAGCGGTCGAAGCGCCGGGCCAGTTCGTACCCGGAGCCGGGCTGCTCCAGCAGCGAGACGAGGATCGCGTGCTCCAGTGCCATGCCCGCATCCTGCTATGCAACGAGTTGCATAGGCAATGGACCACCGGAGTGTTGAGACACAGGTCACCGGCGTGACCGGATGGTTATCGGTCATTCCGGACTATCGGGTGCAAAACCTTGGAGAAGCGCCAGAATGGGTACGGGGCTTGCCCCTTCCATGGTCCGGAACCACAGGAGGTGGTATCGGTGGCAACCCATATCCCGACGGGCATGGAGCACCACCCGGACATCGTCGAACTCCGGGAACACTACGAGCGGGTCACCACGACCCCCCGCGCCCAGGGCATCGAAGCCCTGGCCGTCCTGGCCGGTCTCTTCCTGGCGGCATCGCCTTGGATCGTCGGCTTCACCGCGTTCAGCACCCTGACCGTGACCTGCCTGATCGTGGGTCTGGCCTACACCGCGCTGATGGCCGGCTACGGCTCGGCCTACGAGCGCACCCACGCGAGGGCTTGGGCCGCCGCCGCGCTCGGTGTCTGGACGATCATCTCTCCCTGGGCCGTCTCCGGGTCCGTCGCGCACGGCAAGAACATCGTCACCTGCGTCATCGTCGGTGCCGTGATGTTCCTGCTGGGCCTCGCGGCGATCTCGATGGCCACGATCACGTCGAACGGAGCAGCGATGCGGCTCGGCCGGGCCGGCCGCGCCAAGGGCTGACCTTCCCCGCAGCCCGCGTCCGGGGCACGGAGGGCACGCGAGTGCCCGCCGCGCCCCGGCGCACGTCCGGCTGGGGTGCCCGTCCGGCCGGGGGCAGGTCCGGCTAGGGGTGCGTCATCCGCAGCACGTCCAGCGCCCGGTCCAGCTGCTCCTCGGTGAGCGCGCCCCGCTCGACGTACCCGCGCTCCAGCACCACCTGACGGATGGTCTTCCGCTCGGCCAGCGCCTGCTTGGCGACCTTCGCCGCCTCCTCGTACCCGATGTACCGGTTCAGCGGCGTCACCACCGAGGGCGAGGACTCCGCGTACTCACGGGCCCGCTCCACGTTCGCGGTGATGCCGTCCACCGTCCGGTCCGCCAGCAGCCGGGCGCTGTTGGCCAGCAGCCGCACCGACTCCAGCACATTGCGGGCGATCACCGGGAGCATCACGTTGAGCTCGAAGTTGCCGCTGGCGCCGGCCAGCGTCACCGTCGCGTCGTTGCCCACCACCTGGGCGGCGACCATCAGCACCACCTCGGGCAGCACCGGGTTCACCTTGCCCGGCATGATCGACGAACCGGGCTGCAGGTCCGGCAGGTTGATCTCGCCCAGGCCGGTGCGCGGGCCGGAGCCCATCCACCGCAGGTCGTTCGCGATCTTCGTGAACCCGACCGCCACCGTGCGCAGTTGGCCGCTCAGCTCGACCAGCGCGTCCCGCGCGCCCTGCGCCTCGAAGTGGTCGCGGGCCTCGGTCAGCGGCAGCCCGGTGGCGCGGGCCAACTCCTCGATGACGGCCGCCGGGAAGCCGGGCGGGGTGTTGATGCCGGTGCCCACCGCCGTTCCACCGAGCGGCAGTTCGGCGACCCGGGGGAGGGTGGCCAGCAGCCGCTCCCGGCCGTGCCGCACCTGCGCCGCGTAGCCGCCGAACTCCTGGCCCAGGGTGACGGGCGTGGCGTCCATCAGGTGGGTGCGGCCCGACTTGACCACCTGCGCGAACTCCACGGACTTGCGCTCCAGCGCCTCTGCCAGGTGCTCCAGCGCCGGGATCAGGTCGTGGGTGACGGCGGCGGTGGCGGCGATGTGGATCGAGGACGGGAACACGTCGTTGGACGACTGGCTCGCGTTCACCTGGTCGTTCGGGTGGACCGGCCGCCCCAGCCGCTCGCCGGCCAGGGTGGCGATCACCTCGTTGGCGTTCATGTTGGACGAGGTGCCCGATCCGGTCTGGAAGACGTCCACCGGGAACTCGGCGTCCCAGCGGCCCTCCGCGACCTCCTCGGCCGCCGCCGCGATCGCCCCGGCCGTCTCCTCGTCCAGCACCCCGAGCCGGGCGTTCACCCGCGCCGCGGCCGCCTTGATCCGGGCCAGGGCGGCGATGTGCGCACGCTCCAGCCGCTGGCCGGACACCGGGAAGTTCTCCACCGCCCGCTGCGTCTGCGCCTGCCACTTCGCGGCGGCCGGCACCCGGACCTCGCCCATCGAGTCGTGCTCGACCCGGTACTCCTGCGGCTTCTCCCGCTGGTCACCCATCGCGCGCTGTACCTCCTGTACGGGCCCGATCGCCCGGTCACCGGTGTTCCGATCACGACAGCCGCGCGCGGGCCCCGGGTATTTCCACCCGGGGCCCGCGATCCGCCGGGCGTCGCTCGGCGGCCCGGTTGCGGGGTGGGCGGGGCTGGAGGCGGGGCTCAGGGGGGTGGGGCTCAGGGGTGGAGCTGGAGGCGGGGCAGCTCGGCGCGGAGCAGCCCGCCGGCCTCGGCACCGAGCTGACCGACCACCGTGCCGTCCGGCGCCCACACCCCGGAGCGGCCCGAGGTCTCCGGGAACTCGCCGCTGGCCCCGGCGCTGGTGGACAGCACGCCCCAGACCCGGTGCGCCGTGGTCCGCTCCCGCAGGTGCCCGGCGAGCCGCTCGGCCTGCGCGGGGCCCGGGCCGTACAGGGTGGAGGCGACGTAGGCGTCGATGCCGAGCGCGGCGGTCTCCTCGGCGTGCGTCGGGTCGGCGGCGTCGGCGCAGACCGCGAGGCCGAGCCGCAAGCCGTCCAGCTCCAGCACGAAGGGCTTCTCGCCCGGGGTGAAGCGGTCGAGTTCGGGGCCGTGCAGGCGCATCTTCCGGTAGACGACCGCGGCGCCCTCGCCGGTGACCGCCAGGGTGGCGATGGACTCGCGCCCGTCGGCCTCCGCGACCGGCGCGCCGACCAGCGCGAGGGCGCCGGTGGCGGCGCAGGCCTCGACCAGCGGGGCGAGCCGCCGGTCCGCCGGGTCGACGGCGGCGGCGGTCAGGTCGTAGCCGGTCAGGGACAGCTCGGGGAACACCACCAGGCGGGTGCCCGCCGCCCGGACGGCCTCGGCGTGCCGTCCGACGTTGACGTCCAGGGTGTCCGCGTGGCCGGGGGCGGCGCAGACGGGCTGGGCCACGGCGACGGTGACGGCGCCAGTGGCGGTACCGGCGGCTGCGTCGGTCGGGTCGGTGGCGGTCGGCGGCACGGACGAGGGCATGGTGGGGCCTCCGGTCGGGGGGGGCGGTCACGGTCAACCTATGCGCCTGCCGAACGGCCGGGCAACAGCCCGCCGTCCCCCGTGGCCACGCTGGACGGCCACCCGGCCGGGCCCCACCATGACGGCATGACCAGCAACGACGCCGACGCCCGCTCCGAGGCGATCGCCGTGGAACTGGCGCCGCGCGGCGCCCACCGCTCCCGGATGTTCGGCATGCCCTGCCTGAAGGACGTCAACGGCAAGGCCTTCGCCGGGCTGCGCGGGAACGAACTGGTCTGCCGGCTCGGCCGCGACTCGGCGGAGCACGCCGAGGCGCCCGCCCTGGCGGGGGCACACCTGTCCGACCTGGCGGGCGGGCGTCCGATGAAGGACCGGGCCTGCCTGCCCGGCACGGCGGCCGACCGCCGGCAGCGCTGTGCGGAGGCCGCCCTCGCCGCGCAGCGCTGAGCCGTGCCGTACGGGGCTCGGCCGCGCCGGGCGGTTGTTCACCGCGTCGTCGCGTGCCACGTCGAGGACGGGGCTGGACGGTTCTCAGCCGTTCGCGCCATGATCACTCGAACGAGTGAGATCCCGGCTGGATCGCTTCAAACGGTCGTACGGCACTTCGTACGCTCCTGACCGGGTCGGGCGGAGACCGACCGCCCCGGAGTGCCGCGACCCGGCCCGGGGAACCGACGCAGGGGGCGGACCGGATGACCACAGCACACGACGGCCATGGCACCAGTGACACCAGTGACACATACGGCAGTGACACATACGGCGCGGCGGACGGCCGGGGGAGCGGCCGGGGCACCGCCCGGGAGTCGGGCCGGGAGTCCGCCCGGGAGCCCAGCCGCGGCCTGACCAGGCGGCGACTGCTCGGCGCCTCGGCGGCGCTCGGCGGCGCGGCCTGGCTGCTGCGCGGCACCATCGGCCCGGACAGTGCCGAGGCCGCCACGCCCGTACCGCCCGGGCTGCCCGCCGGCACCGAGCTCTACCAGCGGGTCTTCCAGAACTGGTCCGGCGAGATCCGCACCGACCAGCTGTGGACCTGCGCGCCGCGCACCCCCGAGGAGGTACCGGCCCTCGCCGACTGGGCGCACGCCAACGGCTGGCGGCTGCGCGCCACCGGCTACCGGCACACCTGGGCGCCGCTCACCGTCGCCAACGGGACCCCGGACACCGCCCGCGTCCTGCTGGTGGACACCAACCGGTACCTCACCGCCATCACCGCCGACTCGCCCAGCACCGTCCGGGTGCAGACCGGCGCGAGCATGGAGGCGCTGCTCGTCCACCTGACCGACCGGGGCCTCGGTCTGACGGCCTGCCCGGCGCCCGGCGACCTCACCGTCGGCGGCGTGCTCGCCATCGGCGGCCACGGCACCGCCGCCCCGGCCGGCGGCGAACTGCGGCCGGACGGGCACGGCTACGGCTCGGTCAGCAACCAGGTGGTCCGGCTCACCGCCGTCGTCCTGGACCCGGCCACCGGCCGCTACGGGCTGCGCACCTTCGACCGCGCCGAGGCCGACAGCGCCGCCTTCCTGGTGCACCTGGGCCGCGCCTTCCTCACCGAGGTGGTGCTGCGCGCCGGAGCCGACCGCCCGCTGCGCTGCGTCAGCCGACTGGACATCCCGGCCAGCGACCTGTTCGCCCGCCCGGGGACCGCCACCGGCGGTGGCGGACTGCTCGGCGGACTGCTGGGCGGCGGCGGTGGCCCGCGCACGCTGGCCGAGTTCGTCGAGCGCGACGGCCGGGTCGAGGCGATCTGGTTCGCCTACACCGACTACCCGTGGCTCAAGACCTGGACCGTCACCCCGAGCAAGCCGCTCGCCTCCAGGGCCGTCGACCAGCCCTACAACTACCCGTTCTCGGACAGCATTCCGGAACCGGTGGCTCGACTGGCCGGCCAAATCGTCTCCGGCGCCTGGGGATCGGCCCCGCTGTTCGGCCAACTCCAGTACCTCGTCGCCAAGGTGGCGCTCACCGGTGACCTCACCGACGTCCTGCTCTCCGGCGGACTGCTGCGCGACCTGCTCACCGGCGACCTGATCACCCACCTGCTCGCCGACGGCCTGCGCTCCGACCTCTGGGGCCCCTCGCGCGCCCTGCTGCAGTACGTCCGGCCCACCACCCTGCGAGTCACCGCCAACGGCTACGCGATCCTCACCAAGCGTGCCGACCTGCAGTGGGTGGTCAGCGAATTCGCCGCCTACTACCGACAGTTGCTCGGGGAGTACCAGGCCCGGGGCGAGTACCCGGTGAACGGCGCGGTGGAGATCCGGGTCACCGGCCTGGACGACCCGACCTCCTCCGGCATCCCCGGGGCCCGGCCCCCGCTGCTGTCCGCGCTGCGCCCGCGGGCGGACCGGCCGGAGTGGGACACCGCGGTGTGGCTCGACGTCCTCGCCTTCCCCGGTACGCCCGGACTGGAGCGCTTCGCCCGGGACCTGGAGCAGTGGCTGCTGCGCACCTTCGACGGCACCCGGGCGGGGATGCGGGTCGAGTGGTCCAAGGGCTGGGCCTACACCACGGACGCGGCCTGGTCCGACCAGGACCTGATCGGCCGGGTCATCCCGGACAGCCTGCGCGCCGGCGGTGGGCCCGGCTGGGACGAGGCGGTCGCCACGCTGGACCGGTACGACCCGCACCGGGTGTTCGGGAACCCTTTCCTGGACGGGCTGTTGAAGTAGCGCCGGGGCGCGCGGCGGCGGCGAACAGGTGACGGCTGACAGATGACAGATGACAGGTAACAGATAACGGATAACAGCTGACGGCTGACAGATTTTGAAATCTGTCAGCCGTCGGGCCGTCAGCCGTTCGCCGCCGTTCCCGCCGTTCGACGGCGGAGGCGGTCCGTCAGATGTGCTCCATCACGATCACCGCGAGGGTGTCCGGGGCCAGGGCGCGGAACACGTGCGGGGCGTCGCCCGGGTAGCTGATGTAGTCGCCCGGGCCCAGCTCGACCGGCGCCTCGCTCGGGCCGACCAGGGCTCGGCCCGACCCGATCATCACGTGTTCGACGGTGCCGGGCATGTGCGGGTCGGAGGCCCTGGTCTCGCCCGGCTGGGCCTCGATCCGGTAGATGTCCCGCCGGGCGTTCGGCGGGCAGGAGGAGAGCACCGTGGCCGCGTAGTCGGCCCGTTCGGAGTGGGTCACCGGCCCCTCTCCGGCCCGCAGCACCTTGACGGTCGGGCGCGGCGGGTCGACCAGCCGACTGAACGGCACGTTCAGCGCCACCCCGAGCGCCCAGAGCGTCTCCACGCTGGGGTTGCCCGCGCCCGACTCCAGCTGGGAGAGCGTCGACTTGGCGATGCCGGCGCGGCGGGCCAGCTCGGTCATCGACAGTCCGCCGCGCTCGCGTTCGCGCCGGATGGCCGCGGCGATCTGGCCGATCAGCTCCGTACCGGAGCCGTTGGCACCCTCGGGCCGGGGGGTCCGGTCACTCATCCTCGCCACTCACGCTTTCTCCAGGCTCCTTCGGTCGGCTTCCCGCTGCTGGTGCCGCTTGGGTTCCGGCTGGTGCCGGTCGGTGTCGTTCATGCTGCCACGGCCGCCCCCGGGGGCCTCGTCGGCGAGCATCGTTCGCTGTGCCGGTCACTCTGTTCGCCTTGACGAACCGGGTGTCGCGGGTTCACTCTCATGGACATGCGTTCGTTTCTCCGAACACTCGAACATGCCACCCTGCGCGACATCGCCCTGGTCTGCCTCGCCGACGCGCTGGTCGGCGCCTCCTTCGGTGCGATCAGCGTCTCCGGAGGCCTGCCGCTCTGGGTGCCGGTGGCCCTCTCCGTCCTCGTCTTCGCGGGCGGCTCGCAGTTCGCGGCCGTCGGTGTCGTACTGTCCGGCGGCGGCGTGCTCGCGGCCGTCGCCACCGGGTTGGTGCTCAACGCCCGGCTGCTGCCCTTCGGCTTCGCCGTCGCCGACGTCCTCCAAGGCCCTTGGTGGCAGCGGCTGTTCGGAGCGCAGCTGCTCACCGACGAGAGTGCGGCCTTCGCGTTGCAGGAGAGCGAACCGCGGCGGCGCCGGGCGGTGTTCTGGATCTGCGGGGTCTCGCTGTTCGTGGTGTGGAACGTCGCGGTGCTGCTCGGCGGGCTCGCCGGCGGGCTGATCGGGGACACCGACGTGTTCGGCTTGGACGCGGCCTTCCCCGCGGTGCTGCTCGCCCTGGTGCTTCCCTCGCTCGCCGACCGCGGTACCCGTACGGCGGCGGTGGCGGGCGCGGTGGTGGCCGTCGCGGCCACGCCGTTCGTGCCGGCCGGGCTGCCCGTGCTGCTCGCCCTGGTGGGACTGTTGCTCGCCGGGCGGCCGGCGGTGGCGTCGGAGCCGGAGTCGGGGTCGGGGTCGGGGTCGGGGCCGGAGCCTGGGCCGGTGGAGCCGGGGGTTGCGGCTGAGCCGGGGGAGTCGGAGTCGGTGGTCGCCGCGGCGGCCGGGAAGGAGGACGTCCGATGATGCCCCTCTATGCGGTACTGCTGCTGGCCGTCGGGACGTACGCCTACCGCGTGGCCGGTCCGCTGCTGGGGCGCCGGCTCGCGCTCTCGGAGCGACTGCGCCACCTGCTGACGGTCGCGGCGGCGGTGCTGCTGGTTGCGCTGGTGGCGACCGGCGCGCTGACTCAGGGGCACGGCTTCTCCGGATGGGCCCGTCCGGCGGGTGTGCTGGTCGCCGGGGTCCTCGCGTGGCGCAAGGCGCCGTTCCCGCTGGTGGTCGTGGCTGCCGCGGCGACGACGGCGGTGCTGCGGCTGTGCGGGGTGGGGTGAGGGCTGACGACGGACAACTTTCAGCGAACGGATGACAGAGTTCGAAATCTGTTATCCGTTCGCTGAAAGTTGTCATCTGTCGGCCGTCAGTCGTCGGTCGTCAGTCGTCGGTCGTCAACCGCTCCGCCTGGACCTCCGGCCGCTTGCTGTCCCACAGCAGCTCCCACACCTTGAACACGCAGTGGTAGTCGCGCATGCTCCCCTGGAGGATCAGCAGGTAGGTGTCCCCGTCTCGGAGCAGCGTCTTCCGTCGGCTGCTCATCGGATGGTCCGGGGTGTAGGTCGGGACGATGCGCCGCAGCTCCGCGACGGCCTCCTCGCGGGTGCCCTCGACCTCGCCGAGCACCTTGCTGCCCCAGGTCCGGTCCCTACCGATGCCCACCGTCTCCTCGACGACCAGCGCCCAACGCTTCATGCTCCGCCTCCCCTTCCGGGTTCCGTACCGGCAGTCCTGTTCCGGCAGTCCTGTCCCGGTGATCCTGTCCTGGCCGGTCCGGACCGGCTGCTCCGGACCGGCCGTTCCGCTGCGGTCCTCCCGTCAGCGCACCAGCGACTTGAAGAAGATGGTGGTCGGGTGCAGGGTGCCGGTCGGATCGGTCGCGTAGTCCGGCACCGAGCCGACCCTGGTCCAGCCCGCCGCCTCGTACATCCGCTCGGCCGGGCTGCCCGTCTCGGTGTCCAGTACCAGCAGCCGGATCCCCGACTCCGCCGCCCGCTCCTCCAGTGCCGCCAGCAGCCGCCCGGCCAACCGGTGTCCGCGGTCCGCCGGGCGCACCATCAGCTTGGCCACCTCGCCCCGGTGCCGCCCGTTCGCCGTCGCCGCCGGCCGCAGCTGGACCGTCCCGGCGAGCCGCCCGTCGGCCGCCGCCCGGGCCGTCCACAGCACCAGCCGTCCGGCCGCGAGCTCCGGGACGAGCGCCCGCCACCACGCCGATGATTCGTCCGGCTCCAGCGGGGCGAGGAACCCGACCGAGGAGCCGCCGTCGACGGTCTCCGTCAGCAGCCCGGCGAACTCGGCCACCGAGCGCTCCAGTTCCTCGGCCGTCACCTGGTCGACCACGTACGCCGTGCTGGACATGTCGCCTTCCTCACTCGCTCCCGTCGGTCCGACGCCGGTCGGGTTGCGGAATACTCGCCGGTGTCCCGCCGAGACTACAAGGAGCTTCAATGACGAAGCCGACCCGGATCGACCCGTCCGACCTGCTCGCGGTCGGCGACCTCCTCTCCGACGAGGAGCGGCTGATCCGCGACACCGTCCGCCGGTTCACCGAGGAGCGGATCCGCCCGAACATCGGTGAGTGGTTCGAGCGCGGTGTCTTCCCGGCGCGTGAGCTCGCCCCCGAACTCGGCGCCCTCGGCGTGCTCGGCATGCACCTCGACGGTTACGGCTGCGCGGGCGCCGACGCCGTCGCGTACGGGGTCGCCTGCATGGAGCTGGAGGCGGCCGACTCGGGGCTGCGCAGCTTCGTCTCCGTCCAGGGCTCGCTCGCGATGCGCTCGATCCACGCCTTCGGCTCCGAGGAGCAGAAGCAGCGCTGGCTGCCCGGCATGGCGGCCGGTGAGCTGATCGGCTGCTTCGGCCTCACCGAGCCCGACTTCGGCTCGGACCCGGCGAACATGCGCACCCGGGCGGTCCGCAAGGGCGGCGACTGGGTGCTGTCCGGCAGCAAGATGTGGATCACCAACGGCAGCATCTCGGACGTCGCCGTGGTCTGGGCGCAGACCGAGGAGGGGGTGCGCGGCTTCCTGGTCGAGCGCGGCACCCGCGGCCTGACCGCGACCGACGTGCACGGCAAGCTCTCCCTGCGCGCCTCCGTCACCAGCGAGTTGGCCTTCGACGAGGTGGTGCTGCCCGCCGACGCGGTGCTGCCCGGCGTCACCGGTCTGCGCGGGCCGCTGTCCTCCCTCGGCGAGGCCCGCTACGGCATCCTCTGGGGCACCGTCGGCGCCGCCCGCGACTGCTACACCGCCGCCCTGGACTACGCGAAGAGCCGGATCCAGTTCGACCGTCCGATCGCCGGCTTCCAGCTGACCCAGCAGAAGCTGGTCGAGATGATGCTGGAGGTCGAGAAGGCGTACCTGGTGGCCCTGCGGATCGGCCGGTTGAAGGAGCAGGGCGCGGCCCGCCCGGCGCACATCAGCTTCGGCAAGCTCAACAACGTCCGTACCGCGCTGGAGATCGCCCGCAGCGCCCGGACCGTCCTCGGGGCCAACGGCATCACCACCGAGTACCCGGTGCTGCGGCACGCCAACAACCTGGAGTCGGTGCTCACCTACGAGGGCACCAGCGAGATTCACACCCTGGTCCTCGGCGAGGCCATCACCGGCGAGTCCGCCTACCGCTGACGGGCCGTCCACTCCCTTCCTCTCCTCTCCTCGTCCTCTCCCGTCCCTCCCGGAGCGGCGAAATCCGGTGGCCGGGTCCGTCGTGGCCCGGCTACCGTCCCCGCCATGACCAGTCAGTCCGTCCGGCAGCGGCCCCCGACCACCACCCTCTGGCGCCCCACCGGCCCGCAGGAGCTGGCCCTGGTCGAGGCCGCCGACTGGCGCGCCTGGCCGCCGCGGCTGCCCGAGCAGCCGATCTTCTACCCCGTACTGAACGAGGACTACGCGATCCGGATCGCCCGCGACTGGAACGTGCCCGCCTCCGGCGTCGGGTACGTCACCCGCTTCGAGGTGGAGACGGACTTCCTCGCCCGCTACCCGGTGCAGCGGGCCGGCGGCCGGACCATCCTTGAACTCTGGGTGTCGGCTGAGGAGTTGGCCGAGTTCAACCGGCACATCGTTGGCCGCATCGAGGTCGTCCACGAGTTCCGGCCGCAGCCGTGACGGCCGATGCGGTGACAGCCGATGCCGTGACGGCCGATGCGGTGACAGCCGATCCCGTGGTGGCCAAGGCGGTGACGGTCGACGCGGGGAAGCCCGTCCTGCTCACCTCCGCCCAGCCCACCGGCACCACCTCCCTGCTCACCGCGGCCGCCGCCCGCCGGGGCCTGGCCACCGCCGTGCTGTCCGGCCCGGCGCAGGTCGGGCGGCTCGCCGGGCGGCCCGTCCACTGGTACGGCGGGCCCCTCGCCGCCGCCCGGATCGCGGGGCCGCTGGGGCTCGCCCTGCTGGAACCGGAGGACGACTGGCTCGCCCGGCTCCCCGAGGCGTTCACCCGCCGTCGGATCGAACTCACCACCCTGGCCGAGGCCTGGACGCTGCGCCACCCGGCCTTCGTCAAGCCGCCGGCCGACAAGTCGATCCCGCCCGCGGTCTACCCGGACGGCTCCCGGCTGCCCCGCACCGGCGAGCGGATCGGCCCGGACACCCCCGTCCTGGTCAGCGAGCCGGTGACCTTCGCCGCGGAGTACCGGCTGTTCCTGCGCGACGGCGAGGTGCTCACCGGCAGCCGGTACGCCCGCTTCGGCCGGCTCGACCCGGCGCCGCTGACCGCCGGGGCGACCGCCTTCGCCCGCCGGCTGCTGGAGGCCGTCGGGGACACCCTGCCCAGCGCCGTCGCACTGGACGTCGGCCCGATCGCCGACCCGTACGACCCGGCCGAGCACTGGGCCGTGGTCGAGGCCAACCTGCCCTGGTTCGCGAACTGCTACGCCGCGGACCCGGACCGCGTCCTGGACGTCGTCCTGCGCGCGGCGGGCCCGGCCGCCCTGCTCGCCGGGTCGGACCGCCGCTTCGTCCGGGCGACCGCCTGACGGGCGGGCGCCCGCGGAAGCTCGGCCTCCGGGCGCCTCGGGCAACCGCCCGACACCTCACGGACACCTGCCGTTCGACGGCCCGACGCTGCGCGGTACGGCGGGCCGTGGAGCATGGCGCGGTCGGCGGCGCCCTCGGCGGGCGCGGCCGGGTGTGCACGACCGAAAGGAAGCTCCACCATGTCCGCAGCCCAGTGGCCCCGCCCCCGCGTCCTCGTGGTCGGGATCGACGGAGTCCGCCACGACTACCTGGCGCAGGTGCCGATGCCGCGCCTCCAGGAGGTCGCCGAGGCCGGATTCCTGGTGCCGGTGACGGTCGCGGACTCCACGCCCACCATGTCCGGACCCTGCTGGGCCACCATCGTGACCGGCGTCGAGCCCGCCAAGCACGGCGTCTGGGGCAACCACCTGGGCGGCAACCGGCTGGACGTCTTCCCCGACTTCGCCACCCGCCTCAACCGCGGCGACCGCCGCCGCACCTTCGTCGCGGCCGGCTGGGACCCGCTGATGATCAACGAGTCCGGCGGCCCGCTGTTCCGCGCTCCCGGCCGGCTCTCCTACGTGGCTCCGGCCGAGGACACCCCGGAGGCCTGGGAGGCCGTCGACGAGGAGGTCACCCGGGAGGCCGTCCACGTCCTCGGCACCGCCGACCCCGAAGCCTCCTTCGTCTACCTCGGCGCGGTGGACGAGACCGCCCACTTCCTCGGCTGCGGCGAGGAGTACCGCGCCTCGATGCGCACCGCCGACGAGCGCCTCGGCCGCCTGCTGGACGCCGTCCGCGGCCGGGAGGACTACGCCCAGGAGCAGTGGACCGTCATCGTGGTCACCGACCACGGGCACGTCGACGCCGGCGGCCACGGCGGCCGCACGGCCGAGGAGCGGACCGCCTGGGTGGCCTGCGCCGGGCACGACATCCCGGCTGGCCCGCCCGCCGGCGAGATCCGCCACCCCGACGTCGCCGCCCAGGTGTACGCCTCGCTGCTGCGTCCGATCGACCCGCACTGGACCCTCGACGGCCGCCCCTTCCCCGTCACCCGGCCGGTTCCCGCGACCGTCTGACCCACCGCCCGCAGCCGTCTGACCCACCGCCCGCGGCCGGCCGGCCGCGCTCCGCCGGTGCCCCGGGTGCAGCAGGCCGGGCTGCGGCGGAGCCCCGCTTGAGTCAGGCTCGATCGAGGCTCGGGACGTACCCGAACCCGGCGTGTCAGCCTGAGCGCCGGACGGCGTACGTCCGGGGCCGGGCCCATGGACATACGCCTGAAGGTGGAGACGGTACCCCGTGGGTTGGATGCAAGAACGCGACCTCGTGGTGACGCTCAGGCAGGACGGCCCGGGCCACCATGGATACACCCGGCCGGCGGACCGCTCAGCCCGGACGGGGCACGGGCGGACCGGCCACGGTCCCGTCCGCACCGGACGCATCGGCAACGCACACGGAGAGGGCAGTCAGGCATGAAGGGCATCGTGAGCAAGGTCGCGCTGGGAGTCGCGGGCACCGGCATGGCCGTCGCCGTGGTCGTCGTGGCGATCGGCCCGCGCGTGTCCGAGTGGTACGACGGGCGCCACCAGGAGCAGGTCTCGTACGACAGCGGCTCGCAGGCCAAGGCCGAGCGCCGCTCGATGCCCACCTGGCTGCCCGACAACGCCTCCTCGGTCAGGTACCTGATGTCCACCACGGGCGACGACCGGCTGCTGCGGGCCACCCTCCCCGAGGGTCGGCTGCCCGTCGGCTGCAGCGTCGGCCTGCCGGGCAAGGGCCAGCACCCGGTGCCGGTCTCGCTCAAGGCGGGCTGGTTCCCGGAGGGCATCGCGGCCAAGGCCACCGGCACCTGCGGGCACTACAATGTGACGCTCACCGGCAACCAGCTCTACGCGTGGCAGGACGGCGCGACGCTGCAGGCGGCCCTCCGGGCCGAGCACGTCGCCAAGCACTGAGGGTGCTGACCGGGCGCTGATCCCGGATCAGCCGTCCTGACCAGGGAACGAACGGCCCGCCGGGCACCGGAAGGTGCGGGCGGGCCGTCGTCGTGCGCGTGCTGTGGATCGGCCGGTGGGCGGATCCGTCCCGGTGTACCCCTGCCGTCGTCACGCCCGCCGGGCTGCGATAGGACGGATCGCGAACGAACCCCATGACACCGCGTCCGTTAGGAGAGCCATGCCCGGCCCGACCGTCGGTCCGACCGACGACATGTCGACCGCTCCCGCCCCAGCAACCGGCACGGCACCGGCCGTCGGCCCGACGGCCGCTGTCGGCCGGGCCACCATCGCCGTCCTCGGCGGTCTCACCGCGCTCGGTCCGCTCACCACCGACCTCTACCTCCCCGGCCTGCCCGCGATCGCCGACGACCTCGTTGCCGAACCGGCGGCCGTCCAGCTCACCCTGACCTTCTCGATGTTCGGGGTCGCGGCCGGGCAGCTGCTCTTCGGGCCGCTCAGCGACCGCTTCGGACGCCGCCCGCCGCTGCTCGCCGGGCTGGTCGTCTACACCCTGGCCAGCGTGGTGTGCGTGCTCGCGCCGAACCTCACGGTGCTGATCGCGGCCCGCTTCGTCCAGGGCGTCGCCGGGTCGGCGGGGCTGGTGATCGGACGCGCCGTCGCCCGGGACCGCTTCCAGGGCGTCGCGATGCTGCGCTTCCTCGCCTCGATCGCGCTGATATCCGGGCTGGCACCGATCCTCGCCCCGGTCATCGGGGCACAGCTGATGCGGTTCACCTCCTGGCGCGGCACCTTCGGGGCGCTCACGGGGCTCGGACTGCTGCTCACCCTGGCCGCCTTCGGGGCACTGCGCGAGAGCCTGCCACCGCAGGCCCGGGTGGGCGGCGGGGTGGGCGCGGCGCTGCGCACCATCGGTCGGCTGCTGCGCCATCTGCCCTTCCTGGGGCTGGCGTTGACCAGCTCGCTGGCGTTCGGCGCGCTGTTCGGGTACATCAGCGGGTCGTCCACGGTGCTGCAGCACGTGTACCAGGTCTCGCCGCAGACCTACAGCCTGCTGTTCGGGCTGAACTCGCTGTCCATCGTGGTGATGACCCAGCTGAACGGGCGGGTACTGGCGCCGCGCTTCGCGGCGCGGTCGCTGATGCTGGCCGGGCTCGGGACGGCGGTCGCGGCCGGGGTGGCGCTGGTGCTGCTGACGACGGTGTGGGACTTCGGGCTGGCCGGGTTCTGTCCGCCGTTGTTCGTCCTGATGGGCAGCCTCGGGGTGGTGCTGCCGAACACGGCGGCGCAGGCGCTGAGTCTGGTCGAGCCGCAGTCGGCGGGGACGGCCTCGGCGCTGCTGGGGACGGGCAACTTCCTGTGCGGCGCGGTGGTCGCACCGCTGAGCAGCATCGGCGGACGGCCGTCGGCGACGCTGCTGGCGCTGGTGGTCCTGGGCTGCGGGGTGCTGGCGTTGGCGGCGTACGTGGCGCTTTGCCGGCCGGGGCGGTTGCGGGAGGCGGCTGACAGCTGACAGCTGACGGTAAACGGATGACAGCTGACAGATGATGAAATCTGTCAGCTGTCATCCGTTAGCTGTTAGCTGTTAGCTGTTAGCTGTTAGCTGTTAGCTGTTAGCTGTTAGCTGTTAGCTGTTAGCTGTTAGCTGTTAGCTGTGATCTGTCAGCCGCTACCTGTCGGCTGTCACCGCCGTCAGGCGATCGAGAAGTCGTCCCCGTACACGCCGCCCTGCCCGTACCAGCCGTGCAGGTACACCGTGACGCTGCCGGTGGCGTCGGTGGTGAAGGGGACGGACAGCTTGGTCCAGCCCGAGGCGTTGGCCCAGGTGCTGGCGGTGGCACCGCCGCTGACGCCCAGGTAGGCGTAGTTGCCCTGCACCCAGCCGCTCAGCGTGTAGCCGGTGTTGGGCTTCAGCTTCACGGTCTGCGAGCACTCGCCGGTCTGGCTCGCGGAGGCCGCGGCCTGGAGCGCGTACGAGCCGGAGTGCACCGGGGTGCTCACGACGCCGCCGCCGCTCTGGCAGGTCCACGGGGCCGGGCTGCCGGTCTCCAGGTCGCCGTTGACCAGACCGGTCGACGGAGCCGTCCCGGTGACGGTCAGCGAGTACGTCGCGGTGTGGGTGCCGGAGGGCGCGGTGGCGGTCACGGTCAGCGGGTAGGTGCCCGCTGCGGCGGCCGAGGTGGTGGCGATGTTCAGGGTGGCGCCGTTGCCGGCGGTGACGCTGCCGGGGGTGACGGTGGCGGTGACGCCGGCCGGGGCGCCGCTGACCGAGAGGTTGACGCTCTGCGCCGAGCCGGCCGTGACGGCCGTCGCGATGGCCGCCGAAGAGGACGAACCGGCGGCAACCGTACCGGAGTTCGGGTTGACGGCGACCGAGAAGTCGTTGCCGGGCTGGTTGCCCGTGACGTTCAGGGTGAAGACGCCGGTGTGGCTGCCGGAGGCCGCGCTGCCGGTGACCGTCAGCGGGTAACTCCCCGGCGCCACCGAGGAGGTGGTGGTGACGTTCAGGGTGGCGCCGTTGCCGGCGGTGACGCTGCCGGGGGTGACGGTGGCGGTGACGCCGGCCGGGGCGCCGCTGACCGAGAGGCTGACGCTCTGCGCCGAGCCGGCCGTGACGGCCGTCGCGATGGCCGCCGAGGTCGACGAACCCGCCTTCACGGTGGCGGAGTTCGGGTTCACCGCGACCGAGAAGTCGTTGGTCACCGTCGAGCCGCTGGTGAACGGCGCGAACACGTGGGTGAAGTCCCAGGTGTTCTGGGCGATGCCCGAGCAGGAGTCGTCCCCGGCCTTGCCCGCACAGCCGCCGTTGTCGCGCTGGAGCGCCCAGAACGACAGCGTGTTGATGCCCTTCGACACCGCCCAGTTGTACACGGTGGTGGCGTTGGCCACGGTGAAGGTCTCGGCCGCGCCGTAGTCGTCGATGCCGACCATCTCGGTGATGCCGATCGAACCCCACAGCTGCGCTGGGGGCTTGGCCGGGTAGAGCTGGGCCAGCTGGTTGTACAGGCCCTGCGCCGAGGTCTGGGTGTCGGCCGCCATGTCGTGGGTGGCGCCGTCGTAGTAGTCGAAGGTCATCATGTTGACGACGTCGATCCGGGCGTTGTTGCTGACCGCGTTCCGCAGTACCGCGAGGCCGTTGTCGGCCAGCCCGCCGGTGGTGGTCGGCAGGGTGTAGGAGAACCGGACGCTGCGCCCGTTGGCGGCGGCCCAGTCCTGCACGGCCTTGATCGCCTTGTTGCGGCGGTCGATGCCGGCCGTGTTGGTCAGCGAGTTGTCCTCGATGTCGAGGTCGATCCGGCTGATGTCGTAGGTGGTGATCAGGTTCTCGTAGGCGGCCGCGATCTGGTTGACGTCGGTGCAGCTGTCGGCCAGTTCGGTGCCGGTGTTGTCGGCGGTGTAGCCGCCGAAGGAGGGGATCACGTCCCCGCCGTTGGCGCGGATGGTGGCGATGTCGGCGCCGAAGGTCGAGGAGGAGACCGGCTTGGAGGTGTCGCCGTTCCAGTACGGGGTGCAGGAGCCCTTGGTGGCGGCCTGCAGGAAGGCCATCGTCAGGTACTTGGCGCCGGACTGCGCGGCCAGGGTGGCGGGGCTCTGGCCGGTCCAGGACTCGAAGTAGGGCGCGAAGACCCGGCTGGGGAGCGGGGTCGCGGCCTGGGCGGAGCCCGTCCCGGCGGCGACCAGACCGGCCGAGGCGGCCAGGGTCGCGCAGGCCGTCAGCGCGGCCTGGAGGGTTCTGCGAAGACGCATGGATTCTCCAACAGACTTGGTGGGGCAGGACGTTGGGGAGACGCGGAACGGCCCGGGGCGTCGACGGCGGTGTGGGGCCGGCCGGGTGGGCGCCTGGGGTCGGGGCGTTCAGCGCGGGGCGTTCGGTACGGGGTGTTCGGTACGGGGTTGTGCAGTACGGAGTGTTCGGTGCGGGGGCGTGCGGAACCCACCGGCTCGCGCGGAGGCGGGTGACGGTGCGAAGGTGCGCACGCCGTACGGGGTGGGGGTGGATTGGAGCAGGGCAGGGCAGTGCCTCAGCCGCCGGTGGTCACACCCCCACAGTGCATCCCGGTCGGATCGACATGCTTATGTTTGGACTAGACCACTTGTCTGTCAAGAGACCTGACAGTTCGCCGGCGGACGGCCCCGGCCGCTGAAGGGAAGTGATCGGCGACCGCGGCGCGGTGGGCTGCGGTGGTCGAGGTGTCAGGCGGTGCGCCGGGCGGCGCGGCTCGGAACGCCGAGCGCTCGGCGGAGGCCATACGGACGCCGGTGGCCGCGCACCCGGCGGGCGGGGCGCGGCCACGGCTGCCCGGAGCTCAGGACACCGGGCGGTTCGGGGTGGGGCGGGGCGGCGTCAGCGTGCCGGCGGGCAGAGGGTGGCGCGCAGCGCGTCGTCGATCTTCGCGGCGGTGTCCGGCCCGAAGCCCTGCGGGTGGTCGGGCGAGGTGAAGTACTGGCTAGCCAGCTCGGCCAGCTTCGCCTTGTCCTTGGGGTGCTGGTACATCGCCTGGCACTGCTTGCGGGCCTGCTCCACCACCTGGTCGGGCTTGCCGCCGACGATGGCCGGGTCGATCGCGGTCAGCGCGGCGACCACCTTGCCGGTCAGGTCGGCGTCCGGCTTGGCGGGCAGTCCGGCGTCGGCCGGCGGTGCGGGCTTGGGCGGGGCCGAGCCCTCGGCGCCGGGGGTCGAAGCGGAGGCGGGGGCCTCGGGCGCGGACGGTGCGGCCGACGTGGGCGCCGAGGCGGTCGAGCCCGCCGAGGGGGCGCCGGACGGGGTGGCGGCCGCGGTGGGGGAGCCGGCCGCGGCGGTGCCCTTGCTCGAAGCCGAGCCCGAAGCCGAGTTCGAACCCGAGCTGGAGCAGGCAGCGAGGCTCACCGCGGCGAGTGCCGTGAGGGAGGCGGCGAGGAGACGAGTGCGCATGGCGCCACACTGTCATGTCCGCGGCGCGGAAGGGAAGGTCCCGTCCTCGGCCGACGGACGGGCCCCGGAACGGCGGACGGCGGCCCGGAGGGAGTGCCTCCGGGCCGCCGTGCAGCCGTGCAGCCGTCTGCCGCCCGCCGTGCCCGGACGGCCGTCAGCCGAGCCCGTTGGCCTTCAGCCAGTCCTTGGCCACCGCCGACGGGTCCTCCTTGTCGACCGAGACCCGCTTCATCAGCCCCGTCAGCCCGGCCGTGTCGAGCTTGGCCGACACCGCGTTGAGCGCCGCCGTCGCGGTGGCGTCCACGCCCGCCTTGTTGACCAGCGGGGTGACGTTCTGGGCGCCGAAGACGTTCTTCGGGTCGCTCAGCGGGACGAGCTTGTACTGCACGATCTTCGGGTCGGTGGTGAACACGTTGCCGACCTGGATGCTGCCGTCCTTGAGCGCGTTCGCGGTGGTGTCGGCGGTGGGCTTCCACTCCTTGAAGGTCAGCCCGTAGACGTCCTTGAGCTGCTGCTCGCGGCGGGTCTTGAACTCCGGCGGGCCGCCGATGGTGAACTCGCCGGCCTTGGCGGTCAGGTCGGCGATGCTCTTGAGGTTGTACTTGTCGGCGGTCTCCTGGGTGACGCTGAGCGAGTCCTTGTCCTCGGCGGGGGAGGAGTCGAGGATCCCCAGCGCGGCGGGCAGCGTCTTGGTCAGCGCCGCGTTCACGTCCTGGGTCGTGACGGCGGTGTTCTTGGCGTCCAGGTAGGCGAGCAGCGCGCCGTTGTACTCGGGCAGGACGGTCAGGTTGCCGCTCTGCAGCTGCCCGTAGAGCACCTCACGGCTGCCGATGTTGAACTTCTCCTCGACCTTGACGCCCTTGGCCTTGAGCGCCTGCGAGTAGATCGAGCCGAGCAGGACGTTCTCGGGGAAGTTCGCCGAACCGACGACCACCGTCCCGCCGGAGCTCCCTCCGGTGGCGGCGGAGCCGGCCCCGGAGGCCGAGGCGCTCGACCCGCCGCCGAGCGGGTTGCTGCTGTCGGCGGAGGAGCCGCAGGCGGTGGCGCCCAAGGCGAGCGCGGCGAGCGTGCCGAGGAGCACGGCGTGCCTGCTTCTCTTGATTGTCGACATGGTGACAGTTGTCCTTCCGGAGCGGATGGGAGAGGAGAGCGGAGGGGGCCTCAGCGGGCCTTGCGCTGGGCGCGCACCCCGGGCGGGAGCGCGAACCGGGCGAGCAGGGCGAAGAACAGCTGGGCGCCGACCGCGAGCAGCACCACCAGCAGCGCGCCGCCCACGGTCACCGCGTACTGCCGGGTGGCCAGCCCGTCGATGACGTAGCGGCCGAGACCGCCCAGCCCGACGTAGGCCGCCACCGTGGCGGTCGCGATCACCTGGACGGTCGCGGTGCGGAAGCCCGCCAGCAGGGTCGGCGCGGCGGAGGGCAGGCAGACCTGGAGGAGCACCTGCGGGTGGGTCAGGCCGATCCCGCGCGCGGCGTCCCGGACGTCCGGGTCGGTGCCGCGCACCCCCTCGACGGCCGCCACCAGCAGCGGCGGCGCGGCCAGCGCGACGAGCGGGAACAGTACGGCGGTGTCGCCGACCCCGGCGAGCAGCACCGCGAGCGTCACCAGGCCGAGGGTGGGCAGCGCGCGGGCGGCCCCGGCGAGCGCGGTGACCACGGTGACGCCGCGCCCGGTGTAGCCGATCAGCAGCCCGAGCGGGACGGCGATCAGCGCCGCGTAGAACAGCGCCTCGCCGGAGAGCAGCAGGTGCTCGGAGACCCGGTGCACGATCGAGTCCGGACCGCTGCGGCGGTCCGGATCGGAGAAGAAGTCGCTCAGCCAGTTCAGCCAGTTCACGAGCCCGCCCCCTGCTCCCGGACGGCCCAGGGCGCGAGCAGCCGGCGGGCGGCCACCAGCAGCAGGTCGACGGCCAGCGCCAGCACGGCGATCAGCACGATGCCGGCCACGATCGGGGTCGGGAAGGTGCGCTGGAAGCCGTCGATGAACAGGTAGCCCAGCCCGCCGCGCCCGATCAGCGCGCCGACGCTGGCGAGCGAGATGCTGGACACCGCGGCGACCCGCATCCCGGCGATCAGGTACGGCACGGCCGCGGGCAGTTCGACGGCGGTCAGCCGGTGCCACGGCCCGTAGCCCATCGCGGTGGCGGCCTGCCGCACCGAGTCCGGGACGGCGCGCAGCCCGTCCACGGTGGTCGGCAGCAGGACGGCGAGGGCGTAGAAGGTGAGCGGGATCATCACCGTCGCCTGGGTGGCGAGCCCGGTGTACGGGATCAGCACCACGAAGACGGCCAGCGAGGGCAGCGCGTAGACGATGTTGAAGACGGCGGACAGCGGCTGGTACAGCCGGGGGAAGCGGGCGCAGGCCAGGCCGAGCGGGACGGCCAGCAGCAGGCCGATGAGCACCGGGACCAGGGCGATCACGGCGTGGTCGGCGAGCAGGTTGCCCAGGTAGCCGAGGTGGTCGCCGATCCAGTACCAGCGGACGATCGGTTCATCGTCCACCGTCGGCTCCGTCCGCCGTGCCGGTCCGGTCCGGTTTGTCGATGCTGACCGGCCGCTCCACGCTGACGGGCTTCTCCATGCTGACGGGCTTCTCCACGCTGACGAGCCCCGCCGCGTCGACGGGCCCCGCCGCGTCGACCGGCCCGCCGCCGACGGGTGTGAGCGCGGCGAGGACGGCCTCGCGGTCGGCGGTGCCGATCGCCCGGCCGCCCGCGTCCAGCGCGATGGCGACCCCGGCGGGGGAGAGCACGGCGGCGTCCAGGGCGGCGCGCAGGGTGTCGGTGTCCGGGTGGTAGCCGGCGGCCGGCTGCAGTTCGGTGCTGCCCGTGCCGCGGTCGATCCAGCCGATCGGCCGGCGCTCGTCGTCCAGGGCCAACTCCCAGCCGCCGTACCCGAGTCCGTCGTCGAGCGGGCGCGGCCGGATGGCCTTCGCGGGCCGCAGGCCGAGGCCGCGCAGGCCCCGGTCACGGCCGAGGAAGGCGGCCACGCCGTCGTCGGCGGGGGAGGTCAGCAGGGTGTGCGGATCGGCCAGTTGGGCGATCCGGCCGTGCTCGCGCAGCACCACGACCTGGTCGCCCAGCCGGACGGCCTCCTCGATGTCGTGGGTGACGAACAGCACCGTCTTGTGCAGCTCGGACTGCAGCCGCAGCAGCTCGTCCTGGAGCCCGGCCCGCACCACCGGGTCGACGGCGCTGAACGGTTCGTCCATCAGCAGCACCGGCGGGTCGGCGGCCAGCGCCCGGGCCACGCCGACCCGCTGCTGCTGCCCGCCGGACAGCTGGAAGGGGTAGCGCTTGGCGGTCTCGGGGGCGAGGCCGACGAGTTCCAGCAGTTCGGCGGCCCGGGCACGGGCCTTCTTGCGGTCCCAGCCGAGCAGGTACGGCACGGTGGCGATGTTGTCGATCACCTTGCGGTGCGGGAAGAGCCCCGCCTGCTGGATCACGTAACCGATGCCGCGGCGCAGCTTGGCGGGTTCCAGCCCCGCGACGTCGGCGTCGTCCAGCAGGACGCGGCCCGAGGTGGGCTCGACCATCCGGTTGACCATGCGCAGCAGGGTGGTCTTGCCGCAGCCGGACGGTCCGACCAGGACGGTTATCCGACCGGTCGGGACCTCCAGGTCCAGTCCCTCGACCGCGATGGTGCCGTCGGGGTGGCGCTTGCCGGCGCCCTCGAATCTGATCACGGAGTGTTTCCTCGTCAGGGCGCCCGGTGGTGGCGGCGCCTGTGTCGGTCGGTCTTACGGGTCGTTCGGTTGATGGCGGCTCACCGCCCGGGCGTTCTTCCGCCCGCGTGGCTGCCCAGCTTCGGACCGGCGGAAACTCTGATCAGCCTATGACCTGCATCATCTCCTGTCCCTGATTTACGGCCCGGCACACCGCGTGACCCCGGCTCGGCCGCCGGGGCCACGCGCTGTGACCGCCGACCCGACGGCCGGGGGCGCGGGTGTGACTTCGGCTCAGCCGCCCGGTCGGGTCGGCAGCCCGGCCGCCGCCCAGCCGACGAACCCGCCGTCCAGATCGGTCGCGCGGTGCAGCCCCAGCTCGCGCAGCGAGGCCGCGGCCAGACTGGAGGCGTAGCCCTCCGAGCAGACCACGACCACCTCGACGTCGTAGCCCGAGGCCTCGGGGATGCGGTGACTGCCCGTCGGGTCGAGCCGCCACTCCAGGACGTTGCGCTCGATGATCAGCGAGCCGGGGATCTCACCCTCGGCCGCCCGCTGCGCCGCCGGACGGATGTCCACCAGCAGCGCGCCCTCCAGGTGAGACTGGTACGCCTCCCGGGCGCGCGGACGGTGGACGCCCTCGCGGGCCCGCTCCACCAGGTCGTCGATCGTGGTCACCATTGCTCCGGTCCTTCCATCGAGGTGCGGACGAGCCCGCCGGCCCGCAGGTCGTAGTGCGCCATCGCGCTGAGCGGGGGCGAGTAGGCGTGCAGGGTGACGGCCGGGCCCGAGGCGGTGTTGCGCACGTCGTGCACGTACTCCGGGCCGAAGGCACGGGCGGTGCCGGCCGGGACCCGGCGGATCAGCAGGCCCTGCTCCGGGCCGCCGAGGGACAGCTCCTCCAGCTCGCCGAGCGCGACGGTGAACGCGCCGCGCGAGCCGCCGTGGTCGTGGAAGCCGGTGGACTGGCCGGGCAGCCAGCTGATCAGCCAGACCTCGTGGTCGTCGTCGGCCACCAGGCGCTGGTACCAGCGCTCCTCGGTGGAGAGACGGACCAGGTGGATCCACTGCTCGGGCTGCTCGGCCAGCTCGCGGACGACGGTCCGCAGGGTGCTCGGGCTGAGCGGGGCGCGGGGCCGCCCGGCGGCTGGCTGCTCGGGATTGGGCTCCTCGGGGGCGGGGGCAGGGGTCGGGGTATCGGCTACCAGGTCCAGGCTCATGGGGGGGCGTCCTCGGGTGCGGCGGGAACGTCGGCAGGGGCGCTCGGGTCCGGTGGCGGGGCTGCGGCGTGACGGTGACGGGCGCGGGCCGGCGGAGCGACCTGGCTCGACCTGGCACGGCACGCGCGGGTGCCGCCGGGCGGGCGGGATTCAGGACTGCGGGTGCGGGTGCGCGGTACGGGCCCTGGCGGTGGTCACAGGGCGGAACCGGCGGAGCGGAGCAGGGTCAACAGGCACAGATGGAACTCGCCTGGCGTCGCAGATCGACGTGCAGGCGGCAAACCAGAGTGGTGCCGGAGTCCATGCCAGGGATCCTTTCCGAGCCGGTCGGAGGAAGTCAAGCCGGGGCGCCCGCTTGTTGCGCCCTGTTAACCAGCGGCTCGACACTCCTCGGCCTCGGCCCCCTCCACCTCCTCGGCTCGACCGCGGGCTCGGCCCCCGCTGCTTCCCCTCCGGCTCTGCCCTCAGCGCTGTCCCCCCGGCTCGGTTCCCCGGCTCAGCCCTCGGCCGGAACGCGCGGTGCCGGCGGCGCCGCTGCGGGCGCCGGGCCGGGCGCGGGCGCGGTGGAGCCGTCCGCCGCCGTCGACAGGGCGCGCTCGACCACCGGCCCGGCCTGCTCGCCCAGGTAGCGGCCGAGCGTCTGGTAGGCGTCGAACTGCTGGTGGTTGAACCACTGGTCGCTGGTGCCGTCGTTCGGGAAGGCCTGGTTGGCCACCGCGTAGGAGTGCAGCTCGTACGGCATGTCGGCGGTCAGCACGGCCTGGAGGACGATCAGTGTGCCGTGCCGCTCGGAGCCGGGCTCGCCGTCGAGGGCCGGGTAGTGGATGTCCCCGGTGATCACGCCGCAGGCCGAGAGCCGGTCGGAGAGCTGGGCCGCCAGCCCGTGCAGGGGCGGGGCGGACCCGTCCCGCCCGGCGGTGGCGCTGCCCGGGATCAGCAGCTCCGGCTGGTGCAGGGTGATGACGACGCCGAGTTCCTCGCGGGCCAGGGTGATGGCGGCGGCCAGGTTGGCGGCGTAGCCGGAGTCCCCGCTGGCGTCGACGCCGACCGCCGTCCGCACCCGGTGCCGCAGCAGCTCGACCAGCCCGAGGTTCTCGTAGTGCCCGCCGTCGGTGGTGAGCAGGAACCGGTCGTCGGCGGGGAACCGGCCGGTCAGCTCCCGTAGTTGGTACGGGAGTCGGCGGACGGCGGGCTGCCCGGGGCGGCGCCAGTCGGGTGCGCCGGACCAGGCCGGGCCGAGCTGTGCCGGGTTGGGCAGCCAGGTCCCGAGCCGGGCGTTGGTCACCGCGAACAGCCCCTGGTAGACCCGGGACTGGCGGCCCATCGCGGAGGAGAAGGCGGCGCCGGAGACGGCCATCGCGGACTGCACGGTGAGGTCCCGGGCGATGTGCCGGCGGGTGCGCCGCTCCAGCAGGTCGGTGCGCGCGTACCCGACGTCCGGGCCGCCCACGTAGTCGTACGAGAACGAGAAGGAGACCGCCCGACGGCCGGGCGGGGTGCGGGAGTTGCCGGACAGGTTGGCCGCCGCCGAGAAGATCACCTGGGGGAAGTCGGGGTGCCGGGCGGCGTAGTGGCTCAGCCAGGTCTGCTCCCGGTGGAAGTCGTACCGGCGGGCCAGCGAGCGGCCGCCCTCGGTGACCCGGCGGACCGCGAACGCCGAGGCCAGGCGCAGCCGGTAGAACGGGTGCAGGCTCATCCAGGTCTGGTCGAGGTTGAGCCCGACCGCGCCGAGCACCAGCGGCAGCAGCACCTGGACGGCCGTCGGCCAGGCGTACCCGGTGGCGACCGCCCAGCCGAGGGCCAGCAGCGCGCCCGCCGTCAGCGTGCCGAGGGCGGCCCAGACCACCAGGTACTGGGGGAGGTTGGCGGTCAGCCCGCCGCCGATCCGGCCCGCGCCGCGCAGCGCCCCGGCGGCCGCGTGCACGCCCCGGCCGATCGTCCGGCGGTCGCGCCAGAGTATGCCGAGCAGCAGGGCGAGGTAGCTGAGCACCACGGTCAGGCTGAGGCCGGCGCCGGTCAGCTGCGGGCCGGCCGCCAGCGCCTGTTGGAGCCGGACCGCGCCCCAGGCCAGCCCCGGCACCGCCAGCACCCCGAGGGCCAGCAGTCCGGCCAGCGCGAGCGCGGCGTAGTTGAGCCGGCGTAGCGCGCGCGGCAGCACCGCTTGCCAGCCGAGCGGCGGGAAGGCCAGCAGCCACAGCAGCCAGCACCCGGCCGCCGCGGCGAGCAGTGCGCCGAGGGCGGCCAGCGCGGGGGTGCGGAAGGCCAACGCGCCCGGTACGGCGCCCGGGTGGCGCAGGCCGGCGGCGGCCAGGGCGTCCAGGTCGGTGAGCGGGACGGCGTGGTAGAAGCGGCTGAGGCCGAGGCCGAGCACCAGGACGGCGGCCAGCAGCAGGGTGAGCGCGGACAGCACCCCGCGCAGCAGCGTGCCGAGGGCGACCAGCCACTCGCCGGCGCCGTCGGCGATGTACTTGCTGTGGCGGCGGAGGTGGTCCTCTTCCGGGGAGCCGGGCTCCATCACCGTGTCGGCCGTCAGGCCCGAGGCGGCGCGCACCGGGCTGCCGGGCGCGGAGTCGCTGAGCGCGAGCTGCAGCGCGCCCACGGTGTAGCCGCCGCCGGAGACGGACACCAGGTAGCGGGCCCGTTTCAGCCACGGGCGCAGCGCCTGGAGCGCACCGAGCGTGACGCAGGCCGAGCGGATGCCACCGCCCGAGACGCAGAAGCCCAGCTCGGCGGGCTCGCGGCCGGGCGGCACCCGGCCGGCGTCCCGCCAGTGGGCGTGGGCGCCGGGGGCGTCGGACGCCCCCTCTCGGCGCGGGGCCCGGTGCTGGTGCGGGGCCTGGTGCAGCGGCCGCCCGTGCCGGGTGAGGACGGGCCACGGCGGTATCAGCGCCGGGCGGTCGGGGTCGGCGTCGTCGGCGGATTTCGCCGCCCCGGGGCTCAGGCCCCGGGCGGCCCGGGCGGCCGTCACCGTCAGCAGGCCGGCCGCCGCCACCCCGGTGGGCAGGAGCAGCAGCCAGGTGACGGTGGTGAGCGCGGCCGCCACTGTGAAGGGGGTGTCGGAGCCTCCGTGGTCGAGCCCGAGGCGCAGCAGGACGTTCGCGCCGAGGTCGCAGCCCGCGGCGAGCGGCCCGGCGATCCCGACCAGCAGTGCCGGGCCGATCCGGTGTCGGCGCCCGAGCACGTACCCGCCGAGCAGGGCCGCGGCGACCAGCGTCAGCCCGTAGCCGCCGATCAGCCAGAGCTCGTCGCGCAGCGCGGTGAGGTAGGCCGAGGTGCGCTCCCCGACGACCGCCTCGGCGGCCGCCCGGGAGCCGGCCAGCTGCAGGGCGGTCAGCCGGGTGTGCGGCGACTGGCCGCGGGCCGACAGGAGGCCGAGGGCGAGCGGCAACAGCGCCCCGAGGGCGAGCAGCAGGCCCGCCCAGGCGGGCAGGGCCGGCGGCCGGCCCACCGTGCCGTCGCCCGCGCTCGCGCCCGTCTGCGCCGACGTGTCCGCCGCCGCCGATGCCGATGCCGGTGCCGACGTGTCCGCCGCCGATGCCGGTGCCGACCTGTCCGCCGGACGCTCCTCGTGCCCGTCCACCGCTGCCATCCGTACCACCCCCCGTTCGGCTCCCCGCCGACCGTCGATCCCCGTGCCCTGCTCCTGAAGTCGCCTCGTAGCAGCGTCGTATGACGATCCGTCGAAGCGTCCACGCGCGTTTTACCCTGTCGTGGCCGATTCCGCACCCCCGGTGACCGCTTTCACTCGAATGAGTAAGGAGGTCACTTCCGGGGTAGATGAGCGTTTCATCCCACCAGGGACCGACCGCGTGTCCGCGCTACAAGATCGCCCCAGACGCGATGCCGTCGACGTATTGTCAGGCGACCAAAGCCCGGCCTACCGTCTACAGATCGCGTTCTACGCACGTAGACCCTTCCCGTAGACCCCTGTGGCTCCCGGAGCGGACCCGCAGGCGAGACCCGCCCCGTCAACCCTCAGACCGCGGGCCCGACCGCACGGCCGGGACGCGGAGTTGCGGAGGTACCCATGTCGCAGATCGTCCGTGCCGCGCTCGTCCAGACCCGCTGGACCGGCGACCAGGAGAGCATGATCGCGCTCCACGAGCGGCACGCCCGCGAGGCCGCCGCCCAGGGCGCGAAGATCATCGGCTTCCAGGAGGTCTTCAACGCCCCGTACTTCTGTCAGGTCCAGGAAGCCGAGCACTACCGCTGGGCCGAGGCCGTGCCGGACGGTCCGACCGTGCGCCGGATGCGGGACCTCGCCCGCGAACTCGGCATGGTGATCGTCGTACCGGTCTACGAGGAGGAGCAGGCCGGCGTGTACTACAACACCGCCGCGGTGATCGACGCGGACGGCAGCTACCTCGGCAAGTACCGCAAGCACCACATCCCGCAGGTCAAGGGCTTCTGGGAGAAGTACTACTTCAAGCCCGGCAACCTCGGCTGGCCCGTCTTCGACACCGCCGTCGGCAAGGTCGGCGTGTACATCTGCTACGACCGGCACTTCCCCGAGGGCTGGCGCGCCCTGGGCCTGGCCGGGGCGCAGATCGTCTACAACCCCTCCGCCACCAGCCGCGGCCTGTCCGCCTACCTGTGGCAGCTCGAACAGCCCGCCGCCGCCGTCGCCAACGAGTACTTCGTCGCCGCCATCAACCGGGTCGGCACCGAGGAGTACGGCGACAACGACTTCTACGGCACCTCCTACTTCGTCGACCCGCGCGGCCAGTTCGTCGGCGAGGTCGCCTCCGACAAGGAGGAGGAACTCGTCGTCCGCGACCTCGACCTCGGTCTGATCGAACAGGTCCGCCAGCAGTGGGCGTTCTACCGCGACCGTCGGCCCGACGCCTACGGGCCGCTCGCCGAGGCCTGAGGAGCAGCGCGATGACCACCCGTGACCCGCGGCAGCGCACCGTCGTCCGCGGCGGCCTCGTCATCACCGCCGCCGACGAACTCCACGCCGACGTCCTGATCGAGGGCGAGCACGTCACCGCCCTCGCCGCCACCGGCAGCGCCGCCGCCGAGGCCTGGACCGCCGACACCGTCATCGACGCCACCGGCCACTACGTCATCCCGGGCGGCGTCGACGCCCACACCCACATGGAGCTGCCGTTCGGCGGCACCGCGGCCTCCGACACCTTCGAGACCGGTACCCGCGCCGCCGCCTGGGGCGGCACCACCACCATCGTCGACTTCGCAGTCCAGCCCGTCGGCGGCGCCCTGCGCGAGGGCCTGGACACCTGGCACGCCAAGGCCGAGGGCAACTGCGCGATCGACTACGCCTTCCACACCATCGTCTCGGACGTCAACGACGCCGTCCTCAAGGAGATGGACACGCTGGTCGACTCCGGCGAGTCCACCTCCTTCAAGCTCTTCATGGCCTACCCCGGCGTCTTCTACAGCGACGACGGCCGGATCCTGCGCGCCATGCAGCGCGGGGCGGCCAACGGCGGGCTGACCATGATGCACGCCGAGAACGGCATCGCCATCGACGTCCTGGTCGAACAGGCCCTGGCCGCCGGGCGCACCGCGCCGCGCCACCACGGCGAGGTCCGGCGCGAACTGCTGGAGGCCGAGGCCACCCACCGGGCGATCAAGCTCGCCCAGGTGGCCGGCAGCCCGCTCTACGTGGTGCACGTCTCCGCCGCCTCCGCGCTCGACGAACTCGCCCGGGCCCGCGACGCCGGGCTCCCCGTGTTCGGCGAGACCTGTCCGCAGTACCTCTTCCTCTCCACCGACAACCTCGCGGAACCGGGTTTCGAGGGCGCCAAGTACGTGTGCAGCACGCCGCTCCGGCCGCGCGAGCACCAGGAGGCGCTCTGGCGCGGGCTGCGCACCGACGACCTCCAGGTGGTCTCCACCGACCACTGCCCGTTCTGTTACGTCGGGCAGAAGGAACTGGGCCGCGGCGACTTCTCCAAGATCCCCAACGGCCTTCCCGGCGTGGAGAACCGGATGGACCTGCTCCACCAGGCCGTGGTGGACGGGCGGATCAGCCGGCGCCGCTGGATCGAGATCGCCTGCACCGCCCCGGCCCGGATGTTCGGGCTGCACCCGCGCAAGGGCACCATCGCGCCCGGCGCGGACGCCGACCTCGTGGTCTACGACCCCACCGCGGTGCAGACCGTCTCCGCCGCCACCCACCACATGAACGTGGACTACTCGGCGTACGAGGGCCGGCAACTCACCGGCCGGGCCCGGACGGTGCTCTCGCGCGGCACCGTGGTACTGGACGACGGCCGCTGGCTCGGCCGGGCCGGCCACGGCACCTTCCTGCGCCGCGACACCTGCCAGTACCTGACCTGATCCCCCCTCCCGTCCGGGGCCGCGCGGTGTGCCCGCCGGCCCCGGGCCACCCTCCCGACCCCTCTCCCGGAGCCACCCATGGACATCGGCCTCGTCCTGCAGACCGACCCGCCCGCCCGCCTGCTCATCGACCGGATGATCCGCGCCGAACGGGCCGGGTTCAGCCACGGCTGGACCTTCGACTCCTGCGTGCTGTGGCAGGAACCCTTCGTCATCTACAGCCGCATCCTCGCCGAGACCGAGCGGCTCACCGTCGGCCCGATGGTCACCAACCCCTCCACCCGCACCTGGGAGGTCACCGCCTCCCTGTTCGCCACCCTGAACGACATGTACGGCAACCGCACCGTCTGCGGCATCGGCCGCGGCGACTCCGCCATGCGGGTCGCCGGACGCCGGCCCGCCACGCTCGACCGGCTCTCCCAAGCCATGCACGCCATCCAGGAGTTGGCCGAGGGGCGCACCGTCGAGGTGGACGGCACCGAGATGCACCTGCCGTGGGTCGGCCCCGGCGCCGCGCTGCCGATCTGGATGGGCGCCTACGGGCCCAAGGCGCTGGCGCTGACGGGCCGTCAGGCCAACGGCTTCATTCTGCAGTTGGCCGATCCGTACCTCACCGAGTACATGGTCAAGGCGGTCCGGGCCGCGGCCGTCGAGGCGGGCCGGGACCCGGCCTCCGTCACCATCTGCGTGGCCGCGCCCGCGTACGTCACCGCCGACGACTCGGCCGCCGCGCTGGCCCATGCCCGGGAGCAGTGCCGCTGGTTCGGCGGGATGGTCGGCAACCACGTCGCCGACCTGGTCAGCCACTACGGGGAGCACTCCGACCTGGTGCCCGACGCCCTCACCGACTACATCAAGAACCGCCAGGGCTACGACTACAGCCACCACGGCCGGGCCGGGAACCCCGACACGGCCTTCGTCCCGGACGAGATCGTCGACCGCTTCTGCCTGATCGGGCCGGTCGGGACCCAGCGCGACCGGCTCGCGGAACTCCGTTCGCTCGGCGTCGACCAGTTCGCCGTCTACGCCATGCACGACGCGGTCGAGGCCACCATCGACGCCTACGGCACGGACGTCATCCCCCACCTCTGAACCCGTGATCCCCTGATCCCGCACGCGGCAGACGGGAGTTGCCCATGGCCGACACCGCGACCGGCGGCGGCGGACAGCGGCAGCACCCCGACGGCCGGGTCGAACTCGACCCGGCCGAGGGGGTGTTGCCACCCAACGGCTTCACCAGTGACGACCTCCGGCCGGTCCCGGTGCGGCGGCGCACCTGGACCACCTACAACTTCCTCGCACTCTGGGTCGGCATGGCCCACAACATCCCGTCCTGGACGCTGGCTTCGGGCCTGATCGCGATCGGGATGGACTGGAAGCAGGCGGTGCTGACCATCGCGCTCGCCAACCTGATCGTGCTCGCGCCGATGCTCCTCACCGGACACGCCGGGACGAAGTACGGTATTCCGTTCCCGGTGTTCGCCCGGGCCGCGTTCGGACTGCGCGGCGCCAACCTGCCCGCGCTCATCCGGGCGGCGGTGGCCTGCGCGTGGTTCGGCATCCAGACCTGGATCGGGGGCGAGGGGATCTTCCTGCTCGCAGGCCGGCTGCTCGGCGAATCCTGGAACACGGCACCGGAGTTCGGCGGGTACCCGTGGACGCAGTGGGCCTCCTTCCTGCTGTTCTGGCTGATCGAGATGGTCATCATCGCCCGGGGGATGGAGGCGCTGCGGCGCTTCGAGAACTGGGCGGCACCGTTCGTCATCGCCGGCGCGCTCGCGCTGCTGGTGTGGATCGGCGTCAAGGCGGGCGGGCTGGGGCCGTTGCTGGACCAGCCGTCGAAACTGGGCTGGGGCGGCGGGTTCTGGAAGGTCTTCTTCCCGTCGCTGATGGGGATGATCGGGTTCTGGTCCACGCTGGCCCTCAACATCCCGGACTTCACCCGCTTCGGCGGCAGCCAGCGGGCCCAGATCCGCGGCCAGGCGCTCGGCCTGCCGACCACGATGACGCTCTTCGCGCTGCTGTCGGTGCTGGTCACCTCGGGCTCCGCGGCGGTCTACGGCGAGCCGGTGTGGGACCCGATCAAGCTCGCCGCGAAGATGGAGAGCCCGGTCGCCCTGCTGTTCGCGCTGCTGACCGTCCTCGTCGCCACGCTGTCGGTGAACATCGCCGCCAACGTCGTCTCCCCGGCCTACGACTTGGCCAACCTGCTGCCCCGGTTCGTCAACTTCCGTACCGGGGCGCTGATCACGGGCGTGGTCGGGATGGCTCTCTTCCTGTGGCGGCTGACCGCCGACCCGCACGTCTACATCTACGTCTGGCTGGGCGTGGTCGGCGGACTGCTCGGGACGGTCGCCGGGGTGCTGATCGCGGACTACTGGGTGCTGCGCCGCACCCGGCTGCGGCTCGCCGAGCTCTATCGGCCGTCCGGGGCGTACTGGTACGCGGCCGGCTGGAACTGGCGGGCGGTCACTGCCCTGCTGGTCGGCGGCCTGCTGGCGATCGGGGGCTCGTACTCCACCGTCGACGGACACGGCGTGAAGCAGGGACCGTTCCCGGTGGACGGCGTGATCCCCTTCCTCAAGCCGCTCGCCGACTACGGCTGGGCGGTCGGCCTGATGTCGGCGGGGGTGGTGTACCTGGTGCTCAGTGTTCCCGGGCGGCGAGCGGCGGGCGGCGGGCGGGTAACGGATGGCAGCGGACAGAAGACGGCTGACAGAAAACAGCCAACAGAAAACAGCTGACAGATGACAGCTGACAGATTTCGAAATCTGTCAGCTGTCATCTGTTTCCTCGTCATTCGTGCGCCGTCGCCTCCACGGCGGCCAGGACCTTGGCGGCGCCGTCCTCGGTGGCGAGGGCGGCGGCGAAGGACCGGGCCCGGGTGCGGTAGTGGGGGTCGTCCAGGAGGTGGCGAAGGGCGGTGGCGAGGCGGCTGGGGGTCAGGGTGCGCAGGGGGACGGGGCCGGGGGAGACGCCGAGCGCGGTCAGGCGGGCGGACCAGAACGGGGCGTCCAGCTGGGCGGGCACCGGGACGGCCGGGGTGCCGGAGCGCAGGGTGGCCGCCGTGGTGCCCGCGCCCGCGTGGTGGACGACGGCGGCGGTGCGGGGGAACAGCCAGTCGTGCGGGGTGTCGCCGATGGTCAGCACGGCGTCGGAGTCCTCCGCGGCCAGCCCGCTCCAGCCCGACTGCAGCAGGACGCGGACCCGGGCGGCCCGGGCGGCGGCGAGGACGGTCGCGGTGAGCCGCTCGGGCTCGGGCACGACCAGACTGCCGAAGCCGACGAAGACCGGTGGCGGTCCGGCGGCCAGGAAGTCCAGCAGCCGCTGGGGCGGCTGCCAGTCGGGCTGCTCGGGCGGCCACCAGTACCCGGCGACGCCCAGCCGGGGGTGCCAGTCCGTCGGCCGGGGGACGACCCGCGGCGAGAAGCCGTGCAGGACGGGGTGGTCGCGCCGGGCGCGGGCGACGCCCAGCGGCGGCAGGCCGAGCCGTCGGCGCAGCCTGCGGACGGCCGGGACGAACAGCTGGTCGGTGGCCGCCTGGACGGCCTGCCCGGCCAGCAGGTTGCCGGACCGCCCGAGCGAGCGGGAGCCGGTCACGGCGGGCGCGAACTCGCGGGTGGGGGAGAGGGGTTGGAGGTACAGCCCGATGCTGGGGATGCCGGCCGCCTCGGCCGCGACCTGGCCGAGCGTACTGGTAGTGCTGGTGGTGAGCAGCAGGTCGGTGCCGAGCGCCGTGGCGTCGGCGATGCCCTCGCCGAGGGCGGGCATGAACCGCCGCCCGAGGCGCAGGAGTTGCAGGACGGCCAGCGGTCCGCCGCCGGCCCGTAGCAGCCGTCGGCCCTCGGTGGAGGCCAGTTCGGCGCGCGGGTCGACCGGCAGTGGGCGGAACTCCAGCCCGGCGCCCCGTACCGACTCGGCGAAGGTGGTGTGGGTGGCGACGGCCACCTGATGTCCGGCCCCCCGCAGGCGGACGCCGAGCCCGGTGAAGGGGGCGACATCGCCCCGGGAGCCGGCGGTGGCGATCAGGATGCGCATGGCCGCAGTATTTCGGCGGGTGCGTCCGGTCGGAAGGACGCCACGCGCGGACCGGTCGGCTCCGGGTGGCCGGATCACGCCGTCCGGGCGGGCCGCCCGGAACCGGGCCGGTGGGCGGCGGCGTCCTTGGGTGCAGAGCGCGCGGGACGGGGCCGTCGCGCCGCGGACGGGAGGGATGGGTCGGATGAGCGTCATCGCGTGGATCGTGCTGGGCCTGGTGGCCGGAGCCCTGGCCAAACTGCTGCTGCCCGGGAGGGACCCGGGCGGCCTGATCGTGACGACCCTGATCGGGATCGCCGGCTCCTTCGTCGGCGGCTGGATCGCGTCGCACTTCCTGCACCGGTCGATCACGGCCCGGTTCTTCGACGGGCCGACCTGGGTGGCCGCGATCGGCGGCGCGCTGGTGCTGCTGATCGCCTACCGGCTGATCTTCGGCAACTCGCGCCGCTGAGACGGGCGTTCGGAACGCGGTCGACGGGCCGGTCCCGCTGGGGGCCGGCCCGTCGGTGTGCTTGCGGCGTCCGGCCCGTCGGCGTGCTCGCGGCGTCCGGCCCGCGGTGGTCCGGTCGCTACCGCGTCACCGAGGCCTCGGCGACCCAGTCCGGCAGGTCCTCGCAGGCCCTGAGCCAGGCGGCGGGTACGTCGGCGAGCCCGGTGCGGGCGGCGACCACGCCGGCGGCGATGGCGCAGGTGGTGTCCTGGTCGCCCCAGCCCTCCAGGGTGTGCCAGATCGCCCCGGGCAGTGAGTCCAGGTGCCCGGCGGCGGACCAGAGGGCGAACGGGACGGTGTCCGGCGCCGAGATCATCAGCCCCGAGCCGAGCACACCGGCGGCGTGCCGGATGCTGGTGTGCTCGGGCAGCCGCGCGGCGATCCGCAGGCCGGAGCGGACGTCGCCGTCCGGCAGCCGGCCGGCCACCTCGGTGAGCAACTCGGCCCGTCGGGGCGGGCGCCCGCCCCGGCTGCGGACGGCGAGCGCCGCGGCCAGGGCCACCGCCACCGCTCCGGTGACCGCCTCGGGGTGGAAGTGGGTGGTGAGCGCCTGGAGTTCGGCCTGCCGGGCGACCTCGGCCAGGTCGTCGGCGAACCAGACGCCCAGTGGGGCGACCCGCATCGCGGCGCCGTTGCCGTACGAGCCCTGGCCCTCGAACTGGCCCGAGGTGATGGCGCGCCAGTCCCCGCCTGCGCCGATCCCGCGCAGCACCCGGTGCATGGACGGGCCGTACTTGCGTTGGTACTCGCGGGTGTACTCGGCCGCGAACTCCCCGGCCAGCGCGGACTGTCGGACCTCGCCGTGGGCGGCGAGGTGGCGGACCAGGACGAGGGCCATCGCGGTGTCGTCGGTCCAGTGCCAGGGCGCCGGGCGGACCAGCCGGGCGGCCAGGGCGGCGGACGCCTCGTCGAGCGGGACCGAGAACCACCGGTCGCCGAAGGCGTCGCCGAGGGCGAGCCCCCGCAGACTGTCCAGGACCGGGCCGGCCGCGCGCATGTCATCCTCCGAGTGAGATCAACCGTGGGCGGCAGTCTGCCCGACGGGCCGGGGCGCCGGCGACCGGATTTCGGTCCGGTCGCCGGCGCCCCGGTGCCGCGTCGCCCGCGGTCGTCAGTGCTTGGCGTTCAGCCCGCTGAGGATCAGCTTCCAGACGGCCGCGAAGCGCTCGTCCGCGGTCGGCTCGGACCAGGTGGGCGCGTACATCGGGTCGTGGAAGGGGGCGGTGGCGTCGAAGACGGCGCGGGCGGTGGTCTGGATGTGGGCGAGCCTGAACTCCCGGCGGTCCGTGCCGTCGTGGACGATCTGGGCGATCTGCTTGACCAGGGTTTCGACGTGTGCCTCGACGATGGCACTGTTCTCCCCGGCCAGCACCAGGTAGGTGGCGAACAGCGCCGGGTCGTCCAGCGCCTTCTTGCGCTTGGCCGTGAACAGCGTGGTCAGCCAGCGTTCGAGGCGCTCGGCGGCACTGCCGGCGTCGATCGAGATGGTCTCCAGCTCGTGGTGCGCCTGGTCCAGCCAGCGCTGGGTGACCGCCTCGCGCAGCGCCGCCTTGCTGGGGAAGTGGCGGTAGACGCTGCTGTGGCTGACGCCGAGTTCCCGGGCGACGTCCACGACGGTGGCCTTGGCCGGGCCGAACCGCCGGAGGACTTCCTCCGCCGCGCTCAGGATCTGCTCGGCGGTGAGTGCGGTGTCCGTGGTCACGGGGGCCGTCCTTAGGGTCGTGCGGGTCGGGTGGTGCGGAGGGTTTGCGCTGGTCAGCGTGGGCTCGGTCAGTGCTCGCTGTCCAGGCGTGCCATCTGCGCGGCAGCGTACCGGTCGCCGGCGGCGGCACCGGCGGGGACGGCCGCCTCGATGGCGGCGAGGTCAGCCGGGGTCAGCGTGACGTCCAGCGAACCGAGGGCCTCGGCCAGCCGGTCCCGGCGGCGGGCGCCGACCAGCGGGACGACGTCCTCGCCGCGCGAGGCCACCCAGGCGATGGCGACCTGGGCGACGCTCGCCCCCTTCGCGTCGGCGACCGCGCGCAGCGCCTCGACCAGCGCGAGGTTGTGGGTCAGGTTCTCGCCCTGGAAGCGCGGGCTGTTGCCGCGGAAGTCGGTGCCGGCGAGCGGGCGCTCCGGGGTCCAGTGGCCGCTCAGCAGGCCGCGGGAGAGCACGCCGTACGCGGTGATGCCGATGCCGAGTTCGCGGGCGGCGGGCAGGACGGAGGCCTCGATCGAGCGGGTGAGCAGGGAGTACTCGATCTGGAGGTCGCTGATCGGGTGGACGGCGGCGGCGCGGCGCAGGGTGTCGGCGCTGACCTCGGACAGGCCTACGTGACGGACGTAACCGGCCTTGACCAGGTCCGCGATGGCACCGACGGTCTCCTCGATCGGGACTCGCAGGTCGAGGCGGGCCGGGCGGTAGATGTCGACGTGGTCGGTGCGCAGGCGGCGCAGGGTGTAGGCGAGCGCGGTCTTGGTGGCGGCCGGGCTGGTGTCGTAGCCCGCCCACTGGCCGTCCGGGCCGCGCTGGGCGCCGTACTTCACGCTGATCTGCACGCTCTCGCGGTCGCGGCTGCGCAGGGCCTCGTGGATCAGCAGCTCGTTGTGGCCCATGCCGTAGAAGTCGCCGGTGTCGAGGAGGGTGATCCCGGCGTCCAGGGCGGCGTGGATGGTGGCGATGCTCTCGGCCTCGTCGGCGGGGCCGTAGAGGTCGGACATGCCCATGCAGCCGAGGCCGAGGGCGGAGGTGACGGGCCCGGAGGCGCCGAGGGCGCGCTGTGCGGGGCGGGTGGTCGAGGACATGGGTGCTCCAAGGGCGGGTGCGGCGCCGGATGGCGGAGGGCGGTGTGACCCAGGTCTCACTATGGCATGACAGCGAACAGATTTCAAAATCTGTTCGCTGTCTTTTGTCATTTGTTCGCACCGGGCGCCGCCGGGGCGCGGCTGCGGCCCGGGGGAGCGCGACCTGCTGGGCGCAGGCACTGCCAGGCTTACGGCCCGCCAGACGTACGGCCCGCTAGGCGTACGGCCCCGGCGAGCGCAGCAGGTAGGCCCGGGCGGGCGGCAGGTTGCGCCACACGGTGCGCTCGCCCAGCCCGTACGTCGCCTCGAACCGCCGCAGCAGGCGCACCACCGCCCAGTGGCGGGCACCCCGGCGCGGGCCCGAGGTGAGGGTGCGTGCCATCGTGGTGCCGAGGTAGCCGAAGTAGGTCAGCTCGCCGCCCGGAGCCAGCAGCCGCAGGTAGAGGTCGAGGATGTCCCGCACCACGGCCGGCTCGAAGTTGGTGAACGGCAGCCCGGAGACGATCACGTCGTACCGCCCGCCGCCTTTGCCGTGGTCGCCGTCCCCCTCCTCGCCGCCGTCCGGCCCCGGCGCCCCGGCCGCCTCCGGCAGTTCCTCCACCCGGCAGGCCGACAGTCGCAGCCCCACCCCCGGCCGGCGCCCGGCCAGCACCGGGTCCTCCCGCAGCCGCTCGGCGAACCGCGGATTCGCCTCGACCACGTGCAGCCGGTCGCCCGGGCGCAGCACCTGGGCCAGCCGACGGGTCACCACGCCCGTCCCCGCGCCGACCTCCAGCACCGAGATCGGCCGGTTCGGACGGCTGGTGGCCGGCACCGCCAGGGCGTTCACCAGATCCGGTCCGCTCGGCGCCAGGGCGCCGGTGTCCTGGAAGGTGCGCAGCGCCTCGGCGAGGAACAGCAGACGGTCCCCGCCGTACGGCGAAAGGCGCGAACCGCGCTGCGGTGGAAGGGAATCGGGGCGCGGGTGGAGCTGTCCGGTCGTCATGCCGTCGACGCTAGGGAGGCCTCGACCGGCCCGGATCGGCCGGTGAGCGGCGCCGCCCCCCGACGAAAGTCGAGGGTGCGGCTGCCCGGGAGGAGGGGGCGCCGAACCACCCCCGCCCGTAGCATCGGGCGAACGGACGCGACGGTGGACGGATACGAACGGAAGCCCACGGGCGCGGACCGATGCGAGGGCTGGGGACGGACGCGAGGGGACCGGAGCCGGGACGGTCCGGGCGGGAGGGTTCGATGCGCACAGGCCTGCTCGGCTGGTACGGCCCGGACCGCCGGCCCTGGGTGGACACCCTGCTGCTGCTCGGCATCCTCGGCCTCGCCGGCGAGGAGGGCCGGTTCCAGTGGCTGAACACCGACGGCCCGCTGCGCCTGCCCCGGGCAGTGGTGGCCGCGCTCGCCGCGCTCTCCCTGCTGGCCGCCCGCCGTCACCCGCTCGCCTCGGCCGTCCTGCCGGTGCTCACCGGCGGCCTGTTCAACCGTGCCTTCCCCGGCCTGTTCAGCGTCTACCACCTCGCCTCGCTCGGCCGGGTCGGCCCGGCGGCGGTCGGCGGGGCGGTGATCGCCGTGGTCAGCGCGACCAGGGCGGACTCGCTGGTCGGCTGGGTCGGCACCACCGGCTCCCAACTCTTCGTCCAGGCGGCCGTCCTGTCCTTCGGCCTGTGGCTGCACGGCCGACGGATGCTGATCCGCACCCTGCACGCCCAGGTCGAGACCCTGCGGCGGGAACGGGAGTTGCGCGCCGAGCAGGCCCGGTCCGCCGAACGCGCCCGGATCGCCCGGGAGATGCACGACGTGCTCGCCCACCGGCTGAGCCTGCTGGTGCTGCACGCCGGAGTGCTGCGCGACCAGGCCCGGGCCGGTACCGTCGCGGCCGACCCGGACCGGCTCACCCACCGCCTCGAACTGCTGCGCACCACCGCGGCCCGCTCCCTCGACGACCTGCGGGACGTGCTGGGCGCGCTGCGCGCCGAGCCGCCCGAGCGGGCCGACCCGTCCGGCCCGTCCGGCCCGGCCCAGCCGTCCGCCGTCGAGGCCGAACCGCCCGCACCGCCCGCACCGACCGGGCCCGTCCGCGTTCCGGTGCCCGCCCTGCGCGACCTCACCGAGCTGGTCGACGAGGCGAACCAGGCCGGACAGCGCGTCGAACTCGCCCTCGACGGCGACCCGGAGAGCGTGCCCACCACCCACCGGCTCGCCGTCCACCGAGTCGTCCAGGAGGCGCTGACCAACGCCCGCAAGCACGCCCACGCCGCGCCCGTCACCGTCCGGGTCGGCTACGGCGCCCCGGCGACCACCGTCGAGATCCGCAACGGGCCGGGCGAGGCCGCGCCGAACGGGCCGGGCGCCGGCGGCGGGTACGGGCTGGTGGGGCTCGGCGAACGGGTCGGCGCGCTGGGCGGGCACCTGGACGCGGGCCCGGACGGCGCCGGCGGCTTCCGGCTCTACGCCCGGCTGCCCGCGCCGGACCGGCCGGTGCGGGCAGCGCCGCCACCCCCGCCGTCGGAGCCCTCGCCGCTCGGGCCCCCGCAGTCCGGCCCGAGCCCGCAGCCCCTGTCGTCGCAACCGCCACCGCCCGAGCCCCAGCAGCCGAAGGACGCCACATGATCCGCACGATGGTGGTCGACGACGACGCGCTGGTGCGCCTCGGCCTGGTCGACCTCCTCACCCAGGACCCGGCACTGACCGTGGTCGCCGAAGCCGCCGACGGGATGCAGGCCGTCGAGCTGGCCCGCGGCCACCGGGTCGACGTCGCGCTGATGGACATCCGGATGCCCCGGTTGGACGGGATCGCCGCCACCCGGCGGCTGCGCCAACTCCCCGACCCACCGCGGGTGATCGCGCTCACCACCTTCGACCTGGACGAGTACGTGTACCAGGCGCTCGCCGCCGGCGCGGACGGCTTCCTGCTCAAGGACACCCCGCCCGCCGAGATCGCCCGAGCCGTCCACGTGGTCGCCGCCGGGCAGGGGATGCTGCACCCGGCGGCCGCGCGACGGCTGATCGACCGGTACCACCGGGTCGGTGCGCCCCGGTGCGTGGCCGCCCGCGGCCGGATCGCCGGGCTCACCCCGCGCGAGACCGAGGTGCTGCGCGAACTCGCCGACGGGCTCTCCAACGCCGAGATCGCGGGCGTGCTGGGGATGCGGGAGAGCACCGTCAAGGCGCACGTCAGTCGGATCCTGACCGCGCTCGGGGTGGCCAACCGGGTCCAGGCGGCGCTGCTCGCACGGGATGCGGGGCTGATCGGGGACGGTGCCTGACGGCGGGCGCTCGCGAGGGCAGGGTGGGGCGCAGCGTCGGACGGCGTTCACGCGGATGTTCCCCGGAGATCGGTTCGGGCGTCGCCGTGGGCTTCCCTGAGCCCTCGCGTGCCTCCGGTTGGTACCGCCCGCTGAGCCGTTGTCACCCATCCGGCGTGGAAATGCCGAGCCTTGGCCGTTTGCGCTGCCGAACCCGGGCGGCGGGTCCATGGTGGAGATGGGTGCGATCCGGCGACCGCGCCCGCGCGTCGATCCGGGCCCGGCCCGCCGAACGCCCGCCGCTTCCTTCCACGGGCGCCCGAAACCGGGGCCCGTACCGGCACGCTGGGAACAGGGCCACCTCGCAGGAAACCGAACGGTTCTTCTAGGCTCACATCTCGGCTTCCCTGCGGCGGTGCGGTCACTGCACCCGCCACCAGGAGGCCGCCGTCCACGGGGCTCCGGGCGGACCGGAGCCACCGGATCGAGCGAGGAGGACGCAATGCCAAGCATGCCGCCCAGCCGTTCCACCGCACTTGGGCCAGACGGGCCGTTCCGACGGGCCGTGCAACATCCCGGCCGACGGGTGCGGTCCGGCCGGGCCTGGTACCCGGGCGGGAGCGGTCGGCCGGTACGGCCGCTGAATACCGGCTGCGGCCGCGGAGGCGAGCGTTGAGTCCCCAGATCGTCGGGTCGCCGGCCGCACCGGGTGCCGCCGCGGAACCCGACCGCGTACCGGTGACCGTTCCCGCCGCCACCGACGGCGAAGCCCTGGTCGCCACAGCCGACCCTGCCGCTCCAGGTGCTCCCGGTGCTCCCGGTACTTCGGTAGCGGGGCCTGCCGCCGCCGAACCGGCCAACTCCGGCGCCACGATGGCCGGCTCGACCACTGCCGTCGCCGCCGCCGTCACCGCTGCCGCCGCGACCACCACGGCGCTGCCCGGACTGCCGCAGGCGCTCAGCACCCGGGCCCGCACGCTGGCCGGCGCCGTCCGGCGGCGCTGCGTGGACCTGGCCCGGATCGAGTCGCCCAGTGGTGACGCACCCCGACTCGACGCGCTCGCCGAGGAGTTGGCGGCCGGATTCCGCGCCACCGGGGCCACCGCCCGCCGCGAACCCGGTCCGGCCGGGGACCACCTGGTGCTGGAGTGGGAGGGACGGGACGAGACCCTGCCCCATCTGCTGATCGTCGGCCACCACGACACCGTCTGGCCGGCCGGCACCCTGGCGGACTGGCCGGTGACCGAGCAGGACGGGCGGCTCACCGGGCCCGGCGTGGTCGACATGAAGGGCGGACTCGCCATCCTGGAGGGCGCGTTGGCGCTGCTCGCGGACCTGGGGCAGCGGCCGCACCGCACCGTGCGACTGGTCGTGGTGTCCGACGAGGAGGTCGGCAGCCCGGACGGGCGGCGTCTGGTCGAGCGCCAACTACGCGGCGCGGCAGCAGTCTTGGGGCTGGAGCCGCCGCACCCGGACGGCCGGTTGAAGACCGCGCGGCGCGGCAGCACCCGGGTGCGGCTCACCGTCACCGGCCGGGAGGCCCACGCGGGCAACGACGCCCACGACGGGGTGTCGGCGGTGGACGAACTCGTCGACCAGCTCGTGCTCGTCCGGGGTCTGGCCGGTCAGCCGGGCACCGAGCTCAACGCCGGTCGGATCAGCGGCGGTTCGCGGGCCAACGTGGTCGCCGGACGGGCCGAGGCGGAGCTGGGGCTGCGCTTCTCCACCGTCGAGGCGCAGCGCCGTACGCTCGACAACCTGGCCCGGCTGACCGCGCTGCGGCCGGGGGCGCGGGTGCGGACGGAGGTGTTGTCCAGCCGGCCGGCCTGGCCCGAGCGGAGCGGCAACCCGCTGCTGAGGCACGTGCGTTCGCTCGCCGCGGTGCTCGGGCAGCAGCTGGACGGCGCGCCGGCGGGCGGGGCCGGGGACACCAACCTGCCGGGCTCGCGCGGGCTGCCGACCCTGGACGGCTTCGGCGCGGTGGGCGCCGGTGCCCACGCCCGGCACGAGTACATCCGGCTGGACCAGATCGCTCCGCGGATCGCCCTGCTGGCGACGCTGCTCGCGGTGCCGCTGCCGCGACTGCGGGACCGCGGGGAGGGGTGAGCCGGGACGGCTGACAGGTCACAGCTGGCAGCCGACGGATGACAGCGGACAGGTAACAGATCACAGATGACGGATAACAGCTGACAGATTTCAGATTCTGTCAGCTGTTATCCGTTTCCCGGCGGCTCCCGGCGGCTCCCGGCGGCTCCCGGCGGCTCCCCGGCAGCTCCCCGTCTCTCCCGGCGCCTCGTTCGTCCCTTGCCATCCCTCCGCTCCGCCGCGCAGAATGGTACCGACCGAACGGTCAGTCGGTCGCGCTTACGTGAAAGGGGACCGTGGTGACAGCAGAGGTGGCCGAGGCGGTCCCCGCGCAGACGCCGGAGGACCGGTTCGACGCGGTGATCGCGGCCGAGCAGCGGATCGAACCCAGGGACTGGATGCCCGACGCCTACCGGGCCACGCTGATCCGCCAGATCGCCCAGCACGCCCACTCCGAGATCATCGGCATGCAGCCGGAGGGCAACTGGCTCACCCGGGCCCCCTCGCTGCGCCGCAAGGCCATCCTGCTGGCCAAGGCCCAGGACGAGGCGGGGCACGGCCTCTACCTCTACGCCGCCGCCGAGACCCTCGGCGTCGACCGTGCCGAGCTCACCGAGAAGCTGATCAGCGGCCGCCAGAAGTACTCCTCGATCTTCAACTACCCCACCCTCACCTTCGCCGACGTCGGCGTGATCGGCTGGCTGGTGGACGGCGCCGCGATCTGCAACCAGGTCCCGCTCTGCCGCTGCAGCTACGGCCCGTACGCCCGGGCGATGGTGCGGGTCTGCAAGGAGGAGTCCTTCCACCAGCGCCAGGGCTACGAGCTCCTGATGACCCTGATGCGCGGCACCGAAGGCCAGCGCCGGATGGTCCAGGACGCGGTGGACCGCTGGTGGTGGCCGTCGCTGATGATGTTCGGCCCGCCGGACGCCGACTCGCCGAACACCGCCCGCTCGATGGCCTGGCGGATCAAGCGCCACACCAACGACGAGCTCCGGCAGCGCTTCGTCGACATGACCGTGCCGCAGGCCGAGCACCTGGGTGTCACCCTCCCCGACCCCGAGCTGCGCTGGAACGAGGAGCGCGGCGGCTGGGACTTCGGCGAGCCGGACTGGGCCGAGCTGACCAGGGTCATCCAGGGCCAGGGCCCGTGCAACGTCCAGCGGATCGACCGCCGCCGGGCCGCCCACGAGGAGGGCGCCTGGGTGCGCGAGGCGGCCGTCGCCTACGCGGCCAAGCGCGCCGCCGAAGCAGCCGACGCCGCACCCGCACCCGCGGCCGCCGGGCCGCAGACCCCCGAACAGGAGAACGGAAAGTGACCGAGCCCCAGCCGGCGCCCCAGCCGGAGCCCCAGCCCGAGTCCAAGGCCGGCTGGCCGTTGTACGAGGTGTTCGTGCGCCCCCGGCGCGGCCTGAACCACGTCCACGTGGGCTCGCTGCACGCCTCCGACGACCGGATGGCCCTGCTCGCCGCCCGCGACCTGTACACCCGCCGCAACGAGGGCGTCAGCCTCTGGGTGGTCCGCTCGGCCGCGATCACCGCCTCCACCCCGGACGAGCGCGACCCGTTCTTCGAGCCCAGCGGCGACAAGGTCTACCGCCACCCGACCTTCTACGACATCCCCGAGGATGTCCCGCACATCTGACGGGGGAGCCACCGTGCACGACCACACCGCGTCCGCCACCGAGGACGACCACGTCTACCTCAGCCTCGCCGGAGCCACGCCCGGCCCCGAGGGCGAGGGCCGCTGGGCGTACGGGACGGGCTTCGCCGACCCGCTGCTCGGCGTGGACACCGCCCTGCCCGACGGCCTGGCCGGTCCGGACCTCGCCGCCTACTGCCAGATGCTCGGCGACGACGCCCTGGTGCTCGCCCAACGGCTGATCGAGTGGTGCACCCGGGCACCCGAGCTGGAGGAGGAGGTCGCGCTCGCCAACCTCGGCCTCGACCTGCTCGGCCAGGCCCGGCTGCTGCTCACCCGGGCCGGTCAGGCGGACGGCTCCGGCCGCACCGAGGACGACCTGGCGTACTGGCGGGAGGAGCACGAGTTCCGCAACGTCCGCCTGGTGGAGGCCCCGAACGGCGACTTCGCGTTCTCGGTCGCCCGGCTGCTGCTGTTCGCCACCGCCCGCGGCGCGCTGTACGAGGAGCTGAGCGCGCACCCGGACCCGGTGCTGGCCGCGGTCGCGGCCCGGGGTGTCAAGGAGCTGGCGTACCACCGCGAGTACGCCACCGCCTGGACGCTGCGGCTCGGCGACGGCACGCCGTACTCGGCGGAGCGGATGCAGGCGGGGCTGGACGCGGTCTGGCCGCTGCTGGAGGAGTTGTTCACCGCGCACCCGGTGGAGCTGCGGGCCGGCGTCGACCCGGCGGGGCTGCGCGAGCCGGTGCTGCGGGAGCTGGCCGCCGTCCTCGCCGAGGCCGGGCTGACCGTGCCGGACGTTCCGCCGCTGGCCACCGTGCTGGGCCGGGCCGGCCGGGACGGGGTGCACACCGAAGTGCTCGGCCCGCTGCTCGCCGAGCTGCAGGCGGTGGCCCGCGCGCACCCGGGGGCGACGTGGTGACGGGCACCGCGGACACCGTCCGCGACCTGGCCTGGGAGGTCGCCGCGGCCGTCCCGGACCCGGAGCTGCCGATGCTCACCCTGGCCGACCTGGGCGTGCTGGCCGGCGTCGAGGTGGACGGCGGCAGCGGCACGGTGACCGCCTGGCTGACCCCGACGTACTCGGGCTGCCCGGCCGTCGCCGAGATGGCCGCCGACGTCGACCGCCGGCTGCGCGCCGCCGGGTACCCGGACGTCCGGGTGCGGCTGCGGCTGAACCCGCCCTGGTCCACCGACCTGATCACCGCCGAGGGCCGCCGCAAGCTCGCCGAGGCGGGCATCGCCCCGCCGCGCCCCACCTCGGCCCTCGCCCCCGCCACGGGGCCGGTCCCGCTCGCCCTCGGTCCCACCCGCACCGGAGCCGCGGCCCCCGTGCCCTGCCCGCACTGCGGCGGCACCGACACGGAGGAGCTATCCCGCTTCGGCTCCACCGCCTGCAAGGCGCTCTGGCGCTGCCGCGCCTGCCGCGAGCCGTTCGAACGCGTCAAGGAGATCTGAATGCCCGCCGCTACCCCTGTGTCGGACCCCGTTCGCCCGGCCCGCCGCCCGGCCTTCCACCGGCTGCGGATCGACCGGGTGGAGCGGCTCTGCGAGGACGCCGTGGCGGTGACCTTCGCGGTGCCGGACGGCCTGGCGGCCGAGTACGCGTTCCGGCCCGGGCAGACGCTGACCCTGCGCAAGCTGGTGGACGGCGCGGACGAGCGCCGCTCGTACTCGATCTGCGCCCCGGTCGGCGGGCCGCTGCGGATCGCCGTCCGGGAAGTGCCCGGCGGGCTGTTCTCGCGCTGGCTGGTGCGCGAGGCCCGGCCTGGTGAGGAGGTCGAGGTACTGACCCCGTCCGGCCTGTTCACCCCCGAGCTCGGCGAGCCCGCCGACCACGTGCTGCTCGCGGCCGGCTCCGGCATCACCCCGATGCTGTCGATCGCCGCCTCCGTGCTGGCCGCCGACCGCCGCTCCACCGTCACCCTGCTCTACGGCAACCGGCGCAGCGACACCGTGATGTTCGCGGACGAGCTGGCCGACCTGAAGGACCGCTACCTCGGCCGCTTCCAGCTGGTCCACGTGCTCTCCCGGGAGACCAGGGACGCCGAACTGCTCAGCGGCCGGCTGGACCCGGAGCGGGTCCGGGCGCTGCTGACGGCGCTGGTGGACGTCGGCGCGGTCGGGCACTGGTGGCTGTGCGGCCCGTTCGGCATGGTCGCCGGGGCGAAGGAACTGCTCGCCGGCCTGGCGGTGCCCGGCGAGCGGGTGCACCAGGAGCTGTTCCACGCCGAGGACGAGCCGCTCGCCGAGCGCGACGAGGACTGGGACGGCACGGACGGCGAGGCCTCGGGCACGCCCGGCGAGCGCAGCGAGGTCACCGTCGTCCTCGACGGGCGCGGCAGCACCCTCACCCTCCCGCGCGACCGCTCGATCCTGGACGGCGCCCAGCGCTCCCGCCCCGACCTGCCGTTCGCCTGCAAGGGCGGGGTCTGCGGCACCTGCCGGGCGCTGGTCACCGAGGGCGAGGTGGAGATGCGCCGCAACTTCGCGCTGGAGGAGAAGGAGCTGGCGGCCGGTTACGTGCTCACCTGCCAGGCCCGGCCGGTTACCGACCGGGTCACCGTCGACTACGACCGCTGAGGCGGGCCGTCAGACGGTGGCGGGGGCCAGGACGGGGGCCTGCGGGGGCTCGTGGGCGGGTTCGTGCGGGGGCTCGTGGGTGGGCTTGGGCCAGGCCGCCTCGGCCGGGTCCCCGAGGAGTTTGACCAGGTCGTTGACGGCGGCGCGGCCCGCCCGGTTGGCGCCGACGGTGCTGGCGGACGGGCCGTAGCCGACCAGGTGGACGCGGGGGTCGGCGGTGGCGCGGGTGCCGGTCAGCGCGATCCCGCCACCGGGGGAGCGCAGGCCGAGCGGCGCGAGGTGGCCGACCTCGGGGCGGAAGCCGGTCGCCCAGACGATCGCGTCCACCGTCAGCTCCTCATCGCCCCAGGCGGCCCCGTGCTCGGTGAGCCGGTCGAACATCGGCCGGCGGTGCAGCGCGCCCAGCTCCTCGGCGCGGCGGTAGGCGACCGAGGGGCCGAGGCCGGTCACGCTCACCACGCTGCGCACCGGCAGGCCCTGGCGGACCCGCTCCTCGACCTTGGCGACCACCGCGCGCCCGTACTCGGGGGTGAACGGGCCCTCGTGGTAGACGGGTTCGGAGCGGGTGGCCCAGACCGTCTCGCCGACCGCGGCGACCTCCGAGAGCACCTGGATCGCCGAGGCGCCGCCGCCCACCACCAGGACGCGCCGGCCCGCGAACTCCTCGGGCCCGCGGTACTCGGCGTAGTGCAGCTGACGGCCCGCGAAGTGGCCCGGGTAGTGGGGGAGGAAGGGGCGGGTCCAGGTGCCGGTGGCGTTGATCAGTGCCCGGGTGGACCAGGTGCCGCGGTCGGTCTCGACCAGCAGCCGGGAGTCGGGGTGCTCGGACTCGGGGCGCACCGCGTGGACCGCGACCGGGCGTACGACCGGGAGCGCGTGCCGGGTTTCGTACGCCGTGAAGTACCCCGGCACCACCTCCCGGGCGCGGGCCTCCGGGTCGGGCGCCGGGAGTTCGGCGTCCGGGAGGTCGTGGAAGCCGTGCACGGTGGCCATCCGCAAGGAGGGCGAGCGGTGCGCCCAGGCACCGCCGGGGGTGGCGTTGGCGTCGAGGACGACGAAGCCGCCGTCGACTCCCTCCTCGTAGGGCGCGAAGCCGCGGCGGCCGAGGTGGTAGGCGGCGGACAGTCCGGCCTGTCCGGCGCCCACCACCAGGACGTCCACGAGTCGCCGACCGGCCGCGTTGGTTGCACCGTAAACAGTCACGCCCGTGAAACATCGGGGGGTCGGTGGCTGTTCCCGTGAGGGGCCCGCGGTGCGGGGGCGGCGCGGGGTGGTGCGCTGCGGGGTGGTGCGATGTGTGGGCAGGGGTGCGGGTGGGGTGGCTCAGGTGATGGGGGAGATCACCGCGGCGGTGCCGTACGCGCAGATCTCGGTGCCGACGTCCGCCGCCTCCGTCACGTCGAAGCGCATCATCAGGACGGCGTTGCCGCCGCGCGCCTTGGCCTGCTCGACCAGTCGCTGCATCGCCTCGTTGCGGCTCTCGACCAGGGTCTTCGTCAGACCCCGCAGCTCGCCGCCGATCAGCGACTTCAGCCCGGCGCCGATCTGGCTGCCGATGTGGCGGCTGCGCACGGTCAGCCCGAAGACCTCGCCGATCACGTGATCGACCCGGAATCCGGGGATGTCGTTGGTGGTCACGACCATGACGTCGGCGTTCGGGCCCTGCCCGCCGCCGAACTCGTTGATGTCAGCCATGGGGGCCATCCTGCCGGTGTCGTGCGTCCGGGTGACAGAGGCGCGGCCGCGAGGTGGCCGAGATGGGTCTCCGGAAGCTGGTTCAGACCGGTGATCGGGCGGCCGAAAGGCCGTACCGTAGCCCCATGGGCGAGCGAAGCGATCATCCGCAGGGGCCGGGCGCGGCGGAGTACTCCGACGCGCCGGAGATCGAGGCGACGGTGGTGCTGGGCCTGCGGATCACCGACTGGCCGGCGCTGCGCGCGGCCGCGATCAGGGCCGTCGAGGAACTGGACTTCGAGGGCATCGACCCGGCGGGCCAGCGCCGTGAACTGCTGCGCGAGGTGGCCGAGGACGCCAACGCGGCGCTCGGCGCACTGCTGCACCCCGACCGGCTGGTGGCCGCGATCCCCGGGGTGGAGGCGATCGGCGGCACGCTGGAGATCAGCGTCACCGAGGACTTCACCCCGGACTTCGCCGAACTGTTCCCGCTGGACGGCGAGGAGGAGGACGGCGGCGCGGGCGCGGACTGGACCCTCACCCCGCGCACCGCCTGCCTGCTGCACGCCCAGCTGCTCGGCCTGGCCGACGCCGCCTACGACGACCTCGACGAACACGGGGACGACCCGGTCGTCGACGGCGAGGACGTCGACTGGACGGTCTTCGCCCGGCTGCCCCAGCGCACGTGGCGGCTGCACCGCGGCTGGCGGCGCACCATGGCCCGCGCCTTCGACGACCTGGCCGACGACCTCGCGCTCGGCGAATGGCCGCTGCCGCGCTGCCTGGCCGAGGAACTCGCGCTGCGGATGGCCCTGGTGGACGCCCGGACCCTGCTGGGCTCCCAGCCCGAATCGGTGGCCGACATGATGGGCGACCTCCCGGCCGATCTCTACGACTACGACTGGGACGGCTGCCACGACGAACTGTTCGGCGCGTACGGGCCGGACGACGGGGACCCGGAGCTCGGCGCGGAGCAGCGCACCGAACTGCTGCTGGCCGCGACGCACCCCGAGGGATGGTTCCTGATCTACGAGGACGCGGAGGAGCGGGACCCGCAGCGCGGCTACCGGCGCTGAGCGGGCGTCGGTCGGGGGCCGGGGGCTAGGCTGCCGACATGTCCGATGTGTCTGGTGTGCGCGGTGTGCCCTCGGGGGATTCGGGCCCGGGGGAGTCGGGTTCGGGCGGGCCGGGGACGGCGGTGGACGAGTCGGCGCTGGGGCGGATCGCGCTCGGGCTGGACGGTGTGCGGGCGGCGCAGCGCGGGCGGACCGCCGAGGCGCGGACCAGCTTCGAGGCCCTGTGGGACGAACTGGGCGAGCGGGACGTCTTCCACCGCTGCGTCCTGGCGCACTATCTGGCCGACCTGCAGGACGACCCCCGGGCCGAACTGGAGTGGGACCGGCGGGCCCTCGCGGCGGCCGACTCGCTGACCGCCGAGCGCGCCGCGACGTACGAGTCCGCCCTCCAGGTGCGGGCCTTCTACCCCTCGCTGCACCTCAACCTGGCCTCCGACCATCTCAAGCTCGGGGAGCCCGACCTGGCGCGCGAGCAGCTGGAACGGGCGGTGCGGAGCCTGGACGCGCTGCCGGAGGACGCGTACAGCGCGGGGATCCGGGCGGCGGTGGACGAGCTGCGGCAGCGGCTGCGCTGAGCAGCGACCGTCGGGCCCGGGGCGCGGTACGGAGGTGGTGCGGGCGGGGTGCGGGGGTGGGCCGGGGCGGTGGGGGTGGGGCTGGCATGCTGGACGGGTGACTTCTCCGTTCGATGACCCGGCCCCCGTTCCCGCCCCCGGCGCCGTTCCCGACCCCCAGGACCGCGACGAGCGACCGCAGTACGTGCTGCCGCTGGTCGTCCGGCTGGACAAGGCGACGCCGCCAGGGCGGACGGACGCGCTGGAGACCTCGGCGCGGGCGGTGCTGACGCTGCTCGCCGACCCCCGGGTGACCGAGGTGGACGGGGAGTGGGCGGAGCGGGTCGCGGCCTGGGAGGATGCCCGGATCCGCAAGGTGGTCCGGCGGGCCCGGGGCGGGGAGTGGCGCCGGGCCGGGGAGCTGCCCGGCATCACGGTGCGGGGGCGGGAGGCGGAGGTGCGGGTGTTCCCGCCGATCCCGTTGGACGGCTGGCCGAAGGAACTCGCCAAGTTGCAGGTCTCCGGGACGGACTTGGAGGAGACCGCCGAGGTCGGCGCGCCCGAGCCGGGGCTGCCGGTGCTGTGGCTCAACCCGGGGCTGGAGATGAGCGCGGGCAAGACCATGGCCCAGACCGGCCATGCGGCGCAGCTCGCCTGGTGGCGGCTGGACGAGGCGCAGCGCAAGGAGTGGGCGGAGTCGGGCTTCGCGCTCGCGGTCCGCACGGCGGCGCCGGAGGTGTGGGAGGAGCTGGTCCGCAGCGAGCTGCCGGTGGTCCGGGACGCGGGCTTCACCGAGATCGCCCCCGGGCCGACCGTTGTGTTCGAAGGCGGCGAGCGCTACTGCCCCACCCCGCGCCTCCGGCGCCCGTGAACGCCCCGCTCTGACCCCGGCATCCTGACCCCGGCATCCTGGCCCCGGCGTCCTGACCCCGGGATGGCGATGTAGCAGGTCAGGTGCGCGCGTTCCCGGCAGTCGCATGCCCCGGCCGGGCCTTCGTGGAGGGGCGGGGGTGGCGCTCCCCCCCACGAGGCCCGGTACCGGGAATCAGGCCGTGACGAGCTCCCGCTCGCGGCCCGGTGTCGTGACCTTGGGCTTCCTGTTCGGCAGCGAGAGCCGGAAGACCTTGTGCCACGCGGAGAACACCTGCTTGGGCAGCGGCCCGGTGACGTACTCCAGCTCGTACTTCTCGAACAGCGCGCGCACCTTTACCGCGACCTCGGCGTAGCGGTTGCTCGGCAGGTCCGGGAACAGGTGGTGCTCGATCTGGTGCGACAGGTTGCCGGTCATGAAGTGCATGGCCTTGCTGCCGCTGATGTTCGCCGAGCCCATCATCTGGCGCAGGTACCACTGGCCGCGCGTCTCGCCCTTGATCGACTGGCGCTCGAAGACCTGGACGCCCTCGGGGAAGTGCCCGCACATGATCACCGAGTGGGTCCAGATGTTGCGGACCAGGTTCGCGGTGAAGGTGGCGGCGAGCGTGGTGAGGAACGACGGGCCCGACAGCAGCGGGTGGATCACGTAGTCCTTGACCACCTGCTTGCGGATCTTGCGGCCCACGGCCTTGGCCCGCTCGCGGAACTGCGGGTCCTTGCGGCGGCGCTTCTGCAGGTTCTTGCCGAGCTCCAGGTCGTACGCCGCGATGCCGTACTCGAAGAAGCAGGCGTTGAGGAAGTTCCACAGCGGCTGGCCGAGGTGGAACGGGTGCCACTTCTGGTCCTCGTCGACGCGCATGATGCCGTAGCCGAGGTCGTTGTCCTTGCCGATCACGTTGGTGTACGTGTGGTGCAGCTCGTTGTGCGAGTGCTTCCACTGCTCGGACGGCGCGACGTGATCCCACTCCCAGGTGGTGGAGTGGATCTTCGGGTCCCGCATCCAGTCCCACTGGCCGTGCAGGACGTTGTGGCCGATCTCCATGTTGTCCATGATCTTCGCCACGGACAGCCCGGCGGTGCCGAGCAGCCACGCGGGCGGGAAGATCGAGAACAGCAGCACGCCCCTGCTGGCCAGCTCGAGCTTGCGCTGCGCCGAGATGACCTTGCGGATGTAGGCGGCGTCCTTCTCGCCGCGGGCGGCGATCACCTCGTCGCGGATCGCGTCCAGCTCGCGGCCGAGCTCCTCGATCTGCTCCGCGGTCAGGTGGGCGGTGGGGTCGATGGCGGTCAAGGTGCCTCTTACCGTTCGATGTCGCAGGGGCCCGCCGCGGCGGACACGCAGGTCTGGATGAGGACGCCCGGCTCGGCCTCGGTGATGTCGCCGGTGCGCAGGTCGCGGACGGCGCCCGCCTTGAGCGGCGTGACGCAGCCGAAGCAGATGCCCATGCGGCACCCGGAGGGCATGAGCACACCGGCTTCCTCGCCGATGTCCAGCAACGGCGTGGCGCCGTCCGCGTCGACGGTCTTGCCGGTGGCGCTGAACGTGACCTCGCCGCCGTCGCCGGCGACGACGATGCGGGGGCGGAACCGTTCGGTGTGCAGGCGCTCCTGGAAGCCGTGCTCGGTCCAGTGCTCCTCTGCGGCGTCGAGCAGGCCCGCGGGCCCGCAGGCCCAGGTCTCGCGCTCGGCCCAGTCGGGCACGAGTTCGCCGAGACGGGCGATGTCGAGCGTGCCGTCCGTGGCGGTGTGCACCTCGGTGAGGCGAAGCTTCTTGTCCGCGACCAGGCCGTGCAGTTCGGTGCGGAAGATCACGTCCTGCGGCTGCGGCGCGCAGTGGACCATGACGGCGTCGTCGAACTCGGTGTCGCGCAGCATGCCCATCACGGGCGTGATGCCGCTGCCGGCCGTCAGGTAGAGCACCTTGGCGGGCTTGGCCCGCGGCAGCACGAAGTCACCGGTCGGCTGGTCGAGCTGGATCAGCGTGCCCGGTGTCGCCCTGCGGACGAGGTGGTTGCTGACCTTGCCGTCCGGGATCGCCTTCACGGTGATCGTGATGCGGCCGTCCCGGCGGTTCGTCGGCGAGGTGATGGAGTAGGCACGCCACAGGCGCTTCCCGTCGACGTCGACCCCGATCCGCACGTACTGACCGGCCGTGTGGCCGCGCCAGCCCCGTCCCGGCCTGATCACGACGGTCGCCGCGTCAGCCGTCTCGGGGTGCACGGCCTCGATGCGCCCACGCAGGTCGGCGCCCGCACGCAGCGGGCTGACCAGGTCGAGGTAGTCCGACGGCAGCAGCGGCGTCGTGACCATCTCCAGCAGCTTCCATGCCCTGCTGCGGAGGGCTGCACTCGTCATGACTCCAGCTTGCTGCGCCTCAGGGCGTAAAGTCCTGACCGTAGGACGTAAATCTGCTCGGATGAATTGTTCGCAGGGAACAAGAACATGAGCCATGCAACCCGAAGGGCCAGCGAACTGGTCCTGGACGAGACGACGGTCACCGCGCTTCGGGCCGCGCTGACGGCCACCGCCGACGAGGTCGTCGAGGCGATCATCGACGAAGTCCCTCCCTATGCCAACGCCCTTTCGGGCCGCATGGGCGGCACCATCCGCCGAGCCGTCCGCACCGCCCTGGGGCACTACCTGGACCTCGCGAGCGGGAACGCCACGGGTGGCGACGCCGGTGACGCGGCCTACGAGCTGGGCCGCGGCGAGGTGCGCGACGGCCGTTCGATGGACGCCCTGCTCGGCGCCTACCGCGTCGGCGCCCGCGTGGCCTGGCGATGCCTGGCAGCGGGTGCCGTACCCGCAGGTCTGCCCGCCGCCGAGGTCGCCAAGTTCGCCGAACTGACCTTCGCCTACATCGACGAACTCTCCGCCGCGAGCGCCGCGGGCCATGCCGACGAACTGGCCGCCCGGGGCAGGGCCCACGAGCGCCACCTGGAACACCTGGCCCGCGACCTCCTCGCCGGCGCGAGCCCGGAGGTGTTGCTGGCCGCTGTTCAACGGGCCGGGTGGCAGCCCCCGGTTTCGCTGACCGCGGTCCTGCTGCCCGCGGCCCAGGCCCGGCCCGCCTACCGCGCGCTCGACCCGAGCACTCTCGTGCTCGACGATCTGCCGGACGCCACCGGTGTCCTGCTCGTCCCCGACGCCGAACGATCACACCTCTTGCGGCAGCTGACCGACCGCACCGCCGTGGTCGGCCCGGCACGGCCATGGACTCGTGCGTCCGCCTCGTACGCACGAGCCCTACGCGCGCGCTCCCTCTCCGCCGATATTCGCGACACCGAGGACCACCTGCCCGAGCTGGTGCTGAGCGCCGACGTGGACGCGTTCGCAGACCTGCGTGCCCGAGCCCTCGCACCGTTGCGGACCTTGCCCGTCGCGACCGCGCGGCGGCTGGAGGAGACGTTGCGGGCGTGGCTGCTGCACCAGGGCAGGCGGGACGAGGTGGCGGCGGAGTTGTTCGTCCATCCTCAGACAGTCCGGTACCGGATGTCGCAGCTGCGGGAGCTGTTTCCGGATCTCGCATCGCCACACCGGGTCCTCGAACTGACCCTGGCGGTGGGGCTTCGGGTGTGCTTGCCGGAGTAGTAGCCGCGAAGTCGCTCGGTCTCCCCCGAGTCCACGCCGACCAGGGTGCCCGACGCCCGACGTGCAGACCAAGATCAATGCAACCCGAACAACCCTCCCTGTCCACCTTGCGCGTTCAGGTGCTCCTCGGCTTCGCCGCCGCCTGCGTGATGAACCTGGGCAAGAGGTAGGCCCGGCGAAGACGACGAAGCCCCGACCGGCAACGGATGGGCCCCGTCACGCCACCCTGACCGCACCCCTCTGGCTGTCATCTGTTCGCCGTCGTCCGTCAGTCGTCAGTCGTCAGTCCTCCGGTGTCCGTCCGACGCTCGCCTACGCGTCCGAGGTCTGGTGCCGGCGCATCGCCCGCAGGCCGCCGTACACGGCCGCGGCTGTCCAGAGTGCCATGATCAGCAGTCCCGTCCAGTGCCCGTAGTGGACGTCCGGCTCCGCCTGGGTGCGCATCGCGTACAGGCCGGCCCGGTCGGGCAGGAACTGGCCCGCTTCGCGGACGCCGGGGATCGCGGCCAGCCAGGTGGTGCCGAGGAAGACCATCGGGGTGAGCAGTCCGAGGGCCGCGCTGAAGTTGCCCAGCATCGCGGTCAGCCCGAGGCAGAGCAGCACCATCAGCGGGTGGTAGAGCACTCCGGCCAGGAAGCTGCGGGCCAGACCGGGGGTGGAGAGGTCCAGCCCGGCCGTGGCGTCGACGGCGAGGAAGCAGCACGCGGTCGTGACCAGGCCCAGCAGCAGGCCCAGTCCGGCGCCGAGGGCGAGCTTGGCGCCGTACAGTCGCCCGCGCCCGGGGACGGCGGTGAGCGAGGTGCCGATCATGCGGGTGTTGAACTCCTGCCCGATCAGCAGGATCCCGAGGCAGGCCACCGCGACGTGGCCGAACAGCAGCCCGTAGTAGATCGTGTCGGCCGGGTCCTTGCCGGACCCGGGCGCCGGTGCGCCCTCGGACGCGCTGACGGCCGCGCTGACGCCGACGGTCAGCACCAGGGCGGTCAGCGGGGCCGCCCACTGTGAGGGCAGGGTGGTGAACTTGATCCGTTCGGCGCGCAGGGCGTTGCCGAAGCCGGGCATCCTCATCTCTCCTTCGCGCGAAGTCACTTGGCGCGCCGCAGGGCGCGCAGGCCGCCGTACACGGCCGCGCCCGTCCAGAGCGCCATGATCAGCAGTCCGGTCCAGTGCCCGTACACGGTGTGCGGGTCGTCGGTGTAGTGCAGTGCGTACTGGCCGGCCCGGTCGGGCAGGAACTGCACCACGTCCCGTGCGCCGGGTACGCCGGCGAGCAGGGGCGAGAGCAGGAAGACGGTCGGGCCCAGCAGGCCCATGGCGGCGGTGAGGTTGCCGAGCAGCGTGGTCGCCCCGAGGCAGAGCACCACCAGCAGCGCCGGGTAGAGCACTCCGGCCGTGGCCGCGCGGGCGAAGGCGGGGCCGTGCCACTCGGCGGGGACGGTGGCCGCGTACCCGGCGAAGGCGCCCGCCGTGCCGAGTGCGCCCGCGCCGAGGCCGATGAGGGCGCCCAACGCCAGTTTGGCGCCGTACAGTCGGCCGCGTCGGGGGACGGCGGTGAGCGAGACGTCGAGCATCCGGGTGTTGAACTCCTGCCCGATCAGCAGGACTCCGAAGGCGACCAGGGCGGCCTGGCCGAAGTTGAGCCCGTAGAAGACGCCGATGCCCGGGTCGTCGGTGATGTTGTGGTCCTTGCCGCCGAGGGACGCGCCGACCCCGGCGGTGACGCCGGCGGTGAGCAGGACGGCGATCAGCGGCGGGAGCCAGAGCGAGCGGAGGGTGGTGAGCTTGATCCGTTCGGCGCGGAGGGCGCAGGCCAGGGCGTTCATCCGGTGGCCTCGGCGCGGTACTCGACACTGTCGGCGGTCATCCGCATGAACGCCTCCTCCAGCGAGTCCTGTTGGACCGCGATCTCGTACAGCACCACACCGCTGGCGGCGGCCAGGGCGGCGATCCGCTCGGGGTCGACGCCGGTCACCTCCCAGGCCCCGTCGTCGACCTGTTCCGCGGTGAAGCCGCGGTCGCCGGCGCCGAGCAGGGCGGCCAGTTTGGCCGGGTCGACGGCCCGGATCCGGATCCGGGTCCGGCCGTGGCGGTCGATGAAGTCGGTGGTGGCGGCGTCCGCGAGCAGCCGGCCGCGGCCGATCACCACCAAGTGGTCCGCGGTGAGCGCCATTTCGGTCATCAGGTGGGAGGAGACCAGCACCGCCCGGCCCTCGGCGGCGAGCTCCCGCAGCAGGCCCCGGATCCAGCGGATGCCTTCCGGGTCCAGGCCGTTGACCGGTTCGTCCAGCAGCAGCACCGGCGGGTCGCCGAGCAACGCGGCGGCCACTCCCAGGCGTTGGCGCATCCCGAGCGAGAAGCCCCGGATCCGCCGCCCCGCCGCCTCCGCCAGCCCGACCTGGCCGAGCACCTCGCCGACCCGCCGCTCCGGCAGGCCGTTGCTCGCGGCGAGCCAGCGCAGGTGGCCCTGCGCGGTCCGCCCGCCGTGCAGGGCCTGGGCGTCCAGCAGCGCGCCCACCTGCCGCAGCGGCTCGGCGAGTTCGGTGTACGGGCGGCCGCCGACCAGGGCGCGCCCGGCGGTGGGGCGGTCCAGGCCGAGGACCATCCGCATGGTGGTGCTCTTCCCGGCGCCGTTCGGGCCGAGGAAGCCGGTCACCACGCCCGGCCGGACCTCGAAGGACAGGTCATCGACGACCCTCCGGCCGTCGTACTCCTTGGTCAGACGCTGGATCTCGATCACGGCCGCCGTCCCTCCTCGCTGGTGGTCGCCGCCCGTGCTCCGGGCGGTGGCCCCATTCGACCGGAGTGGGGTGCTCGGGCGGATCCCGCCGCGGTGGGGACGTGTCTCCCTCCCGGGAGGGAGCGGGCGCGATCCCCGCGGGGGAACGGGCACGGCCGTTGAACTGGCAGGATGGGCCGGTGCCAAGAATGAGCGCGTCCCGGATCTGGGACGGAGTGACCGGACTCCTCGCCCCGCTGCTGGCCGGCGCCACCTACGCCCGGCTGCTGCACCTGCTGGTCGGGTGGATCTTCGCGGGCGTTGTTCTGATGATCTATCCGGGGACGTACCACAAGACCCTCGGCGAGATCCTGGTGCCGAGCGTCTCGGTGGACGTCGCGCTGCTCGCGCTGGTCGCGCTGATCCCGGCGGCGCGGCGGGCCGAGGGGGTGCAGGCCCGGCTGCTGCTGGTGCCCGACCGGGAGGAGGACATCGGCGTCGAGCCGTCCCGCACCTGGGCCGACCGGCGGCGCACGGCCGGCTGGCTGATCGGTCGGGTGGCGCTCGGTACGGCGGTCGGCGTCGCGACGATCTTCGGCCTCGCCCCGGCCTTCGACCTGCTGACCGGTCCGCGCGCCTTCTGGTACCTCCCGCTCGCCCCCCTGATCGCGCTCGGCTACGGCTGGTTGGTGGTGGGCGCCGGGCGTCTCGAACTCTACATAGCCGTACGGCTGTTGGGACCGTCGCCGGCGGACCGGCTGGCGGAGGCCGAGCTGCGGGCCGAACGGCTGCTGGAACGCAACCGGCTGGCCCGCGAGCTGCACGACTCCATCGGCCACGCCCTGACGGTGACGGTCCTCCAGGCGGGCGCGGCGCGTGAGGTCGGGGACGCGGCCTTCGTCGCCAAGGCCCTCGAAGTCATCGAGGAGACCGGGCGGCAGGCGATGGACGACCTCGAACGCACCCTGGTCCTGCTGCGCGAGACCCCGGCGGGCGGTGGCGCGGCGGGCGGCGGGGCGGCGGGCGGCGGGGCGGCGGCGGGCGGCTCACCCGGTGGCTCGGCGGGGAGCGGGACGGCCACCGAGCAGCCCGGCATCGACCAGCTGCCCGCGCTGTTCGACACCGTCCGCGCGGCCGGCAGCCCGGTCGACGCGCGGATCGAGGTGCCCGCCGGGGTGCTGCCGGGGGTGCTCTCTCGCGAGTCCTACCGGATCGTCCAGGAGGGCGTGACCAATGCGCTCAAGTACGCGCCCGGTGAGTCGGTCGGCGTCCGGATCGCCGTCCGGGACGGGCAGTTGGAGCTGCGCTGCGCCAACCGGCTGGTGACGGCGCCCGGCCGGGGCGCACCGGGCCGGGCCGGCTCGCGCAAGGGCGGCAAGGGGCTGCGCGGCATCCGCGAGCGCGCCGCGCTGCTCGGCGGCGAGGCCGTCGTCGGGGCGGCCGCCGACGGGAGCGCGCTGTGGGTGCTCGACGTCCGGCTGCCCCTACGCTTGGGCTCGTGACGAATGATCTCGCGGGTGGTGGGGGCCGGGTGGGCCCTGCGGGTGTTGCGGGCGACGCCCGGACGGGAGGCGACCGGACGGGAGGCGGTACCGGCATGACCGACATCCTGCTCGCCGACGACGAGGAACTGGTCCGGGCCGGACTGCGCGCCGTGCTGGAGGCCCAGGGCGACCTGCGGGTGGTCGGCGAGGCGGCCGACGGCGCGGAGGCGGTGACGCTGGCCCGTACGCTGCGCCCGCACGTGGTGCTGATGGACGTCCGGATGCCCGTCCTGGACGGCCTGGCGGCCACCCGCGAACTGCTGCGTCCCGGCGCGCCGGGGGAGCGGCCGCCGCGGATCCTGGTCGTCACCACCTTCGAGAACGACGACTACGTCTACCAGGCCCTGCGCGCGGGCGCCGACGGCTTCCTGCTCAAGCGCTCCCGCCCGGCCGAGATCGCCCACGCGGTGCGGCTGGCGGCGGCCGGTGAGTCGCTGCTGTTCCCGGCCGCGATCCGCCGGCTGGCCGCCGGGCACGGCAACCCCGCCGCCCGCGCCACGATGGAACGGGCGGCGCTGACCGGGCGCGAGGCCGAAGTGCTGCGGCTGATGGCGCGCGGGCTCAGCAACGGGGAGATCGCCGGGCGGCTGGTCCTCGGGGTGCAGACGGTGAAGACCCACGTCAGCAGTGTGCTGGCGAAGCTCGGCGCGCGGGACCGGACCCAGGCGGTGATCGCCGCGTACGAGTCGGGGTTCGTCGAGCCGGCGGAGTAACGGAGTAGCGGCGTAGCGGCGTCGTCCGGTGGGTGTGTGGGTGTGTGGGTGCGTGGTTGAGCGGGTCCGTGGCTGTGCGGGTGTGCGGGTCGGTGGGTGCGCGGTCAGGCCGGGTAGGCGTGGGTCTGGGTGGCCTTGACCGAGGCCCAGACCCTCGCCCCCGGTGCCAGCCGCAGTTCGGCGACGGCGGCCGGGGTGAGGTCGGCGGCCATCGGCAATGCGCCGGAGAGTTCGGCGCGCACCTGGTCGCCGTGCAGGTCCAGGCCGGTGATCTCGGCCTCCCACAGGTTGCGGGCGCTGGACTGCGGGCGTTCCCGGTAGAGGGTGACGGCGGAGGGCGGGAAGGCCACGAACGCCGGCCCGGAGAGGTCCTCGGCGGTGGTCAGGACGGTGCCGTCCGGGAGGGTGACCCGGGCGCCCTCGGCCCGTCCCTGGTACAGGTTCAGGCCGACCAGCCGGGCGATGTAGTCGGTGCGCGGCCGGCGGGCGACCTCCGCCGGGCTGCCGGACTGCACCTCCTGGCCGTCCTCGATCACCACCAGCCGGTCGGCCAGCACCATGGCGTCCAGCGGGTCGTGCGTCACCAGCACCGCCACGGCCTCGAACTCGGCCAGATGGCGCCGCAGTTGGGACCGTACGTCGAGGCGGGTGCGGGCGTCCAGGGCGGCCAGCGGCTCGTCCAGCAGCAGCAGCCGGGGCTGGACGGCCAGCGCCCGGGCGAGTGCCACCCGCTGGGCCTGGCCGCCGGAGAGCCGGCCGGGGCGCACCGAGGCGTGCTCGGCCAGGCCCATCCGCTCCAGCCAGGCCGCCGCCTCGGCCCTGGCCTCGCGCCTGGGCCGCCCCTGGCAGCGCGGACCAAAGGCGACGTTGTCGAGCGCGCTGAGGTGCGGGAACAGCAGGTAGTCCTGGAACACCACGCCGACCGGCCGAAGTTCGGCGGGGGTGTGCAGGCGCCGGGCCGGGTCCTCCAACACGTGGCCGTCCAGGCGCAGGTGCCCGCCGCTGAGCGGGAGCAGCCCGGCGAGGGCGCGCAGCGCGGTGGACTTGCCGGCGCCGTTCGGGCCGAGCAGCGCGATCACCTCGCCGGGGGCTGCGGTGAGTGCGAGGTCGAGGGCGAACGCGGCGCGGTCGACCCGGAGGCGGGCGTCGAGGGCGGGGTTCGCGGCGGCGGTCGCCGTCGGGGGGTTCATCGGTTCGGCATCCTGTCGGAGTCCTGGGGCACGGCGTCGGGATCGGGCACGGCGCCGGGATCGGAGACGGCGTCGGGCACGGTACCGGGTACGGCGTCCGGGCCTGGGGTCACGGGGCCGACATCCAGCGGTCGCGCAGGCCGACGAGGACGGCGACGGAGACCACCAGCAGTACCAGCGACAGTGCGATCGCGGCCTCCGGATCGGACTCCATGGCCAGGTAGACGGCCAGCGGCATGGTCTGGGTGCGGCCCGGGAAGTTCCCGGCGAAGGTGATCGTCGCGCCGAACTCGCCGAGCGCCCGGGCCCAGGCGAGCACGGCCCCGGCGGCGATCCCCGGGGCGATCATCGGCAGGGTGACCCGGCGGAAGGCCGTCAGCCGGGAGGCGCCCAGGGTCGCGGCCGCCTCCTCGTAGCGGGGGTCGGCAGCCCGCAGCGCGCCCTCGACGCTGATCACCAGGAAGGGCATCGCCACGAAGGCCTCGGCGATCACCACCCCGGTGGTGGTGAAGGGCAGGGTGATGCCGAAGGCCGAGTCCAGCCAGGAGCCGACGATCCCGCGCCGCCCGAGCACCAGCAGCAGCGCCACCCCGCCCACCACCGGCGGCAGCACCAGCGGCAGGGTGACCAGCGCCCGGATCACCCGCCGGCCGGGCAGCTCGGTGCGGGCGAGCAGCCAGGCCAGCGGGACGCCGAGGACCAGCGAGACCGCGGTGGCGGCCGTCGCGCAGATCAGCGACAGCCGCAGGGCGTCCCAGACGGCGGTGCTGGTCAGCTGCTCGGACAGGCCGCTCCACGGCGCCCGCACCAGCAGTCCGACCAGCGGGAGGATCAGGAACGCCAGGCCGAGCAGCGCCGGGAGCAGCAGCGTGACCGGGACGCGCTGCGCCCCCGGGCGGCGGCGCGCGCCCCGGCGGCGCGGCAGGGCCTGCGCGGGTCCTGCTGGTGCCGGGGCGGGGTGGTCCGGGCCGGATCCGGTGCCGCGGTCGCGGTGGTCCGGCCGGCCGCTGTCGGTGGTGCAGTCCTTCACGGCGCCTGGAAGCCCGCCGCGGTCAGCACCTGCTTGGCCTCGGGGGACTGGACGTAGGCGACGAAGGCGGCCGCGCCGTCCTTGTTCGGGGCCTTGGCGAGCGCCGCGATCGGGTAGTCGTTCACGGCCTTGTCGGCCTCGGGGAAGTCCACGCCGTCGATCTTCGCAGCATCGGACCGCACATCGGTCTTGTACACCAGCGAGGCGTCGACCTCGCCGAGTTCGACCTTGGTGAGCGCGCCCTTGACGTCCTGCTCCAGGGTGACCGGGGTGAGGTCGACCCCGGCGGCCTTCAGCGCGGTGAGGGCGGCGGCGCCGCAGGGCACCTCCTTCGCGCACAGAGCGACCTTCACGCCGGAGCCGGTGAGGTCCTTCAGGCCCGCGACGTGCTTGGGGTTGCCCTTGGGCACGGCGATGGCGAGGGTGTTCCTGACGAAGGTCTTCGGCTGGCCGCTCGCGCCGCCCGCGTCGGTGACCGTCTTCATGGTGGCCGGGCTGGCCGCGGCGAAGACGTCCGCCGGGGCACCGGAGTTGATGCTGGTGGCGAGGGCGGAGCTGCCGCCGAAGTTGAACTTCACCTTGGCGCCCGGGTTGGCGGCCTCGAACTTCTTGCCGAGCTCGGTGAAGGTCTCCTTGAGCGAGGCGGCCGCGAACACGGTGATGTCGCCCTTCGCCTTCGGGACGCCGGCGCCGGTGCCGTCAGTGCCGGTGGTGCCGTCGGTGCTCGCGGTGGTGGCCGCTGCGGAGGCGGAGCCGGAGGACTTGCCGCCGTCGCTGCCGCAGGCGGTGGCCCCGAGGCTGAGCACGAGGGCCGCGGCGACGGCGACGGCGAGTCTGCGGGTGGCGGTGGTGCGGGTGCTCATCGGTGGCTTCCCCTCCCGGGTTCGCGCCGGAAGGGGCGCGGAGGTGTGGCCGCAGGTGCGGCCATTACGGCGATCATAGTGCCGCAGATGCGAGCGATAAATCCTCTGTCGCATCGCACAGCCGGGGTGGGGCAGGGGGCTCGGGGCCGCTGTGCGAAGGCTCAAACGTGCACGGACGGTCGGGGGCGGTGGTGGGGGGCGCGGGGAGCGTGGGCCCGGGGTCGGCCCCCGGGGGGGCCGGGGGGCGGCCCGGAGTCGGGGTGGAGGCGGGTTGAGGTGGGGCGGGGACGGGGTCGCGGACAGGCCGGGGCCGGGGACAGGGCCGGGGACGGGGCTCCGGGAAAACCCGTCGCGTCCGGGCCGGGGGAGCGGTCAGAGTGGGCGCAGCCCGTAGGCGCGGCCGACCGTCGGCCGCCCGGGCCCGACGGTCGATCCATGCGGATCCACGAGGAGGAGTCCGTCCATGTCCACGTTGCGCGTCACGGCTGAGCGGCTGGTCATCCTGGAGCACCCGAACGCTGACGCCCTGGAGCTGGCGCAGGTCGGCCTCTATCGGGCGGTGGTCGCGAAGGGCGCGTACCGGACCGGCGACCACGCCGTCTACATCCCCGAACAGGCCGTCCTGCCCGATGAGTTGGTCGAGGAGCTGGGCCTGACCGGCAAGCTGGCCGGCAGCGCGGCGAACCGGGTGAAGGCGGTACGGCTGCGCGGCGAGCTGTCGCAGGGCATCGTCTGCCGGCCCGGGGTGCTGGCCGACACCGACCTGGCCGGGGCCGCCGAGCGGGGCGAGGACTTCGCCGAACTGCTCGGGATCGTCAAGTGGCGGCCCCCGGTGCCGACTTCGATGAACGGTGACGTGGTCAGCGCGCCGGACCTGCTGCCCTGGGTGGACATCGAGAACCTCAAGCGCCACCCCGACGTCTTCGCGCCCGGCGAGCCCGTGGTGCTGACCGAGAAGCTGCACGGCAGTTGCTGCCTGGTCACGTACACCGCCGCCACCGGCGAGGTGCAGGTCTCCTCCAAGGGGATCGGCGCCCAGGGGCTGGCGCTGGCCGAGGACGAGCGCAACCTGTACTGGCGCGCGGTGCGCGCGTACGACATCCCGGCGGTGGCGGCCCGGCTGGCCGAACGGCTGGGCGCGGAACGGGTCGGGGTCTTCGGCGAGGTGTTCGGTGAGGGCGTGCAGGACCTGACGTACGGGGCCACCGCGCGCACCGAGCGCCCCGGGTACGCCGCGTTCGACGTGTCGGCCGTGGTCGACGGGCAGCTGACCTGGCTGTCGGCTGCCGAACTGCTGGATGGTGAACTGCCGTTGGTGCCCGAACTGTGGCGCGGGCCGTTCGACACCGCGACGGTGCTGACCTACGCGCAGGGCCGGGAGACTTACTCCGGGCGCGAACTCCACCTGCGCGAGGGGGTGGTGGTCCGGCCGGTGGTCGAGCGCTGGAGCCCGCTGCTCGGCGGGCGGGCGATCGCCAAGGTGGTCAGCGACGCGTACCTGACCCGCAAGGGCGGCACCGAGTACGAGTAAGCCGCCCGTCGCCCTTTCTTAGGGCCCCTCCCGCACCTTCCTCGGCTGAATACCCGTCAGTAAGGTTGAAGGGTCGCCAAGCACGGCCGGCGTCCAGGATGTCCAGAAGGAGTGCCGATGGCCACCACAGCCGCGATACCCGGACCGGCCGGGAACCCCCTGGTCGGTTCGTTCTTCGACCTCACCCGCCGACCGCTGCGGACCTACCTCCAGGCCCGGCGCGACCACGGGGACGTGGTCCGCATCGTCGCCGGGCCGCCCGGGCTGCGCGTCGAGTTCTACGGGGTGTTCTCGCCCTCGGGCGTCCACCAGGTGCTCGGCAGCGAGGCGGCGAACTTCCGCAAGGAGAACAACTTCTACGACGAACTGCGGACCAGTGTCGGCAACGGGCTGTTGACCAGTCAGGACGAGGTCTACCAGCGCCAGCGGCGGCTGATCCAGCCGCTGTTCACCCGGCGCCGGGTGGACGGCTACGCCGACGCGCTCGCCCAGGAGGCGCAGGCGCTCACCGAGCGTTGGCGGGGGGTGCCGGGCGGGGTGGTGGACGCGGCGGAGGAGATGTCGCGGTTCGCGCTGCGCGCCGTCGCCCGGATCCTCTTCGGCGCCGACGTCGAGGAGGCGGTGGAGGTGGTGAACCACAACTTCCCGGTGCTCGGCGAGTACGTCAAGGAACGCGGCTTCGCGCCAGTCCGCCTCCCGCGCACCTGGCCGACGCCGGGCAACCGGCGCGGCCTCGCGGCGCGGCGGGCGCTGTACGAGGTCTGCGACCGGATCATCGCCGAGCGGGCCGCGCGCGGGGACGGCGACGACGGGGCGGACGACCTGCTCACCCTGCTCGGGAAGGCGCGCGGCGTGGACGGCGAGCGGCTGGATCCGGTCGAACTCCGGGACCAGGTCCTGGTGTTCCTGCTCGCCGGGCACGAGACCACGGCCACCTCGCTGGCCTTCGCGCTGCATCTGCTGGCCAAGCACCCGGAGCAGCGCACGCTTGCCCAGGAGGAGGCGCGCACGGTCCTGGCCGGGCGGGCGCCGACGGCGGCGGACCTGGAACGGCTGCCGTACCTCACCCGGGTGATCAAGGAGGCGATGCGGCTCTTCCCGGCGGCGGCGCTGACCGGGCGGCGGGCGGTCGAGGAGACGGTCATCGACGGGTACGTCATCCCGGCGGGGGCACAGGTCATCGTCGCGCCGCTGGTCACCCACCGGCACCCGGACCACTGGGTGGAGCCGGAGCGCTTCGACCCGGACCGGTTCCTGCCGGAGGAGGAGAAGGCGCGGCACCGGTACGCCTGGTTCCCGTTCGGCGGCGGACCGCGGGCCTGCATCGGGCAGCACTTCTCGATGCTGGAGTCGGTGCTGACCCTCGGGGTGCTGCTGCGGGACTTCGAGGTGGAGGTGGTGGATCGGCGGGTGGCGCTCGCGCAGGCGATCACGCTTCGGGCGGCGACTGCGATGCGGGTGCGGGTGACGCCCGTCGGGTGACGGGCGGGGCCCATCGCCCATCGGGCGGCAGCTGGCAGCTGGCGGCTGACGAGGTTCGGCTTTCGGCGTTCAACTTTCAGCGGACAGATGACAGATTTCGAAATCTGTTATCTGTCCGCTGTTTGTTGTTCGCTGTTTGTGTCTGCTGTTCGGCGTCCGTCGTTCGGCGGGCACGGTCCGCCGACGGCCGGGCCGCTGGGCACAGGACCGGGTCATTCGAACACACCGCCCCCGGCGCGCGGGCAGCTTTTCGGATCTTCGCCTGGCCGATTCCAGCCACTCGATAGCGTCCCACGCACCCCAGGTCGAAAGCGCACATGCGACAGGCATATGCCCGTCGGATGCAGTCCGCCCGGCCGGGGGTGCCCGGGGGCACCGTCCACCCGCCCCGGGCCCGACCGGTCGACCGGAGGTCCCATGGGCGCCCTCAACCAGTTCAGCTTCGGCTGGCTGACACCCGTCGTCTCGTACGCGATGGCCTGTGCCGGCGCCGCCCTCGGGCTCCGCTGCACCCTGCGCGGTCTGGCCGCCACCGGCACCGCCCGCCGGAACTGGCTGCTCACCGCCGCCGCCGCGATCGGCTCCGGCATCTGGACCATGCACTTCGTCGCCATGTTCGGCTTCGCCGTCGACGGCACCGAACTGCGCTACAACGTGCCGCTGACGGTGCTCAGTCTGCTGGTCGCGGTGCTGGTCACCGGCCTCGGCCTGACCGTGGTCTGCTACGGCCGGCACCGCGGCCTCGCCCTGCTGGGCGGCGGCTGCACCACCGGCGTCGGCGTCGCCGCGATGCACTACCTCGGCATGGCCGCCGTCCGCATGCACGGCGGGCTGCGCTACGACGGCGGGACGGTCGCGCTGTCCGTGCTGGTCGCGGTGGGCGCTGCCACCGCCGCGCTCTGGGCCGCCGTCACCATCCGCAACGTGTACGCGGCGGCGGGCGCCTCACTGGCCATGGGCCTCGCCGTCAGCTGCATGCACTACACCGGCATGGCCGCCGTCCACGTCCAGCTGGAGCCCGGCCGGACCGGCCTGGGCGGGGTCAGCCCGATGGACTTCGTCTTCCCGCTCGCGGTGGGCCTCGGCTCGTTCCTCTTCCTCGCGTCCGCCTTCGTCGCGCTCTCCCCGGCGGCCCAGGACCGGGCCGGTCGGTCGGGGGTGGCGGAGCTGGGGATCGAGGAGTTCCCCGAGCCGGCCGTCCAGCCAGGGGTCGAGCAGGTGGACCCCGGGCTCCCCGAGCGGTACGGCCACGACCGCGTGGCCTGAGCCCCGTCGAGCCCGCACCCGTCTGAGCCCCCGTTCAGCCCGAGGCCCGTTCAGCCCGAGGCCCGTCCAGTCCGAGCGCCGTCCACTCCGGGCCCCGTCCGGCCCATGACCGTCCCCCGCCCGAAAGGCCGCCCACCCATGCGAGAAGACCGCGGTACCGCCCCCGGCGCCCGCCGGGGTGCCCATGCCGGGCCGCCCGCCCGTCCGCCGCTGCCCGGCCCCTGGCTGCGCGGGCTGCGCCCCCGGACCGTCCGTGCCCGGATCATCGCCCTGCTGATGGTCCCGGTGGTCTCCGTGATCGCCCTGTGGGGATTCGCCACCGTGACCACCGCCCAGGGCGTCTGGGACCTGCTGCGCCTGCGCGACACCCAGCGCAGCCTGCTCGCCCCCGTCGCCGACACGGTCGCCGGCCTGCAGGCCGAACGCGCCGCCGCCGGACAGCTGTTGGCCGGTCCGGGGCTCGTCCCGGGGACCGTTCCCGCCGCCGGGCGGGAGAGTGCCCTGCGCGAGGCCGCCGCGGCCACCGACCGGGCGATCGCCCCGCTGTTCCCCGACCCTCGCCACCCCGGCCAGGGCTACAACCGCGCCGACGCCCAGGGGTTGGGAGCCGACGCGGCCGCCCGCCTGGACGCCCTCGGTGCCTCGCTCGCCGCCCTGCCCGAACTGCGCGGCCGGGTGCTGACCCGGAGCGTGGGCTGGCCCGAGGTGTACGCCGCCTACGGCGCCGCTGTGGACCAGGCGTTGGCGGTCTCCGGCGCCGCCGCCCCGCTCCAGGACGGCCGGGCCGGAGTCGACGCCCGGGTGCCGCCGGAGCTGGACCGCTCCCGTGAACTCCTCGCCCGGGAGGACGCGTTGCTGCGCGCCGCCCAGCTCTCCGGCGGCCTCGGCGACGACCAGCTGCGCGAGTTCGCCGGTACGGCCTTCGCCCGGCGCGAGTTCGAGCAGGGCGCGGCCGCCGACCTGCGCCCCGCCGACCGGGGCGCGCTGCTCGCCGTCACCGACGGAGCCGACCACCGGGAGCTGACCGGCTACGAGGACAAGGTCCGTACCGCCGCCGACGGCCGGGCCGCCGTCGCCGCGGTGCCGGCCGACCGGTGGGCGATGGTGGCCGGGAACGTCGCCGACGGGCTGCGCGGCGTCGAGGGCCAGGCCGGTCGCCTTGCCGCCGGGCCCCAGAACCCCTACGCCCTGGGCCTGTTCACCCCGGCCGGGATCGCCGTGCTGCTCGGGCTGCTCGGGGTGGTCGCCTCGCTGGTGATCTCGGCGCGGATCGGGCGCGCACTGGTCACCGAGCTGACCGGCCTGCGCAACTCGGCACTTGACCTGGCCGGTCGCAAACTCCCCGCCACGATCAGGAAGTTGCGCGCCGGGGAGGAGGTGGACATCGAGACCGAGGCACCCCGGCCGACGGGCCGCGACGACGAGATCGGTCAAGTCCACCGGGCGCTCGGCACCGTACAGCGGGCGGCCGTCACGGCGGCGGTGGAACGGGCCGAGGTGCTGTCCGGGGTGTCCGGGGTGTTCGTCAACCTCGCGCGCCGCAGCCAGGTCCTGGTGCACCGCCAACTCACCCTGCTGGACGCGATGGAGCGCCGCACCGAGGACCCGTCCGAGCTGGCCGACCTGTTCCGGCTGGACCACCTCACCACCCGGATGCGCCGCCACGCCGAGGGCCTGATCATCCTCTCCGGCGCCGTCCCCGGTCGGGCCTGGCGTCGGCCCGTCCCGCTGGTGGACGTGGTGCGGGCGGCCGTCTCGGAGGTCGAGGAGTACGCCCGGGTCGAGGTGCACCCGCTGCCGCGCGCCGCTGTCGTCGGCCATGCCGTCGCCGACCTCACCCACCTGGTGGCCGAACTGGTCGAGAACGCCACCGGGTTCTCCCCGCCGCACACCAGGGTGCACATCCGTGGTGAACAGGTCGGCAACGGCTACGCGGTGGAGATCGAGGACCGCGGCCTCGGCATGGGCCCGGCCGCCCTGGCCGCCGCCAACCGACGGATCGCCGCCGCCGAACAGGCCGACCTGTTCGACAGCGACCGGCTCGGCCTGTTCGTGGTCAGTCGGCTCGCCCGGCGGCACGGCGTCCGGGTCTCGCTGGTGACCTCCGCGTACGGCGGCACCACCGCCGTGGTCCTGCTGCCCACCGGGCTGCTGTCCGACGGACGGGAGGGGTACGGGCAGGACGCCTATGCCGTACCGGAGTTGGACGTCGTGCCGGTTCCGGACGGTACGGACCTGGCCCCCGAGCCGGATCCCGTGTGGTGGCCGCAGCCCGCGCCGGTGTCGGCGCCGGCCCCGGCCTTCCCAGGCGGTGGGGTGACGGAGATCGAGCTTCCGGCGGTGGGTGGGCCGCCGCCGGAGGGCGGGGCGCTGCTGCCCTTCGGCACCCGGGGCGACGACCCCGGGCCGGTGCGGCGCACCCCCGTCCGGGCCTCCGGTGCCCGGACGGCCGGACCGGCTGCGGACGGGGGCCGGGGTGCCGCCTCCCGTCCGCAGCCCGGTCCGCCGCAGCCGTACCGTACGGCGAGCGCGCCGCCGCCGGATGAGCGGCAAGTCCCCGACTGCCCAGATGAGTTGCCGCGCCGGGTGCGCCAGGCGAGCCTGGTGCCGCAACTGCGGGAGAGCCCGGCCGGCGCCGCCCCGCGCAGCCGCCGCGCGGCCCTCGGCGGGGAAGGCGCGGAGCCCGCGATCCGCAGTCCGGAGGCGGCGCGGGCGGCGATGTCGGCCTTCCAGAACGGCTGGGCGCGCGGCCTGCGCTCCGGTCGGTGGCCCGAGGAGCCATCGGCCGACGCCGGCCGCAGCCGGCCCCGGCCCCGGTCGCCGCACCAGCACCTGTCGGCACCCGGGCCCGACGCCCGACCCGACGTACGACCCGACGTACGAACCGAAGAGCGGCTCGAGGAACGGCTCGAAGAGCGACTCGTAGAGCGACTCGACACCCGACCCGAAGGAGACCGGCCGTGATCGGCACCACCCACCGCACGGGGGAACTGAACTGGCTCCTCGACGAGTTGGTCCAGCGCGCCCCCGAGGTCCGCTTCGCCGTGATGCTCTCCGCCGACGGCCTGGCCATGGGCAGCTCGGCCGGTCTGGCCCGCGAGGACGGCGAGCACCTGGCCGCCGTCGCCTCCGGCTTCCACAGCCTCGCCAAGGGCGCCGGACGACATTTCGGCGCGGGTGAAGTCCGGCAGACCATGGTCGAGTTGGAGGGCGGCTACCTGCTGGTGGCGGCGGCCGGGGAGGGCACCTGCCTGGCCGTGTTCGCCACTGCCAGGGCCGATCTCGGGCTGGTCGCCTACGAGATGGCGAGACTGGTCCGCCGGGTCGGCGAGCACCTGGGCGCCCCGCCCCGCGCGGTGCACGGCGGGTGAGTACGGTGACCCACCCGGACCGCCCGGACCAGGCGGAGCACGCGTTCCACCCGTACCACCAGCGACATCCGGAGCGTCCCCGGGCCGATCCCGGCCGACCGCCCCGCAACCCGCTCGCCGCCGCCCACCGGGCCCGCTGGTACGACGACGAGGCCGGGCCGCTGGTCCGCCCGTACGCCATGACCGGGGGCCGGACCGGGGCCGGTGAGCAGCAGTTCGACCTGATCGCCGTGGTCGTGTCCGACCTGCCCGACCCGGCGCTCGCCCCGGACCTGCCCGAGCCGCCGGTCGGCCCCGAGCAGGCGCGCATCCTCGGCCTGTGCCGGAGCAACCCGCTGTCGGTGGCCGAGCTCGCCGCCGACCTCGACCTGCCGGTGGGCGTCGTGCGGGTGCTGCTCGGCGATCTGCTGGCGGCCGGGCTCATCCGGGTCAGCCGCCCCGTCCCGCCCGCCCTGCTCCCCGACGAGCGCATCCTCCAGGAGGTCATCCATGGGCTCCGCGCACTCTGACCACCCGTCCGAGCGGCACCCGTCCGAGCGGCAGCCGTCCGAGCGGCATCCGTTCGACCGCCGGCCATCCGACCGTTGGCCGTCCGACACGGTGGACCCGGGGGACTCCGTGCTCGCGCTCAAGATCCTGGTCGCGGGCGGCTTCGGGGTCGGAAAGACGACGCTGGTCGGCGCGGTCAGCGAGATCCGGCCGCTGCGCACCGAGGAGCGGCTGACCGAGGCCGGGCGCGGGGTCGACGACCTGGGCGGGGTGGAGCGCAAGACCACCACGACGGTGGCGATGGACTTCGGCCGGATCACCATCCGCGAGGGGCTGGCCGTCTACCTGTTCGGCACTCCGGGGCAGGACCGGTTCTGGTTCCTCTGGGACGAGCTGGCGCAGGGAGCGCTCGGTGCGGTGGTGCTCGCCGACACCCGCCGGTTGACCGACTGCTTCCCGGCCGTCGACTTCTTCGAGCACCGGGGCATCCCCTTCGTCGTCGCGGTGAACCGCTTCGCCGGGACGCGCGAGTACGGCCCGGAGGAGGTCGCCCGCGCGCTGGACCTGGACTCCGGCACGCCGGTGGTGCTCTGCGACGCCCGGCGGCGTGCCTCCGGCAAGGAGGTGCTGATCAACCTGGTCGAACACGCGGGCCGGGTGCACGCTGCCCGACTGCTGGCGGAGGTCTCGCCGGTGACGGCCGGCGGCTGACGGATGACGGCGGGCAGATGACGGCGACCAGATGACAGAGAACAGATGACAGAAAACAGATGACAGCTGACGGAAAACAGATTTCGAAATCCGTCAGCTGTCAGCCGTCATCCGTTCCCCGCGGCCGCTACCTGCTCAGCTGTGCCACTGGAACACGACCTTCGTCCAGGTCGACCCGGGACAGTTGCCCCAGACGTCCCACGCCTCCGGCCGGGCGCCGATCCACAGGCCGACGGACGAGGTGCCGTTGGCGCAGTAGGTGATGGTGCGCAGCTGGCCGGAGTACACGTTGCAGTACCCCTCCCAGCGCCAGCCGTAGTTGGCGGTGATGACGCAGTGGTAGCCGGTGGCGTTGACGTGCGGCGAGGCCGCGGCCGCGCCGGGGGTGATGGTCTGGTCGGCGGCCGGCGCCGCGGCGGCCGGCAGGGTGGCGGTCCCGAGCACGCCCAGAGCGGCCGCGCCGGCCATTCCGAACGTCGCGATCTTCCTGGCGATACAGCCTCGCATGGTGGTTCTCCTCGCTCAGCGGTTCCGGTGGAGTGCCCCGGCCGGCGGGGTGGTGCGGAGGTGAACTCCCGCCTCCCGTCCGGTCGATGACGAATTGCACACGAATGACTGCGTAGCGTGAGAGGACGGCCTATGATGTGACCTGTGTCACAACATGTCCGGTGGGGCTGGGGTCAGCTCCAACTGGGCGGTCGGGATCCCGATTTCCGGGGAGAGCGGCATGGCGGAATGCAGCGGACGGTACGCGGGCGGGCGGCGGAAGGACTTCGGTCCGGAGCCGTCCGAAGGCCAATCCGCCGACTTCAACCGGATGTTCACCGAACTGCTGCCGAGGCTCCAGCAGGCGGCCACGATGCTCGCCGGGAGCCCGCTGGCCGCCGGTGACGTCGTCCACGACGCGTACCTGCGGATCGCCCGCCGCCCGGAGCGCTTCCTCAGCCACCCGCAGCCGTACGCCTACGTGTTCACCACGATGACGAACATCCTGCGCGACCAGTGGCGCCGGGAGCGACGCCGGGTGGCCCTGCCCGAGGTGGGGGAGCCGGCCGAGACGGCGGGGTACGGCCACTCGGCGCTCGAACCGCCGTCCGGCGGGATGGCCGAGCTGCAGGCGCGCTGGGAGGTGGTCCGGCTGCTCGGCTTCCTGACCGCCAAGCAGGCCCGGGTGGTGGTGCTGGTGGACCTCGACGGCTACTCCGTCGACGAGGCCGCCGAACTGCTCGGCCTGCACCGCAGCACGCTGGCCGTCACCCGCCGCCGCGCCCACCGCCGACTGCGCGCCGTCCTGGAGCGGGAGCGCCGGCACGACCCCTGACGACCCGGGGGCCGGAAGGCCACCGAGCCGACGTACCGAGCCGACGCACCGAGCCGACGGCAAGTCGGCTGATGCGCCACCCCGGCCCGTACGCTGCGAATCGTGATCACGTACGAGGACCACAGCGTCCGCGCCCTGGCCGAGGACGGCCGCTGGCCCGAGCTGCTCGCCGCCTACCGGCAGGGCCGGGCCGCCGCCGTCGTGCAGGGCGGGGAGCAGGCCGCGGTGGCCCTGACCGCGCCGCTCGGCCACCTGATCGCCTATGCGGCGCCGCCCGAACTGGCCGTCCGGCTGTTCGACGCGGACGGTGGCGAGGGGACGGTCGCCGGGGTGGGCGACCACGACGCCGGTCCGCTCTGGGAGGTGCTGGCGACCCGCCACTCCTGGCTGCGACTGGCCCCGCTGCTCGGTCCGGCCCGGGTGCGCCGACTGGTCGCGCACACCCGGGTGCTGCTCGGTGAGGACCTCTCCTACGGGACCGAGCCCGACCCTGAGGGCGTGCCGCTGCGCCTGGAGCCCTGGGAGAAGGCGGGCTGGGACGAGGCCTCACGGGTGCGCGAGTACCTGCCCGGCGGGGGAGCGCGCAGCGCGGTGCTGACCCTGCCGGCCAGCCGCGAGGGCCTGGGCGAGGTCGACCTGCCCCGGTCGGTGGCCCGGCCGGGCGGGCAGCGGGTCACCGGGGGGCTGGGTGAGCTGGCCGCGCTGGTGCCCTGGGCGGAGGTGGTGTGCGTGCGCGGCCCGGCCCCGCTGGCGGCCGCCGTGCTGGCCCGGGGCCGACGGGTGGTCGGCGGGTTCCTGCCGTTCGCGCTCGCCTACCCGGCGCTGGTGCAGGCCGCCGCGGTGGGCCGGACGCACGGCTGCGCACACGGGCGGCTGCGGCTCTGGCGGGCGCTGGGCGCGATGGCCGGTGCGGACGGGCCCGGCCACGCCGAGGTGGACGCGCTGGTGGCCCGGATGCGCTGCTTCACCTGGCAGGAGCCGGCCGCCGGGCTGCGCCATCTGCACCTCGCGCTGGAGGATCCGGCCAGCGGGGTGGCCTGGGCGGTCAGCGGCTCGCAGGACTTCTGAGCGGGACTTTCTGAGCGGGATCTCTGAGCGGGCTCTCTGGGCGGGACCTCTGGACGGAGTGCCGTCGTCGGGCCGGGCAACAGGGCGGCCGTCGGTGGTGGTGGAACAGGGGAACCCCCGGCCCGGCGCCGTTTCCGGGGGATGGTGTGAGGCGCCGGACCGGGGGCGTACGGGGTGGCCGCTCAGATCGTGGTGGCCCCGGCTCCGGCTCCGGCTCCAGCTCCGGCGGGCACGGTCTCCGGCGCGGGGCCCGTGGCACCCGAGGTGCCTGAGGCACCGGCGCCGCCGTGGCTGTCGACCAGCGTCAGCTCGTCGAAGGGCAGCTCGCCGCCCAGCACCCGGTGGGCGCGCTCGGCGTCCAGTTCGCCGGTCCAGTGCCCGATCAGCACGGTCGCGACGGCGTTGCCCGCGAAGTTGGTGAGCGCCCGGGCCTCCGACATGAAGCGGTCGATGCCGACGATCAGCCCGACCCCGTCCACCAGCGCCGGCTTGTGTGACTGCAGTCCGCCCGCGAGGGTGGCCAGTCCGGCGCCGGTGACCCCGGCGGCGCCCTTGCTCGCGATCACCATGAACACCAGCAGTGAGAGCTGCTCGCCGATCGACATCGGCTTGTCCATCGCCTCGGAGATGAAGATCGAGGACATGGTGAGGTAGATCGCGGTGCCGTCGAGGTTGAAGCTGTAGCCGGTCGGCACGGTGATGCCGACGACCGGGCGGCTGACGCCCAGGTGCTCCATCTTGGCGATCAGGCGGGGCAGCGCGCTCTCGGAGGAGGAGGTGGAGAGGATCAGCAGGAACTCGCGCCCGAGGTACTTGAGCAGGGCGAACACGTTGACCCCGGCGACCAGGCGGAGCAGCGCGCCGAGCACCACGACGACGAACAGCACGCAGGTCACGTAGAAGCCGATCATGATCACGGCGAGGCTCTTCAGTGCGTCGACGCCGGTCGCCCCGACCACGGCAGCCATCGCCCCGAAGGCTCCGACCGGCGCCACCCACATGATCATCGACATGATCCGGAAGACCAGCCGCTGGAGGTGTTCGATCCCGCGCAGCACCGGGGCGCCGGCCGCCCCCATCGCCTGGAGGGCGAAGCCGGCCAGCAGTGCGACCAGCAGGGTCTGCAGCACCTTGCCCTGGGTGAGGGCCGAGAACAGGGTGTCGGGGATCATCCCGAGCAGGAAGTCGCTGGTCGACTGGGCGCCGCCGGCCGCCGCCTGGGCGTGGCCGGACTTGGCGAGGGCGGCGGTCAGGTGGAGGCCGTCACCCGGTTCCAGCAGGTTGCCGACGACCATGCCGATGGCCAGGGCGACGGTCGACATGGCGAGGAAGTAGCCGATGGCGAGGCCGCCGACCTTGCCGACCTTCGCGGCCTTGGTGACCGAGCCGATGCCCAGCACGATGGTGCAGAAGATCACCGGGCTGATCATCATCTTGATCAGGTTGACGAACCCGGTGCCGACCGGCTTCAGCTCCACGGCGAAGCCGGGGGCGGCCAGCCCGACCACCACGCCCGCGACCACTGCGGCGATCACCGCGAGGTAGAGGTAGTGGGTCCGGTCCTTGCGTCTGGGTCCCCCCGCCGTGGCGGTCTCGGCGATCGACATCTGCGGCTCCTTTGCCCTGCAGTCCTGGTGGCCCCGGGTGGTGGGCCGCTCCGAACTATGGGGGCCAGGCGTGACGGAGGTCACGTTTGCGTTCATAGAGTTCACGGCGGGCGGGAACCGTCCGGCCGCCGGGGGCGTCCGGGGCCGTGGTGCACACTGGCAGGCATGTCCGTGAGCACCTCCCCCACCCGCTCGCGTCGCCGGTGGTTCCCCCTGCCGCGCCGGCTGGTCCGCAGCCTGGCCGGGCAGCTGTTCGTCGTCCAGGTGGTCATCGTCGCCGCCGTGGTCGCGGGCGGCGCGGTGCTCGCGTACCTGTTCACCGCCGAGCGCACCGAGGACGCGGCCCGCAACGAGGTCACCTCGATCGCCCACGCCGTCGCCGACTCGCCCGCGGTGCGCTCCGCCGTCGGCGGGCCCGACCCGACCGCGGTGCTCCAGCCGTACGTCGAGCAGGTGCGCCAGGACACCGGGGTCTCCTTCATCACCGTCATGGACACCGACGGGGTGCGCTGGACCCACCCGCTGCCCGAGCAGATCGGCAAGCGCTACCTCGGGCACATCGACTGGGCGCTGGCCGGCCAGACCCGCAGTGAGACGTACACCGGCACGCTCGGCCCGTCCGTGCGGGTGGTCACTCCGGTGCTGGACGACCAGCACCGGGTGGTCGCGCTGGTGAGCGTCGGGCTGACGCTGGAGTCGATCTCCGCCCAGCTGAGCGGGCCGCTGCTCGCCCTGGTCGGGGTCGCGGTGGCCGCCCTCGCGCTCGGCGGGGTGGGCACCTATCTGGCCAACTCCCGGCTTCGGCGGCACACCCACGGCATGGGGCCGGACGAACTCAGCCACCTCTACGAGTACCACCAGGCGACCCTGCGCTCGGTGCGGGAGGGGCTGATCCTGCTCGACCGCGCGCACCGGGTGGTGCTCTGCAACGACGCGGCCCGCGAACTGCTCGGGCTGGAAGGCGAGTTGGACGGGCTCCCGGTGGCGGAGCTGGGGCTGCCGGAGGCGCTGGTGACCGCGGTGCTCGGCGAGGAGCCGGTGCGGGACGAGGTGCACCTGACCGCCGAGCGGGTCGTGGTGCTCAACACCTCCACCATCGGCACCGGCCTCGGCCGGGTGGTGACCCTCCGCGACCACACCGAACTGCAGTCGCTGAGCGGTGAGTTGGACTCCGTACGCGGCTTCACCGAGGCGCTCGGAGCGCAGGCGCACGAGGCCGCCAACCGGCTGCACGCGGTGGTCTCGCTGATCGAACTCGGTCGCCACGAACAGGCGGTGGAGTTCGCCACCGCCGAACTCGCGCTCGCCCAGCAGCTCACCGACCGGGTGGTCGCGGCGGTCGGCGAGCCGGTGCTCGCCGCGCTGCTGCTCGGCAAGGCGGCCCAGGCGGCCGAGCGGGGCGTGGAGTTGACCCTCACCGAGGACAGCCGGATCGACGACGGAGTGCTCCCGCCCGGACTCTCCGCCCGGGACCTGATCACCGTCCTCGGCAACCTGATCGACAACGCGGTGGACGCCGCGATCTCAGGGGCCGCCCGGAGCCCGGACGCGCCGGAGGTCACCGTCACGGCCCGGATCGACACGGGTGGCGAGGCCGACGGCGCGGCTGCCTGCCTGCTGCTGCGGGTCGCCGACACCGGTGCGGGCATCGACCCGGCCGCCGTCGAGGACGTGTTCCGGCGCGGCTGGAGCACCAAGCAGGACGGCCGCGGGCACGGCCTCGGGCTGGCGCTGGTCGCCCAGGCCGCCCGGCGCAACGGCGGCACCGTCGAGGTCGGGCGCGACCGCGGCGCGGTGCTCACCGTACGGCTGCCGCTGGCCGGTGGCCGGGTCGTCGGCTCCGGCGAGCGCGAAGGGGTCCCGGCGTGACCGGCGTGACCGGCGGCGTCGGCGGAGCGGCGGGAGCGGGCGGCGGGATCTCCGTCCTGGTCGTGGAGGACGACCCGGTGGCCGCGGCCGCGCACACCCTGTACGTCGAGCGCGAGCCCGGCTTCCGTGCAGCCGGCACCGTGCACAGCTGCGCCGACGCGCTGCGCTTCCTGGAGCGGGCGCGCGCCGCCGGGACGCCCGTCGATCTCACCCTGCTCGACCTCTACCTGCCGGACGGCCACGGCCTCCAGCTCTGCCGCACCCTGCGCGCCGCCGGACACGGCACCGACGTCATCGCGGTCACCTCGGCCCGCGACCTCGCGATGGTGCGCCAGGCGGTCTCGGCGGGGGTCGTGCAGTACCTGCTGAAACCGTTCAGCGCGGCGGCCCTGCACGACCGGCTGGAGCGCTACGCCCGCTACCGCGACAGCCTCGGGCGCACCGGCGAGGCCATCGGCCAGGACGAGGTCGACCAGGCGTTCGCCCTGCTTCGCACGCCCGAGCGCAGCTCGCTGCCCAAGGGGCTGAGCGCGCCCACCCTGGACGCCGTGGCCTCGGTGCTGCGCGAGGCCGCGACCGGACTGTCGGCGGCCGCGGCCGGTGCCGCCGCCGGGGTGTCCCGGATCACCGCGCGGCGCTACCTCGAGCACCTGGTGGACACCGGGCGGGCGGTGCGCGAGCCGCAGTACGGGAGCGTCGGGCGGCCGGAACTCTGCTACCGGTGGAAGGGGCGGTGAGGCCCCGGGCCGGTCGAGGGTGGGCGGATCCGGTCAGGTGCGACTGATTCCAGCCGGATTCGGGTGGGTTGGGCCGGGGGCGTGACGGTCCGGCGCGTCGCTCGTTGGGCCGATCGGGGGCGGCGTACGCGATACCGGGGGAGGTTCACTCACTCGGGTGGTTCTCGGTGCCCCCGAGGCGTCCCGCCAGGTCAAGGGCGGTAAAGTTAGGCTTACCTAACTTCTTCTGGGGGTTCGCATTGTCGCTCGCCGCCGTACCCGCCCAGGCCGATTCCGGGGCCGCCGGGGCCCCGCCCTCCGGTGAGGCCATCCTGCGCCGCCAGCGCGTCCGCGAGTCCGCCGCCCGGACGTACGCCCGCTCCTTCCCCATCGTCCCGGTCCGGGCCCACGGCATGACCGTCGAGGGCGCCGACGGCCGCCGCTACCTGGACTGCCTCTCCGGCGCCGGAACGCTCGCCCTCGGACACAACCACCCCGTCGTGCTGCAGGCGATCCGCCGCACCCTCGACAGCGGCGCCCCACTGCACCTGCTCGACCTCGCCACCGCCGAGAAGGACGACTTCACCAGCGCGCTGTTCGAGAGCCTGCCCGCCGAGTTCGCCGCCCGCGCCCGGGTGCACTTCTGCGGACCGGCCGGGACGGACGCCGTCGAGGCCGCCCTCAAACTGATGCAGACCGCCACCGGGCGCCGCGGCGCACTCGCCTTCACCGGCGCGTACCACGGCATGACGGCCGGTGCCCTCGCGCTCACCGGCAGCGTCGCCGTCAAGGAACCGCTGCCCAGCGGCGGCGAGGTGGTCCGGCTGCCCTACCCGTACGGCTACCGCTGCCCGTTCGGGGTCGGCGGCGAGGCGGGCGCCGACCTCGGCGTGACCTACGTGGAACGGCTGCTGGACGACCCCTCGGGCGGGGTGGTACCGCCCGCCGCGATGATCCTGGAGGCCGTCCAGGGCGAGGGCGGGGTCGTCCCCGCGCCCGACGGCTGGCTGCGCGAGATGCGCCGGATCACCGCCGAACGCGGCATCCCGCTGATCGTCGACGAGGTGCAGACCGGCGTCGGACGCACCGGCGCGATGTGGGCCGTCGAGCACAGCGGCATCGTCCCGGACGCCATGGTGCTCTCCAAGGCCATCGGCGGCAGCCTGCCGCTCGCCGTGGTCGTCTACCGCGAGGACTACGACGGCTGGCGGCCCGGCGCCCACACCGGCACCTTCCGCGGCAACACCCTCGCCATGGCCGCCGGTGCCGCCACGCTGCGGTACGTCGCCGCGCACGGGCTGGCCGAGCGGGCGGCCGTGGCGGGCACCCGGATGACCGACCGGCTGCGGGAACTCGCCGCCGAACTGCCCGCCATCGGCGACGTGCGCGGGCGCGGACTGATGATCGGCGTCGAACTGGTCGACCCGACCGCCGAACCCGACGCCTGCGGCGCCCGGCCGGCCGATCCGGCGCTCGCCGTACGGGTCCGGGAGGCGTGCCTGGAGCGCGGGCTGATCGTCGAACTCGGCGGGCGGCACGACGCGGTGCTGCGGCTGCTGCCGCCGCTCACCATCACCGACGAGCAGGTCGCCGCCGTGCTGGAGCGGCTGGCGGAGGCGATCGCGGCGGCGTCGGCCGGGACCTCGGCCTCGGCCGGGACCTCCGCCTCGGCCGGGACCTCCGCGTCGGCCCGGACCTCGGCGGCCCCGGCCGCCCGGGGTGGCGCATGACCGGCGGCTCCGGGGCGATGCCCGAACTGTCCGGCGAGGGCGGCGCCCTGGACGCCCTCGCCGGCGGTGCGGGCGGACCGGGGGCACTCGGCCCGCTGCTGGCCACCGTCCTCGACGCCCTGGACACCGGCGCCGCGCTGCGCTCCGGGCCGCTGCCCGCCGGCAGCCCGGCCGAGATCGCCGCCCTGGTCGCGGACGGACTCGCCGCTGCCGACGGGCGCGGCGCGCTCGCCCGGCTCACCGAACTGCTCGCCTACGGCGCCGCCGACCCCGCCGACCCGGCCTGCGCCGCCCACCTGCACTGCCCGCCGCTCGCCGTCGCGGCCGCCGCCGACCTCGCGGTCAGCGCGCTCAATCCCTCCCAGGACTCCTGGGACCAGGCCCCCGTCGCCACGGTCCTGGAGACCGCGCTGCTGGCCGAACTCGCCGCCCTGGTCGGCTACGACCCGGCGCGCGCCGCCGGGGTGCTCACCTCCGGCGGCACCGAGTCCAACCTCATGGGGCTGATGCTGGCGCGGGACCAGAAGCTCGACGGCATCGTGGAGCTGGACGGCATCCCGGCCGGCGCCCGGCCGTGCATCCTCGCCTCCGAAGCCGCCCACTTCTCCGTGCAGCGCGCGGCCGCCCTGCTCGGACTCGGCGAACGGGCCGTCATCGCCGTCCCCGTCGACCGCCAACTCCGCATGCCGCCAGAGGAGTTGGAACGATCCCTGGCCGAAGCCAGCTGGGCCGGACACACCCCGATCGCCGTCGTCGCCACCGCCGGCACCACCGACACCGGCGCCATCGACCCGCTGGACGCCGCCGCCGACCTGGCCGGCCGCTACGGCGCCTGGCTGCACGTCGACGCCGCGTACGGCGGCGGCGCGCTGCTCTCCGACCGGCTCGCCCCCCTGCTCGACGGCATCGCCCGCGCCGACTCCGTCTCCCTCGACTGGCACAAGCTGGGCTGGCAGCCGGCGGCCGCCGGGGTGTTCCTGGTCCGGCGGGCGGAGACGTACGTGTCGCTGGCCCGGCGCGCCGAGTACCTCAACCCGGTCGACGACGAGCAGGCCGGCTACCCCAGCCTGCTCGGCCGCTCACTGCGCACCACCCGGCGGGCCGACGCCTTCAAGCTCGCCGTCACCCTGCGCACCCTCGGCCGCGAAGGGCTCGGCCGGCTCGTCGACGCCTGCCACGAACTGGCGCTCGCGGCCGCGGCCGCCGTCCGGGCCGAACCCTCGCTCGAACTGCACACCGAGCCGGTCCTCACCACACTGCTGTTCCGCTACCGGCCGCCCGGGCTGACCGACGAGGCCGCCGTGGACGAGCTGAACGGGCAGCTGCGCCGGCTCCTGCTACGCACCGGGCGCGCGGTGGTCGGGCGCACCGAACTGCCGGGGGACGGGCCGGGGCGGGTGCGGCTGAAGCTCACCCTGCTCAACCCGCACACGACGGCGGGGGAGGTCGGCGCGCTGCTGCGGGAGGTGGTCGGCGCGGGGCGCAAGGTCGCGGGGGAACGGGCGGGGTAGCGGCGCGGGGGGTTGGCCTCGGCGTCGGCCCGGCCCCGGTGTTGCTCCGGCCTCGGCGTGGCTCCGGTCCTGGTGTTGCTCCGGCCGCGGCGTGGGTCCGGGCGCGGCGTGGGCCGGCCCCGGTGCGGATCCGCACCGCGGCCGGCCCGGCCGGGTGTACGGCCGTCAGGCGTTCAGCAGGACGCCGCGGGTGAGCTCCCAGGTGTCCGGGTCGGCGGCGATCAGGAGGCCGTCCTCGCAGCCCGGGGCCTCCGGGCGGTAAGGGCTGCCGTCCATCCGGGCCGCGACGCCGCCGGCCTCGGTGAGCAGCAGCGAACCCGGGGCGTGGTCCCAGGGGAGGGTGCGCCAGTAGAAGATGAAGTCGACCCGGCCCTCGACGACCTCCGGGTACTCGATGCCGGCGGCGCTCCGGCCGGGGTCGATCTCGCCGAAGACCGAGCAGTTGGCCTCCATCCGGCGGCGGTCGGCCGGGGCGAGGAAGCGGCTCTTCAGGATGCCGGTCAGTTTCCCGGCGTCGGCGGGTGCCGGCGGGCGGGTGAGGCGTTCGCCGTCGCGCCAGGCACCGGCGCCGAGTTCGGCGCGGTAGTCGGTCGCGGCGACGGGCTGCCAGATCCACGAGGCGACGGTCAGGCCGCCGCGGACCAGGGAGCACATCACGGCGTAGTCGGGGCGGCCCGCGACGAAGTTGGAGGTGCCGTCCACCGGGTCGACCAGCCAGACGGCGGGCTCGTCGTGGATGGCCTGGGCGAGCGCCGGATCGGCGGCCACGGCCTCCTCGCCGACCACCGGGACGGGCAGCAGCTCGTGCAGGCGGCGGGCGATGATCGCCTCGGCCTCGCGGTCGGCGATCGTCACGATCTCGCCGGGCGCCTTCTCCATCACCTCGCCGGCGCTCAGCGCCCGGAAGCGCGGTTCCACCGCCTCGGCCGAAGCCTCGGCGAGTATCTCCGCCACCTTGTCCATCAGCACGTTCGCGCTCCCTTCGCCGGTTACCACTTTCGCACGAGTGCGCGGAGGGGGTGTCGGCGGACGGGTGGCGGGCGAACGGCCGGCGGGTGACGGGGAGTGGCTGGCGGCGGTCGGATGACGGCGAACAGATGACAGGTAACAGATGACAGGTAACAGATGACAGATGACAGATGACAGAGTTCGAAATCTGTCATCTGTCAGTCGTCATCTGTCGCTTGTCATCTGTTCGCCGTCTCCTGTGAACCGTTCGCCGTCAGCCGCCCAGGTAGTGGAATCCCGGGCGGGGGTGCATCAGGAACTCGTGGTGCGAGATGTTCCACCCGTACGCGCCCGCCATCGCGAACAGCACCCGGTCCGCGGCCCGCAGGCCGGCCGCGCCGTCCGCCGCCCGGGCCAGCACGTCCTTCGGGGTGCACAGCTGACCGGCCAGGGTGGCCCGGCCGGTGCTGACGGCGGGGCGCGGCCACGGGTGCGGCCAGGCGTCCACCGGGAGCACCGAGAAGGGCTGGGAGTGCCCGCGGGTGGCGGGGGTGCGCAGGTGGTGGGTGCCGCCGCGGACGACCGCGAAGTCCTCGCCGTGGCTGCGCTTCACGTCCAGCACCTCGGTCGCGTACCAGCCGCAGTAGGCGGTCAGGGCCCGTCCGGGCTCGATCCGCAGGGTCAGTCCGGGGTGGGCGTCCAGGAGCTTGGCCAGGCCCTCGCCGAACGCCGTCCAGTCGAAGCGCCGTGCCGGGTGGTCGTAGTCCACCGCCATCCCGCCGCCGATGTTGACCTCGCTGAGCGGGAGGCCGTGCCGCTCGGCGAGGTCGGCCGACCAGGTGACGATCCGCTCGGCGACCGACAGCTGCTCCGCCGCCGCCAGCCCGCTGGCCAGGTGGGCGTGCACCCCGCGCAGGCGCAGCCGGTGCCCGAGCGGTCCACCGTCGGTGAGCAGCCGGACGCACTCCTCGGCCCGGTCCGGGTCGAGGCCGAACGGGGTCGGTCGTCCGCCCATCGCCAGCGGTACCGCGTCCAGGGCGTCGGTGGCCACCGGCAGGTTGACCCGCAGCAGCACGTCCACGCTCGACCCGGGCCGCTGCGCCAGGACGGCGGCCAGCCGGTGCAGCTCCTGCTCGCTCTCGACGTGCCAGCGGTGCACCCCGGCGTCCACGGCGGCGGCGATCTCGGCCGGGGTCTTGCCCGGCCCGCCGAAGGCCAGCGGCGCGTCCGGCACGGCGGCCCGCACGTGCGCCAACTCCCCGCCGCTGGAGACCTCGTAGCCGTCGACGGCGGCACTCAGCGCGGTCAGCAGCGGCGCCGCCGGGTTGGCCTTGGCGGCGTAGTACAGCTCGACCCGGTCGGGCAGCGCGGCCCGGACGGCGGCGGCGTGCTCGCGCAGCGCGGCCAGGTCGTAGACGTAGGCGGGAAGTTGGTCGGGCGCGAGGGCGGCGACGTGGTGGTGGACGGTGCCGCTGGTCGGAGTACTGCTCATCGGGTGGCGCTCCCGGCGGGAAGGTGGGCGGTCATGCGGGCGGCCTCGGCGAGCACCGAGCCGGCCAGCGGGGAGGGCAGCCGGACATACCCGGCCTCGCGGTCGGCCTTGCGCTCCCAGCGGGTCAGCAGGTTGGCCTTGGCGGGCAGCGGGACGCCGGCCAGCAGCGCCCGCAGTCGGGGCGGGCGGCCGTGCGCGGCGGCGTACTCCTCCAGGACGTCCCGGACGGCCTGCCAGAGCGCGCCCTCCAGCTCGGGGTGGCGGTCGGCGAGGGCGGCGAGCAGTTCGGCGACGTGGTTGACCAGCAGGCAGTAGACCACCCGGTCCCAGCCGCGCTCGGCGTCGTACGTCATCGGGCCGGCCACCTCGGGCGGCAGGGCGGCCAGCAACTCGGCGTTCCGCTCGGGGACCAGCTTGGTGCCCTCCAGGTCGCGGAAGAGCACCTGCGCCGGCCGGCCGGCCGGGTCGACGCCGATCAGCACGTTCTGCAGGTGCGGCTCCAGCACCACGCCGTGGTCGAAGTAGGCGGCCAGTACCGGCGGGAGGAGCAGCCGCAGGTAGTCGCGCCACCAGGCGAGGGCCGAGGCGCCGTCCGAACTCCCGCCCAGCAGGCTGGAGATGTGCGCCGAGCTGGTCGGGTGCTCGTCGGCGACGGCGGCCGCGAGCAGCGGGGTGACGCCCGGGCGCAGCAGGCCGCTGAGGCCCTCGCGCAGGATCAGGCCGAAGCCCTCGTAGAGCGCCTGGTCGGGTCGGCCGTCGGCGCCCGGCAGGGCGAGGGTGCGGAAGGCGGGCTCGCGCAGCATGACCGCGTCCGGGAAGCGCCGGGCGAGGTCGGTGAGCACGGGGTCCAGCAGCCGGGTGAGTTCGACGGCGCCGGTGAGCTCGTAGGCGGCGTTCTTGCGAAGGCAGTTGGTGATGCGGACGTTGAGGCTGAACTTGAGGAAGGCGTCCGCGCCGTACAGGGTGCGCACCGAGGCGGTGGCGGCGAAGCGCTCGCCGCGCGGGCCGAGGTCGAGGATGTCGCCGCGGGCCATGGCGGCGCGCAACAGGGGATGGTCGCCGATGAGTTGGTACTGCCAGGGGTGGACGGGCAGCAGTCGGTAGCCGTCCGGCACCTCGCCGAGGCCGTCCAGTACGGCGCTCGCCGCCGCGTCCAGGGACTGTTCGGCGAGCAGCTCGGCGCGGACGGCGAAGTGGCGCAGCGGGAAGGCCGCGCGGGACTCGGGGGCGTAGTGGCGCCAGTCGCCGCGGGCGGCGGAGCGGGACTTGGGCGCCGGGTGGAAGCGGTGGCCGAACAGCAGGGCCTGCTCGGACTCCAGGTAGCGGTCCGCTCCGGCGGCCGGACGGTCGGCCAGGCCCGTGCCGACACCCCGGTGGCTGGACGCCACCTGGTCGAGGAACTCCTCGTTCACCGTGCCGGTGCGCAGCTCCAGCTCCGCCTGGGCGTACCCGGCGAGTTCGCGCCAGCCCAACTCGCGCCAGCCGTCCGGGGTTTCCTCGTACACCGGGCCGGTGAACCGGTGTGCGCCGAGCAGCGAGGTGCGGCGCAGGGCGACCCGAAGCAGGGTGCCGCGGCGGGGCAGGCGCAGCAGCAGCCGGCCGTCGTCGACGGCGGTCTGGTGCTCGGGGGCGGACACCTCGCGCAGCAGGCAGTTGAGCAGGGTGTGGGCCACCGCCTCGTCGGCGCCGGGCAGTTCAGAACCAGGCAGTTCGGAGCCGGGCAGTTCGGCGCCGTTCGGTTCGGCAGGGGCCGTGGTCGACGGACTGGCGGGGAGGGTGGTGGTGGGCCGGGCGGTCATCGGGGGCTCCTACGGGTCAGGAGGGCGAGCAGGGCGGCGGCCAGTGCGGCGACGGTGCCGGTGACGACCGGGGCGGCCGGTCCGCTGCTGCCGTTGGCGAGCGCGGCGGCGAGTCCGGCGGCGACGGCCCCGCACTTGGAGACGGTTTCGCGGGTGCCGAACATCCGGCCCGGCGCGCGGCCGCGGGCGGCGTCGGCGGCGAGGACGGCGAGGCAGACCAGGCCGAAGGTCATGCCGAGGCCGAGCACCGCCCTGGTGAGGGCGAAGGTGAGCAGGGAGTGGGCCGGGGCGTGGCCGGCCAGTCCGACGGCGACGAGGGCGAAGCCCAGCGCGAGCCCGCTGCGGGGGTGCGCCTCGACGGCGGAGTGCACCCGCCCGGCGCCGATCAGGTAGACCAGGTGCGGCAGCGCGAACAGGAGGCCCGCGACCGTGGCGTTGACGCCCGGCAGCCGCTGCTGGACCAGGGTGATCAGGTACGGGAAGGAGATGATGGTGGCGAAGACGAAGGCGAACTCGAAGGTGTAGAGCAGCTTGAGCGAGCCCCGCGGGTCGGCCGGGACGCTGTCGCCGCCCGCCCTTGCGACCGTCGGACGGATCGGCTCCGGAAGGGAGTTGAGCAGGACCGCGGCCGTGAGTGGCAGGACCGCCATCACCAGGTACTGCCGGTGCGGGGCGATCCACGGCGACAGCGTGCCCACCAGGATCGGCGCCGCGACCAGGGCGGCCCGGGCGCTGCCCTGCATCAGGGTCAGCGCCTTGGACAGCTGGGAGCCGTCCAGGGCCGCGGCGAGGTAGCCGTTGGTGGCGGAGAAGGTGCCGCCGAGGAAGCCCTGGAGCACCAGCGCGATGGTGAACGCGGGCAGGCTGTCGGCGGCTCCAGCGAGCAGGAAGGAGACGGCGAGGCCGAGTTGGGCGCGCAGCAGCAGCCGCTTCTGGCCGAAGCGGTCGGCCAGCCGGCCCCACAGCGGCGCGCCGAGGGCGGTGAAGACGGTCGGCACGATGTAGAGCAGCCCGGCCCAGTGCCCGCTGTGGTCACCGAGACTGGGGAGGATCTCGGTGAGGTAGGGCGGCAGGCCGAGGGCGGCGAAGGAGGCGACGAAGTAGCAGGCCGCCACCGCGTGCACCTGGCGCCGGTCCAGTCCGACGGCGCCGGCCGGTCGCGGCAGCGGCTCGACGGTCCTCACGAACGGTCCTTCGGTAGCAGGTAGTTGGGGCCGTCGGTGTAGTGCTTGTTGATGTCGTCGGCGCCGCTGCGCTCCTTGCTGAGCAGGCTGCCGGCGCTCACCATGGCCTTGACCGGCAGCCGTTGGGCGTCCAGCAGGGCGGCGCGCAGCGGCTGTCCGGCCGGGCCGAGGCGGTCGACCGCCTCGGTGAGGACGGCGCGCAGCAGCTCCAGGCTCCGTTCCAGCGGCACCCGGCCGTGTTCGGCCAGGCCGAAGGCGAGCGAGGCCGTGCACAAGTGGCCGGTGATCGTGGTGAACAGGTCGGTGAGCGCGCGGTCCTGCTCGCCGAGGATCCGCGGGTCGCGGAACTCGGCCACCAGTGCGGCCAGTTCGCCGATCGGTGAGGCGGCCGTCCGGGTGGTGTTGATCCGGGGGCCGTCGTTGTCCTTGTAGAGCAGCCGCAGGCCGGAGTCATCGAGGACCAGCGAGGTGTTCTGCTGGTGCGACTCCAGGGCGATGCCGTGCCCGAACAGGGTGGTCTGCCAGTCGACCAGCAGCCGCAGCAGGTCCTCGTACAGCGCGAGGACGCAACCGTGGTGGAAACGGTCGGCCAGCTGGTCGATCACCAGCCGCCCGTCCGGCGCCCCGGCGAGCAGGGCGGCCAGCGGGACGGTGACCGCCCCGTCCAGGCCGTCCGGATAGCGGCGCAGCAGGACGGCGAGCAACTCGTCGTCGGCGTGGGCGAAGTGCTGCTCGTCGGCGTGCAGCACCCGGCCGGCGAAGCGCGGTTCCCGCGCGGCGACCGCCTCCACCAGCCGCTGTCCTACCGCGCCGTTGACCAGGGTGACCGGCTTGATGGTGCGCCGGTTGCGCAGGCCCAGGGTCGCGGTGGCGAGCGGCAGTTTGAGGTGGCAGGAAGGGTCCCGGACGACGGCGACGGTGCGCATGGACAGCGTCGGCAGCACGTCGAGGTAGGGCTCGGGGCAGAGCACCGCGCCGGGCGCGATCCGCCCGAAGTCCTCGGCCGCGGTGAGCGGATGGATCGGGACGGTCCGGAACTCGCCGGGCACGCCCAGCTGTTCGGCACTCGGCCACCAGGAGGGCAGCGGCCCGTCGCCGTGCACGGTCAGCCGGCCGGCCGGTACGGCGAGCCAGCGCAGCTCGAAGGTGGGGTGGAACTCCGGTGCATAGGAGCACAGTTGCGGTTCGGTGAGGCCGGAGCGGCCGCGCGCGGTGGGGTAGACCGGGTGGTCCAGGAAGGCGGCGAGCGCCTCGAAGCCGAGCGCGCCACGCGGGCCGGTCCAGCGGGACACGTCCGCGCCGTACCGCCCGGCGAGCCGGGCCTGCACCTCGGGCCGGACCCGGTCGTGGAGTTCCATGGTGGCGAGGGTCTGCCGGCACTCCTCGGCGAAGGCCAGGTGGCCGGGGCGGTCCTGTGGGTCGGCGCGGTCCGCGAGCCGGGCGAGGACGGCGGCCAGGTCGGTGAGCCGGGTGCCGTCCACCTCCAGTACCGGCAGTCGGGCCGCGTGGTCGCCCTGGAAGCCGTCGGGGGCGACCGGCAGGGCCAGCGTGCCGTCGGTCAGCCAGGGCCCGTCGGGCCGCTGCTCCAGGACGCCGTTGGTGCGGAGACCGAGCACGTCCTCGCGCAGCAGGGCGGACAGGACGCGCAGGGTGAGCTGCTCGGCGGGGGCCGGGGGCTCGGCGGTCAGTGCCGTGTCGGCCGCGGTCATGGGGTGATCTCCCAGCGGTTGGCGGCGATGAACTCCGCCACGGCGGTGTCCACCGCGGCCTGGTCCGGGCCGACCGCCCAGACGATGCCCAGGTAGTCGCGGTTGGTGCGGTAGAGCTCGTGCCGGGCGCCGAGTTCGCGCACCGGCAGGTAGGAGAGGGTGACGCCGTCGGCCCGTCGCTCGAAGTGCGGTTCGGGGGCGGCGGTGAGGGTGCCGGCCCGCTCCGCGCAGACGCGCTCGTGGCGGGCCCGCCGGTCGGTGCGGGCGCCGAGGTCGGCGGGCAGCCGGTCGCCGAGGTGGGCGCGCAGGACCAGCTCGAAGTAGGGGATCCCGAGGATCTCGGCGAGCATCAGGTCGCACTGGTCGCCGATGGCGCGGTAGTTGACCTCGATGATGCGGGCGCGGCCGTCCGGCTGGAGGACGAACTCGGTGTGGCAGGCGCCGAGTCCGACGCCGAGGGCGTCGAGCTGGGCGAGGACCTGGTCGACCACCGGCCGGGGGTGCGCCGGGGTGAAGGTCAGCACCTCCTCGATGAAGTCCGGCGGCGGGGAGAGCCGGGTGCGGAAGCCGCCGAGGACGTGCCTGGTCCGGCCGTCGCCGAGGGTCTCCAGGGTGCACAGCTCGCCGGCCAGGAACTCCTCGACCACCAGCGTGGCGCCGGGGCGGCGGTGCTGGATCTCCTTGACCCGCTGGGCGAGTTCGGCGGCGTCGGCGACCAGCGTGACGTCCTCGCTGGCGACGCCCTCGCGGGGCTTGACGATGCACGGGAACGGCGGGTTGAGGCCGGCCGGGTCCTGCCCGGGGGCCAGCTCGGCGGAGCGGACCAGGTCCAGCCCGGACTCGGCCAGGTGGCGGCGCAGTTCGCCCTTGTTCTTCGCCCGCAGGGCGGCCTTCCAGTCCTTGCCGGCCAGGCCGAAGTAGTCGGCGACCAGGGCGGTCTGGGTCTGCAGGTGGTCGCTGTTGCTGAACACCGCGTCGGGGGTGTGGTGCTGCGATATCAGCCCGATCACCTCGCGGAAGTCCTGGACGTCGCACTCCACCACCTCGCATGCCAACCCGGCTCTGGCGTAGGCGCGTTGGTGGTCCTCGACGTGGTCGGTGAGCACCGTGACGTCGAGCCCGAGCCGGGCGGCGGCGGGCAGGAAGCCGCGGGTGACCGAGTCGGTGGTGTTGAGGGCGAGCAGGTAGAGCCGCATGGGAGTGTCCTGGGGGCGTGGTGACGGACGAGGGACGCCGAACGGGAGATGGTGAACGAAGGACGGTGAACGAAGGACCGCGAACGAAGGGCGGCGAACAGATGACGGATGACAGCCGACAGATAACAGACGGTGAAATCTGTCAGCTGTCATCCGTTCGCCGTCGACTGCCAGCGGGCGACGGCTACTTCGGCGCGTCCACGCCCGCCGCCTTGGCGATGTCGACGAGCATCGCGTCGGCGGCCTGGACGCCGATGCCGGACATCCAGGTCTCGTCCGGCACGGTGAACACCTTGTTGTTCTTGACGGCATTCAGGCCCTGCCAGACCGGGGTCTGCTGGACCTCGCTCTCCTTGGTCTTGTTCGGGTCGTCGGCGGTGGTGACGAACACCAGGTCGGCGTCGGCCTGGCTGATCTGCTCGGCGCTGACCTCGATGATGTTCTTGTCGACGTCCTGCGAGGCGGGGCGGGTCAGGCCGACGTCCTTGAGCACCACACCGCTGTAGGAGGCCTTGGCGTACAGCCGGGTCGGGCCGGCCACGAAGCGGACCACCGAGGCGGTCGGCATCGTCCCGTTGTACTTCGCCTTGATCGCCTCGCCCAGCTTGTGCGCCCGCTCCTCGTAGTCGGCCAGCGCCTTCTTCGCCTCGTCCTCCTTGCCGAGCGCCTGGGCGTACAGCGCCAGGTTCTCCTTCCAGGGGAAGCCGGTGGTCTCGGCCAGCACGGTCGGCGCGATCGCGTTCAGCTGGTCGTACACCTTGGCGTGCCGGACCTTGGAGGAGAGGATCAGGTCGGGCTTGAGGGAGGCGATCAGCTCCAGGTTCGGCTCGTTCATCGGGCCGACGTCCTTGGTGTCCTTGATCTTGTCCTTGAGGTAGTTCGGGAACCCGCCCTCGGTCTTCATGTGCGGGGAGACCGCGCCGACGGGCGTGATGCCGAGCAGCGTGACGTCGTCCAGCTCACCGCTGTCCAGCACCACGACGCGCTTGGGCTGCGACTTGATCTGGGCGGTCCCGGCGGCGTGCTTGACGCTGCGGGGGAACCCGGCGGCGGTGCCGGCCGAGGCGCCGGAGGACGCGGAGTCGCCACCCGCCTTGGCGGCGTCGCCGGTGCTGCCGCAGGCGGCGAGGAGCGTGGCGGACAGCGTGACGGCGAGGACGGCGACGGGGAGTCGGCGGTTCATCGGAGTTCCTTGGATCGGGTCGAACGGGGGGACGGGGAAAGGGGGGCCAGATCAGACGGCAGCGGCGGGGACAGCGGCGGCGGCAGTGGCGGGGGCAGTGGCGGAGCCGGCGGCGGCGCGCACCCGGGCCCGTGGCACGACCAGCGGGGTGCCGGTCTCCGGGTCGGGCACCACCCGGCACGGCACGCCGAACACGGTCTCCACCAGATCCGCCGTCAGCACCTCGGCGGGCGGGCCGGCCGCGGCGAGCCGCCCGTCCTTGAGCACCACCAGGTGGTCGGCGTACCGCGCGGCCTGTCCGAGGTCGTGCAGCACCATGACCACGGTGCGTCCGGCCGCGGCGTGCAGGTCGGCGACCAGGTCGAGCACGTCGAGCTGGTGCCGCAGGTCGAGGAAGGTGGTCGGCTCGTCGAGCAGCAGCAGATCGGTCTCCTGGGCGAGGGCGAGCGCGATCCAGACCCGCTGGCGCTGCCCGCCGGAGAGCCGGTCGACCTGCTGGTCGCGCAGCTCCGCGGTGCCGGTGCGCGCCAGCGCCTCCTCGACGGCCGCCTGGTCGGCCTTGGACCACGGGCTGAGCATCCGCTGGTGCGGGTAGCGCCCGAGCCGTACCAGCGCCTCGACGGTGACCGCCTCGGGCGTGACCGGCTGCTGCGGCAGCAGGCCCATCCGCTTGGCGAGGGTGCGGGCGGGCATCCGGTGGATGTCGGCGCCGTCGAGGGTGACGGTGCCGGCGGCCGGGTCGAGCAGTCGGACGAGGCCGCGCAGCAGGGTCGACTTGCCGCAGGCGTTCGGACCGACGATCGCGGTGACGGCGCCGCCGGGCAGTTCGAGGTCGAGCCCGTCGACGATGGTGCGGTCGCCATAGCGCAGCGCGAGGCCGTGGGCGGCGAGCCGGTTGGCGTCGGTGGTGCCGGTCATCAGCTGCTCCTCTGGGGAAGCCGGCCCTGGCGGATCATCAGCACCAGGAGCCAGGGCGCGCCGAGGGTGGCGGTGACGGCACCGACCGGCAGGCCGTGGACGGGGATCACGTGGAGCACGAGGAGGTCGGCGGAGAGCAGCAGCACGGCGCCGGTGAGCGCGGTGAGGCCGAGGGTGCCGGGGGTGGGCGGTCCGGCGAGCAGCCGGACCAGGTGCGGGACGGCGAGCGCGACGAAGGCGACCGGGCCGGTGAGGGCGGCGGCCAGCGAGGCGAGGGTGATGGTGAGCAGCAGCAGCCAGAGCCGGTCCCGGGCGGGGTTCAGGCCGAGGCCGCCGGCCGAGTCGTCGCCGAGGTCGAGGACGGCGACCCGCCGCTGGCAGAGCACCGCCGCCCCGGCGGTCAGCGCGATGGCGGTGCCGCCGATCCACACCTCGGTCCAGTTGCGCCCGTACAGCGAGCCGGTGGTCCACTGCATCGCGGAGGAGGCCAGCTCGGCCGGGAACCGTACGATCATCAGGTTCACGGCGGCGGCCAGGCCCTGCTGGACCGCCAGTCCGACCAGCACCAGCCGGGTGACGGCCATCTTGGTGCGCCAGGCGAAGCCGCCCAGCAGCAGCGCGGCGAGCAGTCCGCCGCCGACCGCGGCCAGTGGGATCAGCTGCTGGGAGGCGCCGGTGGCGAGCATCAGCACCGCGCCGAAGGAGGCGCCGCCGGTGATGCCGATGGTGTCGGGGGCGGCCAGCGGGTTGCGGAACAGCCGCTGCAGCATCGAGCCGGCCATCGCCAGCCCGGCGCCCGCGATCAGCGCGGACACCACGCGCGGCGCCCGGAACTGCTGCACCACCAGGACGTCGCCTGGATCGCCCTGACCGAACAGGGCGCGCAGCGCGTCCCAGGCGGAGATGCTCACCTGGCCGGTGCCGAGCGCGATGCCGGTGAGCAGCACCAGCAGGGCGACGGCCAGCAGCGACCAGCCGGCGGTACGGGCCCGGCGGCGCGCGATCGCCCCCAGCGGGGCGGTGATCGAGCTCATGCGCCCACCTCGCTTCGCCCGGCAGACGCTTCGCTCAAGGTGCACCTCTTGACGGTTCGCTCGCTTCGCGCGCTCACTTGGCGACCTTCCGGGCCAGCACCGCGAGCAGCGGCGCACCGAGGAAGGCGGTCACGATGCCGACCTCGATCTCGGATGGCTGCACCACGAGCCGGCCCAGCACGTCGGCGGCGAGCAGCAGCAGCGGGCCGGCGATCAGGCAGCCGGGCAGCAGCCAGCGGTGGTCGTTGCCGAGCAGCGCGCGGACCAGGTGCGGCGCGGCCAGTCCGATGAACGCCACCGGTCCGGAGACGGCGACCGCGCTGCCCGCGAGCAGGACCACGGCGAGTCCGCCGACCACCCGGATCCGGGCCACCGGCACGCCCAGCGCCTGGGCGGTCTCGTCGCCCAGGGCCAGCGCGTTGAGCGCGGGGGAGATCGCGTAGGCGGCCACCAGGCCGAGCACCAGGAACGGCAGCACGGGGGTGAGGGTGTCCAGGTGCCGCCCGGCGATCGAGCCGGCCAGCCAGAACCGGGCCTCGTCCAGGGTGCGGTGACTGGCCAGCATCAGCGCGGAGGTCCAGGAGGTGAGCACCACGGTGAGCACCGTGCCGCCGAGCGCCAGCCGGACCGGGTCGAGGTCTCCGCCGCGCCGGGACATGGTGTACGCGGCGACGGCAGCGACGGCCGCTCCGGCGAGGGCGAACCAGACGTACTCGCCCGGCCGGGAGAGGCCCAGCGCGTAGATCGCGGCGACCACGGCGAGGCTCGCGCCGGCGTTGATGCCGAGGGTGACCGGGGAGGCCAGCGGGTTGCGGGTGACGCCCTGGGCGACCGCCCCGGCGACGCCGAGCGCGGCCCCGACGGCCAGTCCGATCAGGGTGCGCGGGACTCGAAGACCCGTCACCACGTCGGCGTCCCCGCCGTGGGCGGCGCCGGTGAGGGCGTCGACGACGGTGGACAGCGGGATGGCTCGGGAGCCCAGCGCGAGGCTCAGGGCGGCGCACAGCACGAGCGCGCACACTCCGGCGACCAGCAGCAGGGGCCGCCGGATCGCCGGGGAACGGGGCGTCGCCGGGGCTGTGGCGGCCGGCGGGTCGGTTCTCAACACGAGTCGATATCTTAGGTTAGGTTTGCCTAAGTTCGTCAAGGTGGGGTCGACGGCCGGGCGGGGGCGGCGGCCTGGTGGACGGGTGGTTGGTGCACCCCCTGAGGCATTGTAAGGTGAGGCTCACCTTAATCGATCACTCGGAGTCGATCTCGGGAGCGCCGATGGTCCCCGGAACACCCCTGCCCGTCGCGCCCGTCGCGCCCGTCGCTGCCCGGCCGGTCGCGCCGGACCGCCCCGTGCCCCTCGCGCCGGAGTCTGCCCCGCCCGCCGCCCTGGTCGGCGACTACCGACGGCTGCGCGAGCTCTGCCCCGTCCTCCGGCTGCACCTGCTCGACCCCGCCGAACCCGACCCGTCGGCCGCCGACGGCTGGTACTCCGGTGCCCGCATCGCCACCGACGAACGGGCGTTGGCCGCCGTCCTGGCCGGCCAGGACGCCCGCATCGCCGCCGGACACGGCCGCGCGCCCCGCCCGCACGTCACCGCCTCCCGGCTGCTCCACCACTACGCCTGGAGCGCCTGCCTGCTGATCGCCGGCCCCTGGCACCTCGCCCGGAGGGTCCCCGCCATCGACCCCGCCGACCTCTGGCTGCACGCCCCCACCGGCGACCTCGCACTGCGCCCGCGCGGCTGCGTCACCCACCCCGGCGACGACGAACTGCGCGCCGAACTGCGGGCCGCCGTGGTCGCCCACCTCGAACCGGTGCTCGCCGCCTTCGCCGGGCCGACCCGGCGCCGCGACCGCGCGCTCTGGGGCATGGTGACCGACGACCTCGCCTCCGCCGTCTGGTACCTCGGCCGGATGCTCGACGCCGCCGTCGGCGGGGACTCCGGGGCCGGGGGAGCCGAGGGCGAGGCCGCCGCCGTGGCCGCCGCCGGAGCCCTGCTGCCCGGCGGCACCCAACCGCTGCCCGGAGCCGCCGACTTCCGCCGGCTGCGCACCCCGGACGGCCGGGAACACCACACCCGCACCCGGCTCGGCTGCTGCCTCTACTACGCCGTCGAGCCCGCCGCCGTCGCCTGCCTGACCTGCCCGCGCACCGGCGACGAGGAGCGGCTGCGGCGGTTCTGACGGACGGTCCGCAGCGGCGCCCTACCGCTTCGAGTCGCCGTCGCCCCCGGGCTGTCGCAGCACTGCCACGCCCCGGTCCAGGTCCACCCCGAAGTGCGGCGGCGCCCCGGCCCGGGTGTCGTCCCGGCGCGCCGCCTGCTCCCGCTTCTGCTCGACCTGGATCCGCTTGCCCGGGCTGAACATCGCGTGCAACTCGTCGAGCCCGCCGCCACCGCCGACCCCGACGCCGGGCCTGCGATCGGCCCGGCGCGGTGAGGCCTCGGCCCGGACCTGCCAGCCCGCCAGCACCACCAGCCCGACCATCGCCGCGACCACGCACGCCACTCCCGGCAACCAGCCCATGCCCAGCTCAACGCCCCACCCCCGTACTGGCGTTCCCGGTTCCGGACCCCCAGCGGTTACGCTGCCACGGATCTTAAGGAGAGCTCTCATGACCGTGCGCGGAACCCTCGTGGACATCCCGACGGCGGACGGCACCGCCGACGCCTACCTCACCCACCCCGACGACGGCCGGCCCCACCCCGGCGTCCTGCTCTACCAGGACGCCTTCGGGCTCCGACCCCACCTGAAGACCATGGCCGACCGGATCGCCGAGGCCGGCTACACCGTCCTCGTCCCCAACGTGTACTACCGCAATGGCCGCGCGCCGCTCGTCGAACTGCCCGAGCTGATAGACATCGAGCAGTGCGACGCGATCTTCGCCCAGGTCGGCCCGCTGCTCTTCGCCGCCAGGTCCCCGGAGGCCGTGGTCCGCGACGCGGACGCCTACCTGACCTGGTTCGCCGGCTCCCCGCTGGTCCAGGACGGCCCGATCGGCGTCACCGGCTACTGCCTCGGCGCCTACCTCGCCCTGCGCACCGCCATCGGCCACCCGGACCGGGTCGCCGCCGCGGCCGGCTTCCACGGCGGCCACCTCGCCACCGACCGCCCGGACAGCCCGCACCTGGAGGCCGGACGGATCACCGCCGAGCTGTACTTCGGCCACGCCGACCAGGACGAGTCGATGACGCCCGAGCAGATCACCCGGCTCGACGAGGCCCTCACCGCCGCCGGGGTCCGCCACCGGTCGGAGGTGTACGAGGGCGCCGGGCACGGCTACACCCAGGCCGACACCACCCGCTACGACGCGGTCGGCGACGCCCGGCACTGGTCGGCGCTGTTCGACCTGCTGAAGCGCACCCTGCCGGCGTGATGACCGGCCGGAGTCCGGCCGGTGCAACCCCGCCCGGGCTCCGGCCTGTTGGTCCCCGATCCACCGGCCGTGGATTCCAGCGGCCGTAGAGTGGGAGCCGGGTAGCCGGGTAGCCGGTCGGGCCGCGCGGGCGTCCCCGCCGCGACCGAGCAATGCGGCGGGCCCCGTCGACACACTCACGGGGGTCGTACATGCCGGACGGACGGAACGCGCGAACCGGGCTGCGCCTCGGCGGAGTTCAGCAGGCCGTCGCCGAGGCGCTGGCCGAGCACCTGCCCGGCGGGCTGCGCCCGGGCGAACTCGACCGCGACGGACGGGCGTTGCGCTGGCTGGAGGCAGGCGCGGCCGAGGGTGCGCCGATCGTCCTGGTCGCGGGCAACGGCACCTCCTCGCTCACCTGGTCCCCGCTGCTGCCCGAACTCGTCGCGCTGGGGCGGGTGGTGGCGTACGACCGGGCCGGGCTCGGTGCCAGCGAACCCGACCGCGCCCCGACCCTGACCCTCGCGGCGCAGGTCGGCGACCTGGCCGCGCTGGTGCGGCAGCTGGACGCCGGACCGGCCGTCCTGGTCGGGCACAGCTGGGGCGGTCAGCTGGCCCAGCTCCTCGCCCGGCGGCGGCCGGAGCTGGTGGCCGGCCTGGTCCTGGTGGACCCGGCGCACGAGGACTTCCGGCCGTGGGCGATCAGCGTCGCCGAGACGGCGCTGCTCCGGATCGAGGTGAGGCGGGCGGCGCGGGTGCCCGCCCTCGCCGTACCGGGCCCGGCCGGGGCGCTTGCCCGCGCCGAGGCTGCCGTCCTCTCCCACCCCCACCAACGGCGGGCCGTGCTCGCCGAGAACCGGCTGTCGAACCGTGCCACCGCCCAGCTGCGCCGGCTGCGGGCCGCCGGGCCGCTGCCCGAGGCGCCGGTCACCGTGCTGAGCGCGACCGAGGGGCTGCCCCGTGTGCTGCGGGCCCGCTTCACCGCCGCGCAGGCGCGGATCACGGCCGGTGCCGCCCGGGGCGTGCACATCGTGGTGCCCGGCGCCGGGCACGCCGTCCACGAGGACCGGCCGCGGGTGGTCGCCGCGGCCGTCCGGGAGGTGTCCGAGCAGGCCCGAATCGCCCGGAACGGCGGACTTTGAGGCCCCGGTAGCCACTGCTGGGACGACGGCACCCTCTGGCACACTGTGTGCCGACGACCCGGCGGGGAGGGTCATGACACCTGGGGGCAGGGGAGATGAGTAGCGCGGGCACCGTGCTCGGCGGGCGGTACACGCTGGTCGAGAAGATCGGCGGCGGGGGGATGGGCGCGGTCTGGCGGGCCGAGGACCAGGTACTGGCCCGGCCGGTGGCCGTCAAGATCCTCCGGGCGGACCTGTTCGAGGACGGCACCGCCGTGCAGCGGTTCCGCCGCGAGGCCCAGCTGGTCGCGGCGATCGACCACCCCGGCATCGTGGGCGTGCACGACTACGGCGAGAGCGGCCGCAGCGGCGAGGACGGCGACGCCCACTGCGCCTACATCGTGATGGACCTGATCGAGGGCCGGCCGCTGGACCGGGTGCTCAAGGACGACGGTCCGATGAGCGCCGAGCGCGCCCTGCGCCTGCTCGCCGAAGCCCTGGACGCGCTGCACGCCGCCCACCGGCGGGGCATCGTGCACCGCGACCTCAAGCCCTCCAACCTGATGGTGCGCGAGGACGGCGGGGTCGTCGTCACCGACTTCGGCATCGCCCGGGCCGTCGCCAGCACCAAGCTCACCGCGCCGTTCGCGATCATCGGGACCGCGGCCTACATGTCCCCGGAGCAGGCCTCCGGGGAGGCCACCGGCCCGGCCTCCGACCTCTACTCGATCGGCGTGGTCTGCTACGAACTGCTGGTCGGGCGGGTGCCGTACCAGGGGGAGGGGCCGCTGCAGGTCGCGCTCAAGCACGTCAACCAGCCGGTGCCGGAGCTGCCGGAGAGCTTCCCGGCGGCGGTGCGGGCGCTGGTGGCCACCGCGCTGGCCAAGAGTCCCGAGGACCGCTTCGAGAGCGCGGCCGGGATGGCGGCGGCGGCCCGGGTGGCGATCGGCCTGCCGGGCGCGGCGCGGAGGGCGGCGGACACCGCGACGATCGACCTGCGGGAGGGGGCCGGGGGAGCCCCGGCGGCCGTACCGGCGGTGGTCCCGGGCGGGGCGGTCGCGCCGGCCGGACCGGAGCAGGTCGTGAAGGTGGACCCGCGGGCGGAGACCGAGCCGGGCCGGCGCCGTTCGCGCCGCGCCCTGCTGCTGCCGGTCGTCGTCCCGATCGTCATCTCGGTGGGCACGGCGACCGCACTGCTGGTCGACCGCAGCCCCGGCAGCTCCGACGCGGCGGCGCCGCCCGCCGCCCAGCCGACCGTGGTGGTGACCGTTCCGGCCGCCCCGGGCACCACCAGCCAGGCCGCCACCACCTCAGCGCCCGCCACCCCGCTGTCGACCGACAGCCCGTCGGGCACCCCGTCGGGCACCCCGGCCGCCGATCAGTCGCCGGCCGGCGCCCAGCCGCCCGTCCCTGTTCCGGCCCAGGGCGGGAACGGCGGCGGACAGGGGCGCGGCGGGGGTACGAACCCCGGCGGCGCGGCGCCCGGCGGCTCCTCGGGCGGCCAGGCCGCCAACCAGCCCGCCGGCGGGGGCACCGCGGCCGACCAGCCGCCTGTCAAGCCGGGCAACTCGGCTTCGCAGGGCGGCACTTCGGGTGCTTCGTCCGCCGGTGGCAATCCGCCCCCGCAGACCGCCGGCAGGCCCGCCTCCTGTGGCGGCGGCAACTGGAGCTCCATCGTCAGCGTCAAGGACAGCCGTCCGATCGGGATGCGCGACGACAACCTGAACGGCGACAACCCGCTCGTCCTCGGTGGCGCCTCGCAGTACGGCTGGGTGCGCTCCACCGACCCCGGCAGCTGGATCCTGTTCAATGCCTGCAACAACGGCGGCCCTCAGCTGGTCCAGACCATGGACGGCAAGGTGGTGCTGAGCAACGGCTTCAGCTTCCTCACCCGGTGGACGGTCCGCGCCGGGAGCACCGCGGGCTCGTACACCCTGGCCGACTACCAGAACCAGTCCTGCATGACGGACAACGGACCGGGCAACGCGATCACCATGGTCGCGTGCACGCCCGGGAACACGGCACAGGAATGGCGGTTGCAGTGACGGGCCGCAGGGATGGCGTGGTGCTCTACTGGCGCCCCCTGTGCAGCTTCTGCATGAAGCTGCGCTTCGGCCTGCTCTTCACGCGCCTTCGCTACAGCCGCCGCTTCACGCGCGTCAACATCTGGAAGGACCCGGACGCGGCCGCCTTCGTCCGCTCGGTCGCGGACGGGAACGAGACCGTTCCGACGGTCACCGTGGTCGGCCGCCCGATGGTGAACCCTTCGCTGCGTCAACTACTGGCTGCGGTACGTGAGTACGGCGCGTAGGCGGCCTTCGTCGCCTGGTGCGTAGTGCCTGGTGCCTGGTGCCTGGTGCCCGGCCGGGCCTCTAGCAGGCCGCCGCTCGGGGGGCAAGGGTGGCCGGTGGCGGGACCTCGCCACTCGGGTGTCAAGGGTATGTATGGAAACTTCTACAAGGATGTAAAAGTCGATCGGATGATGATCGATAGTGATCGTCGCGTTGACGGTTGGCGAGCGATCGGTCGTCGACGCAGGCGGCTCGGCCCTGGTTCGAATCGGAACCCTCTGCAAGGCACGTTGGATTGCCCCGATTTGACCACCCTTTGAATCCCTTTACCAACTGGCGGGACCTGGCCAATAACTGAGGCAGACCTGTCAATTCACCTGCTGGATTGTCATGCTTCTGGTCATCCCCCAGCGGTAGCCCCCACCCCCACCCCTCGGTGGCGAGCCGCTCGACCGTACGGGGTTTCAGCACGTCAGCGCCCGTCCCGCCCCACAGGTGCCGACCCCGGCCCCCGGGACGCGGTGCGACCGCGCCCACACGCGGTTTCCCGGAAGGACTCGCACGTGAAGCGAAAGCTCGCCGCTGTCGCCGTCATCTCGGCCACGGCCATGTTGACCGGTGTCGTCCAGGTGGCCACCACCGCCGCCCAGGCCGCCCCCGCGGCCCCCTCGCTGCAGGCGCAGGCCGCCCAGCAGCACGAGGCCGTGCTCGCGGTGGCCAGCGGCCAGTCCGCGCCGCTCGCCAAGGCGCTCGGCCTCGGCTCCCAGGAGAAGCTGGTCGCCAAGGACGCCGTCGTCGACCAGGACGGCACCCGCCACCTGCGCTTCGAGCGCACCTACGCCGGCCTCCCGGTGATCGGCGGCGACCTGGTCGTCCACCAGAAGTCCGACGGTGCGGTGAAGTCGGTCGACAAGGCGGTCGCCGCCCAGATCGCGCTGCCGAGCCTGACCCCGAAGATCCCGGCCGACAAGGCCGCCGACCAGGCCTCCGGCAACGTCAAGGCCACCATCGGGCAGACCATCGACGCCGACGAGTCCCCGCTGGCCGACGTCCACCAGGTCGGCAAGGCCCAGCTGGTCGTCTGGGCCACCGACGGCACCCCGCGACTGGCGTACCGGACCACCGTCGAGGGCGTGCGCGCCGACGGCACCCCGAGTGCCCAGATCCTGGTCACCGACGCGGCCGACGGCAAGGTCCTCTCCACCCACGAGAAGATCGAGACCGCCGCGGGCACCGGCACCGGCATCTTCGTCGGCAAGGTCGGCCTGAACACCAACCAGAACGGCTCGCAGTACGAGCTCAAGGACACCAGCCGCGGCGGCCAGTCCACCGTGGACATGAGCAACAGCGAGTCGGGCAGCGGCTCGCTGTTCGCGAACACCAGCAACAGCTTCGGCGACGGCACCAACGGCAACCGCGAATCCGCCGCCGTGGACGCCCAGTTCGGCGCCGCCACCACCTGGGACTTCTACAAGAGCGCCTTCGGCCGCAACGGCATCCGCAACGACGGTGTCGGCGCCCTCAGCCGGGTGCACTACGGCTCCAACTACGTCAACGCGTTCTGGAGCGACGACTGCTTCTGCATGTCGTACGGCGACGGCAGCGGCGACGCCGCCCCGCTCACCGAGATAGACGTGGCCGGCCACGAGATGAGCCACGGCGTCACCGCGGCCACCGCCGCCCTCAACTACTCGGGCGAGTCCGGCGGCCTCAACGAGGCCACCTCCGACATCATGGGCACCATGGTGGAGTGGTACGCCAACCTGCCCTCCAACCCGCCGAACTACCAGATCGGCGAGCTGATCAACCTGCGCGGCGACGGCAGCCCGCTCCGCTACATGGACCAGCCCAGCAAGGACGGCTCCTCGGCCGACTACTGGGACGCGAACGTCGGCAACCTGGACGTGCACTACTCGTCCGGCGTGGCGAACCACTTCTTCTACCTGCTGTCCGAGGGCAGCGGCGCGAAGACCATCAACGGGTTCAGCTACAACAGCCCGACGGCCGACGGCTCTTCGCTCGCCGGCATCGGCCGCGACAAGGCCGCGCAGATCTGGTACAAGGCGCTGACCGCCTACTTCACCTCGACGACCGACTACGCGGGCGCCCGTACGGCCACCCTCAGCGCGGCGTCGGACCTGTACGGTGCGAACAGCGCCGAGTACAACGCGGTCGCGGCCACCTGGACCGCGGTCAACGTCAACTGACTCGGGTCCGAACCGGGTTCGGGCCTGTGTTGGGCAGGCCCGGCCCGGTCCACGCCCGAGTGGGTCCGGCCGGACTGTGGGTGCCGAACGGCCGGACCTGACGGCGGGGGCGACGGTGTGCGGACCACCGTCGCCCCCGCCGTCGTCTGCGCTCGACGGCGTTGCGCGCTCGGCTGGGCTGTGTTCGGCTGCGCTGTGCTCTACTGCGCTGTGCTCGGTCGGCTGCGCGGTGCTCGGACCGTGTCGCGTTCGGACCGCGGTGCGTTCGGGCACCGGCCGTCCGCCGTCACGCCAGGTCCTTGCGGATCTGGTCCAGGATCAGTCCGGCCCCGGTGTAGCCGATGCCGAGCATCCAGAGGTTGTCGTCCACCTCGAACACCCGACCGTTGCGGACGGCGTCCAGGTTCTTCCACAGCGCGCCCTCGGTGATCCTGGTGTGGTCGGACTTCGCCCGGTCCCCGTACACCGAGTAGAAGATGACGTCGGCCGCCGCCTGGTCCACCTGCTCGGGGCTGATCTCCAGCGAGAACCCGGGCTTGTCCTGGTTGGCCGGGCGGCCGAGCCCGAGGTCCTTGAACAGCGAACCGACGAAGGTGTCGTCGAGGTAGAGCCGGGTGGGCGCGCCGGCCAGGAAGCGGGCCATCTCGACCCGGGTGGCCGCCGCCTTGGCCGGCCCGCCGAGCGCGGTGGCCACGTCGCGCAGCCTCGTCCGGTACGCCGCGTCCGTCGCCTCGGCCTCGGTCCGGCGGCCCATCGCCTCGGCGTGCAGCCGGGCGTTCGCCTTCCAGGTCGGCCCGGTGGTCTCGGACAGCACGGTGGGCGCGATCTTGGAGAGCTGGTCGTACCGCTTGTCGTCACGCACCTGGTTGCTCAGGATGAGGTCCGGCCGCAGCGCGGCGATCGCCTCCAGGTTGGGCTGGCCGATCGCGCCGACCGGCTTCGTCCCGGTCAGCCGTCCGGCGGGCAGGTACGCGGGGAAGGGCGCCCCCTCGCTGACCGTGGTGGCGCCGACCGGGGCCAGGCCGAGGGTGACCACCGAGTCCAGGGCGTCGGTGTCCAGTGCCACCACCCGGCTCGCCCGGGCCGGTACGCTGCTCTCGCCGCGTGCGTGCTTGACCGTCCGGGTGCCGCCGGAGCCGGCCGAACTGCCGCCCGGTGCGGGGGAGTCGGGCCCGCAGGCGGTGAGCGCCAGGCCCGGGACGAGCCCGGCGGCGAGGCCGAGCGCGGTGCGGCGGCTGAGGGTTCGGGTCATCAGCGGCTCCTCCAACGGGCGGCCTCCAGCGAGCGGGCGCCCCACGGCGGGCCTCCAACGGGCGGGCACCCCCACGGGGCGTACGGGCGCGGGAATCCCTGCCCGCCCGGCAGTCCCGCTACGCCTCGGAGCCGTACTCCCTTCGCTGGCGCAGCAGTTCGTCGTACTCGGCGCGCACCCGGCGGTCCATCGCGAGGGTGAACTGGGCGTCGGCGACGGTGCGGGCGAGCGGCCGCACCCGCAGGATGCGCTCGGTGAGCCGGGCCGCCTCGCCGGGCGCGAGCGGGGTGTCGCCGGAGAGCACGCTGAGCAGGTGCTCGCTGACCACCTCGATGAAGATCTCGGCGATGGCGTCGACGTGTTCCCGGGTGCGCCGGCTGGCGTCCAGGACGGCCGAGAGCGGCACGCCCTCGGCGACCAGCTCGGTGGTGGCGTCCATCAGTCGGCGGCTGACGTGGGTGATCCCGTCGTCCTCGACCGTGATGTAGCCCTGGGCGATGGACTCGGCGGTGTTCTCCTCGGTGAGCTGGTCCCCGAAGGCGGCCTTCAGCTCGTCCCACTCCAGCCGCACCGGGGTCTCGTCCGACCAGGGGGCGACGATGGCGGCTTCGAGGCCGATCAGCTCGGCGACGTCCCGTCCGCTCTCGCCGGCGCCGATCAGTTCGGCGATCCCGCCCAGGGTGTGGCCGCGTTCGAGCAGTTCGCCGATCATCCGCAGCCGGGCCAGGTGCTCCTCGCCGTACCAGGCGATCCGGCCCTCCTTGCGGGGCGGCTGGAGCAGTTTGCGCTCGCGGTAGAAGCGCAGGGTGCGGGTGGTGATCCCGGCCGCTTCGGCCAGTTCCTCCACCCGGTACTCGCGTTTTCTGTCGTCCGCAGCAGCTCTGACCTTGTCCACGGCGATCAGCATAGGTCCGTCGGGTCGGCGCGGGAGCCTGCGGGAGCTTCGGGAACTTCCGGTGAATCCGCGCTGCCGCGCTTCTTCCATCCGGTGTCGGCAAGGGCTACCCTGCCAATCATGCCAGTGATTACTGGCGCGATTGGCAGGGTTCCGGGGACGGCCCCGGAGGATCCGGAGCGCAGCCCCCGGAAGAGCGTGAAGACCACCGCCCCACCCTCAGGAGGAGGCCGCATGGCATCCAGCAGCAAGCGCCCACGCTCCGGCGACACCGGCGCTATGGGCGACACCGGCGCGACCGGAACGGCCGGTGCCACGGGCGCGACCGGAACGGCCGGTGCGACCGACCCCAGCGCTGCGGCGGAGGCCGTGCCGCACGTACGGGTGGCGGTGATCGGCTCCGGCTTCGGCGGCCTGGGCGCCGCCGTCCGGCTGCGCCGCGCCGGGATCACCGACTTCGTCGTCCTGGAGCGCGCGGACTCCGTCGGCGGCACCTGGCGCGACAACAGCTACCCCGGCTGCGCCTGCGACGTGCCCTCGCACCTCTACTCCTTCTCCTTCGCGCCCAACCCCGACTGGCCGCGCAGCTTCTCCGGCCAGCCGGACATCCGCGCCTACCTGGAGAAGGTCGCCACCGTCTTCGGCCTCCGCCCCCACCTGCGCTTCAACGCCGAGGTGCTGGAGGCGCGTTGGGAGAGCGAGCGGACCCGCTGGCGGATCACCACCTCGGCCGGCCAGTGGACCGCCGACGCCATCGTCTCCGCCGCCGGGCCGCTCGCCGACCCGCAGATCCCCGACCTGCCCGGCCTGAGCAGCTTCCCCGGCAAGGTGTTCCACTCCTCCCGCTGGGACCACGACTTCGACCTGACCGGCCGACGCGTCGCGATGGTCGGCACCGGGGCGTCCGCCGCCCAGATCATCCCGTCGATCCAGCCCAAGGTCGGCAAGCTGACCGTCTTCCAGCGCACCCCGGCCTGGGTGCTGCCGCGCCGCGACCGCGAGATCACCCAGGTGGAGAAGTGGCTGCACGGCCGTCTGCCGGTCACCGCCAAGATCCGTCGGGGAACGCTCTTCGCGCTCCGCGAGATCCAGGTGGACGCCTTCGTCCGCCGCCCCGGGCTGCTGCGCGTCGTCCAGCAACTCGCCGAACGCCACCTCGCCCAGGGCGTCGCCGACCCGGCGCTGCGCGCCAGGCTCACCCCGGACTACCGGATCGGCTGCAAGCGCATCCTGCTCAGCAACACCTACTACCCGGCGCTCGCCGCCGCCAACACCGAGGTCGTCTCCTCCGGTCTGCGCGAACTGCGCGGGTCCACCCTGGTGGCCGCCGACGGCAGCGAGCACGAGGTGGACGCCATCGTCTTCGGCACGGGCTTCCACGTCACCGACATGCCCATCGGCGCCCGGGTGTTCGGGGCGGACGGGACGAGCCTGGCCGAGGAGTGGAAGGGCGGCATGGAGGCGCTGCGCGGTTCGACCGTGCGCGGCTTCCCGAACCTGTTCTTCGTGATCGGCCCCAACACCGGACTCGGCAACAGCTCGATGATCCTCATGATCGAGTCCCAACTGAACTACATGATCGATGCGTTGACCACGCTCGACGCGGTCGGCGCCACCGCCATGCAGCCCACCGTCCGCGCCCAGCGGCAGTGGAACCTGGAACTCCAGCACCGGATGGACCGCACCGTCTGGATCACCGGCGGCTGCCGCAGCTGGTACCTGGACGCGAGCGGCAGGAACACCGTGCTCTGGCCCGGCTCCACCGCGTCCTTCCGCCGGGCCACCCGCAAGGTCGACCTCGGCGAGTACGAGCTGATCATGCGCACCACCCCGAGGGCCGCCCGTACCACCGCCGGTTCCGCCGCCGGCACCGCCGTCCAGGAGGCCACCGCATGACCGCCGTCCACCTGCCCGCCGAGTACGTACCGCCCACACCCGTCGAGGAGTTGAGCGTCCGCTCGGCGGACGGCATCCGGCTGCACGTCGAGGTGCACGGCCAGCCGGGCGCGCCCACCGTGGTGCTCTCCCACGGCTGGACCTGCTCGACCGCCTTCTGGGCCCCGGTGATCCGTGAACTCGCCGACCGCTACCGGGTGGTGGTATACGACCAGCGCGGCCACGGGCACAGCGAGATCCCGCCCAGCCGGGTCCGCTACTCCACCCGCGCGCTCGCCGAGGACCTGGCCGCCGTGCTCGAGCGGACCGTCCCGGCGGGGGAGCGGGCGGTGCTGGCCGGGCACAGCATGGGCGGGATGACCATCATGGCCGCCGGCGGCCGCCCCGAGGTCGCCGAGCGCACCGCCGCCAACGTGCTGATCTCCACCGGTCCGGCCGAGCTGGTCGCCGAACTCACCGTCCTGCCGGACGGCGTCCGCGCCCCGGGCCTGCGGCGCTTCCTGCACCGGCAGCTGCTGCGCTCCCGGATGCCGCTCGGACCGGTCTCCGGGGTCAGTCGCGCCGCGCTCAAGTACGCGGTCATGGGGCCGGGTTCGCCCGCCGGGCAGGTCGAGGCGACGGCCCGGATCGTGCACGCCTGCCCGACCGGGGTCCGCTTCCACTGGGCCGGAGTACTGGACCGGCTGGACGTGCGCGCCGGGCTCGGCCGGATCACCGCCCCCACCGCCGTGGTGGTGGGCACCGCGGACCGGCTGACCCCGCCGGTGCACGCCCATCGGATGGTCGCCGAACTCGCCGACCCGCAGGGCCTGTTGCTGCTGCCCGGGGTCGGCCACATGGCGCCGCTGGAGCGGCCGGTGGAGATCGCCGCCGAGATCGACCGGATGGCCTCCGCCCACCTGGCCCCCGGCCGCGCCACCGACGCGCCCGCCTCCGCCGCTGTTCCCCCGCCCGCCGCCGCTTCCGAGCCGGGCGTTCCCGGGCCGGGCGTTTCCGAGCCGGGCGTTCCCGGGCCGGGCGTTCCCGGGCCGGGCGTTTCCGAGCCGGGCGTTCCCGCGCCCGCCGTCGAGAGGACCACCGCCGCATGAACGCCATCCCGCCGTTGTCCGCGCAGGTCGTGGTGGTCACCGGGGCCGCCCGCGGGGTCGGCGCCTCGCTGGCCCGCAAGCTGGCCCGGCGCGGGGCCAAGGTCGCGCTGCTCGGCCTGGAGCCGGAGGAGCTGAAGGCCGTCTCGGCCCAGTGCGGCGCGGCCGCCACCGCGTGGGAGGTGGACGTCACCGACCTGGAGGCGCTCAGCGACACCGCCGACCGGATCAAGGAGCACTACGGGCGGATCGACACCGTGGTCGCCAATGCCGGGATCGCGATCGGCGGACCGCTGGCCGACAGCGACCACCGGGCGTTCAGCCGGGTGATCGAGGTCAATCTGCTGGGCAGCGTCGCCACCGCGCGGGCCTTCCTGCCGGCGCTCACCGAGAGCCGCGGCTACCTGCTGCAGATCGCCTCGCTCGCCGCGCTGACGCCCGCGCCGCTGATGAGCGCCTACTGCGCCAGCAAGTCCGGGGTGGAGGCCTTCGCCCACTCGATCCGCGCCGAGGTCGCCTATCAGGGGGTCAAGGTCGGTGTGGGGTACCTGAGTTGGACCGACACGGACATGGTGCGCGGCGCCGACCAGGACGCCGTGCTGAAGCAGATGCGCAGCCGACTGCCGTGGCCGGCCAACAAGACGTACCCGCTGGAGCCCGCGGTGGAGCGGATCGTCGCCGGGATCGCCCGGCGCTCCGCCCATGTGTACGCCCAGGCCTGGCTGCGCGGGATGCAGCCGGTGCGCTGGCTGCTGCCGAGCCTGATCGCGGTGGTCGGCTCCCGTGACGTGGCCCGGCTCGCGCCGCAGCTCGCCGCCACCGCCGCCTCCCGGCTGCGCGCCGTCGGGGCCGGTGGCGCAGCGGACACGGCGGTGCGGGGGGACCGGGCGGGGGCGGGGGACTGACGGAAGGCGAATGACGACTGACAGCTGACGGATGACAGATGTCGAAATCTGTTATCCGTCAGCTGTTATCTGTTACCTGCTATCTGTCGGCTTCCGGCTTCCATCCGTCACCCGTCCGCCGCGATCCCCGCCAGCACCCGCAAGGCCCACCCCAGCACCGGCAGCGGCGGCGAGGCCAGCCCCACCCGCACCGCGGACGGCGTGCTCCGCGGATCCACCGCGAAGGCCGCTGCTGGCGTTACCGAGATCCCCGCCCGCGCCGCCGCCGCGACGAAGGTCTCGGCCCGCCAGGCCCCGGGCAGCTCCCACCACAGGTAGTACGAGCACCGGTCCGCCCGCAGTCGCTGCCCCGCGAGCGCCTCCCGGGCCAGCACCTGCCGCGCCGCCGCGTCCGCCCGCTTCGCCGCCGCCACGGCGGCCACCGTCCCGTCCCCGATCCAGCGCACCGCCGCCTCCAGCGCGAAGCCGCTCGGCGCCCACCCGCCGGTCCGCAGCGCACCGGCGACCCGTTCGCGCAGTCCGTCCGGGACGACCGCGAACCCGGTGGTCAGCCCGGGGGTCAGCCGCTTGGAGAGGCTGTCGACCAGCACCGTCCGCTCCGGGGCGAGCGCGGCGAACGGAGCCAGTTCGGGGCGCAGGAAGGACCAGATGGCGTCCTCGACCACCGGCAGGTCCAGCCGGCGCAGTTCGCCGGCCAGCGCGATCGCCCGCTCCGGCGGCAGGCTCGCGCCGAGCGGGTTCTGCAGGCGGGGCTGGACGTACACCGCGCGCAGCGGCGCCGTACGGTGGGCCGCCGCGACGGCGTCGGGCAGCAGCCCGTGTTCGTCGACCGCGAGCGGCACCAGCCGGATGCCGAGCCGTTCGGCCACGGCCTTGACCACCGGGTAGGTGAGCGCCTCGACCCCCAGCCGCTGCCCGGGCGGCACCAGCGCGGCGAGCGTCCCCGCGACGGCCTGCCGCCCGTTGCCCGCGAACAGCAGCTGCCGGGCGTCGGCCTCCCAGTCGCCCGCCCCCGTCGACAGCAGCCGGGCGAAGGCCCGCCGGGCCGGTTCCGTCCCGGCCGCGCCGACCGGCCGCAGGGCCTCGCCGAGCGCGTCGGCCCGCAGCAGCGGTGCCAGTCCGGCGGCGAGCAGTTCGGCCTGTCCGGGCGGGGTGGGGTAGTTGAGTTCCAGGTCGATCGGCGCGTCGGCGGGTTCGGCGAGGGCGATCCGGCCGCCGTCCGCCTGGGTGGCCCGCCCGGCCCGGACGAAGGTGCCCCGTCCGACCTCTCCGACGGTCAGCCCACGCCGGGCCAGTTCGCGGTAGACCCGCCCGGCCGTCGAGGCGGCGATGCCCCGGCGGCGGGCGAAGGCGCGCAGGGTGGGCAGTTGCCGGCCGGGCCGCAGCCGTCCGTCGGTGATGTCGGCGGCGATCTCGTCCGCGATCCGCCGGTAGTCGTCCATCGCGAGCCAACCCCTCACACGCCCATCGCCCCCGAGGCGGGGCACATTGCACCGAGTGCAAAGTCATCATTGCATCGAGGTTGCCGCGCGCCCTAGCCTCGTCGCATGGACGAGCTGATAGCGGCGGGGGACGCCGGGAACGCGCTGGGTGCACCGGCCGCGCTACAGGCCGTGGACGGTCACGCGGTGCTCGGCATCGCCGCCGTGGCACTGGGCATGGTGCTGTCGCCAGGGCCGAACATGATCTACCTGGTCTCGCGCTCGATATCACAGGGCCGCCGCGCCGGACTGGTGTCGCTGACGGGTGTCGCCGCCGCGTTCCTGGTCTACCTGGTCGCGGTGACGGCCGGGGTGGCCGCGGTGTTCTCGGTCGTCCCCGCGCTGTACACCGCGATCAAGCTGGCCGGCGCCGGCTACCTGCTCTGGCTGGCCTGGAAGGCGGTCAAGCCGGGCGGCACGGCGGTCTTCGCCCCGCAGCAGCTGCCGCCGGACCCACCGCGCCGCCTGTTCGCGATGGGCTTCCTGACCTGCCTGCTCAACCCCAAGATCGCCATCATGTACATCTCGCTGCTGCCCCAGTTCGTGGCACCCGAGCGCGGCCATGTCGCGCTGCAGAGCCTGGTGCTGGGCCTGACCCAGATCGCGATCGCGGTCGGCATGAACGGCCTGATCGCGATGAGCGCGGGCAGCATCGCCGGCTTCCTGAACCGCCGCCCCGCCTGGCTGCGCTTCCAGCGCTACGTGATGGGCACCGTCCTCGCGGGCCTCGCCCTGCACATCGCCGCCGACCGCGCCAAGGCCGTCGCGGCCTAGGGTCTGCTGTGAACGTCAGACCCGGCTCGCGGCCCGCAGCAGTGCGGCAGCCGCAGCCGAAGCCGCTGGACGTCCCGCAGCGCGGCCCCCAACTCGCCGTCCCCGCCGTCGAGATGGGCGCGCAGATAGCGCAGCAGATCGGCCCCGCTGGAGCGGATCGCGCCGGCCCCCGGCAGTCCGGGGATGAGCCAGGGCGGCAGCGCCCCTCCACGTCGGTACCCGACCGCGCGCCCCGGTGCGTCCGGTGCGCAGGTCGTGGCATGGAGCCCCAGCGGCCGGCAGACCCGCTCGACGAGCAGCTCCCCGTACGGCGCCCCGCCGGCCTCGGCGAGGATCCGCCCGAGCAGCCCGACCCCGTAGTTGGAGTACCGGTACCGGCTGCCGGGGGTGCGTCGTACGGTGGTTCGGGCCAGCGACGCGCGCAACTGCTCCTCGCCGTAGGCGGCGTGCGGATTGCCGGCCCAGTTCGGGGCGGCCGCCGCGAGCAGTCCGGGCGGCAGTCGCGGTAGGCCCGAGGTGTGGGTGGCCAGGTGCAGCAGGCGGATCGGCCGGCGGGAACTCACCGTCGCCGGGCGCCAGTCGGGCGGAAGGCGGCGCTCCACCGGTTCGTCCAGGGCGAGTTCACCGCGTGCGGCCGACTCGGCGAGCAGCAGCGCGGTGAACGTCTCGGTGACGGAGCCGGGTTCGAAGACGGTGTTCGGGGTGCACGGCGGTGCGGTGGGCGCGAGCCCGAGCCGACCGTGGCAGTGCACCTCCTCGCGGTCCCCGCAGGTGAGGGTCACCGTGACGGCGGTGGCGTACGGTCCGGCGGCCCGTAGCGTCGCCGCGGCGGCGGCGGCCAGCTCGCTCAAGTGGCCACCGGCGTGCCGCCGAGCGCACGCGAGAGCGCGACGGTGGCGGCCACCACCCCGACCACGGCGGTGTGTCCGTGGTCGCGGAAGGCGTCCTCAGGGTCGTCGTACTCGGGCGCCGACCCCTCGCACGGGATCAGCCCGTCCGGCTGCTGGATCGCGGCCAGGGCCCCCCAGCCGACCCGGCCGGTGACGGGTTCCCCGATGCACGAGTCGACGATCAGCAGCTCGCCGGCGAGGTCCCACTGCTCGGTCTCCAGCCAGATGTCGAGCCAGGCCGGCAGCCAGTCGCGCAGGTAGTCGCGCATCGGTTCGGGCAGGCACTCGGGCCGGGCACCCCATTCGGTATGACGAGCGCGATGGGGTACCTGCATCCGCAGCCCGCTGAGCTGGGGTGTTGCCCTGGGTGTGGGCGCGGATGCGGTGAGTCGGTACGGTCGGGGCATGACCACAGCCTTGATCACCGGCGCGACCGCCGGCATCGGAGCCGCGTTCGCCCGCCGGCTCGCCCGTAGCGGCTACCAGCTCGTCCTGGTGGCCCGGGATGCCGGGCGCCTGGAGCGCGCGAGCGCCGACCTGCACGCCGAGTACGGAGTCGAGGCGGAGGTGCTGACCGCCGACCTCGCCACCGAGGAGGGCATCGCCGCCGTCGAGGCCCGGCTGTCCGACGCCGGGCGCCCGGTGGACCTGCTGATCAACAACGCCGGCTTCGGCAACAAGGGCGCCTTCGGGACCGTCCCGCTCCAGGGCGAGCTGGACATGCTGAAGGTGCACATCGAGGCCATCCTGCGACTGACCACGGCCGCCCTGCCGGGGATGCGCGAGCGCGGCCGGGGCGCGATCGTGAACGTCGCCTCGGTGGCGGCCTTCCTGCCGCGCGGTACGTACGGCGCCAGCAAGGCGTGGGTGGTGAGCTTCACCCAGGGCGTGCTGCGCGACCTCGGCGGGTCGGGCGTGCGGATGATGGCGCTGTGCCCCGGCTTCACCCGGACCGAGTTCCACCAGCGGGCGGGCATGGGGACGGGCAACATCCCATCCTGGTCCTGGCTCTCGGCCGAGCGGGTCGTGAACGAGGCGATGCGTGATCTCGCCCGCGGCCGTTCGGTGTCGGTGCCGGGCAAGCGCTACAAGCTGGCGGTGGCGATCGCCCGGGTGCTGCCGTCCGGCAAGCTCGGCGGCCTCTCCTCGAAGGCGGCGCGGACCTACCGGACCGACTGAGGCGCCCGAGGTCGGGTGGTCGGGTGGTCGGGTGGTCGGAGGGTCGGGCCATCGGCGGGTCGGGCGGGGTCGGGTCGTCGGCAGGGAATAGAGGGGACCTCACTATTAGCTTGTCTAACTATGAGCTAACCCCGCTATGCTGATGACGCCCACCCGACCACCCGCCCATCCGACTGTCCGACCATCCGACCGCCCGACCCAGGGAGGCCCGTTCTTGAGGCCCGCCATCGACTGGACCCCGCCCGACCGCGCCGAGGGTGACCCCCGCCCGCCGGCCCAGTGGCGCCGCATCCTCGCGCTGTTCCACCCCTACCGGGGCCGCCTGACCACCGTCGGCCTGCTGGTCGCCGCCTCCGCCGTGGTGTCGGTGGTCTCCCCGTTCCTGCTCAGGGCCGTGCTGGACACCGCCATCCCGCAGGGCCGCACCGGGCTGCTCAGCCTGCTCGCGCTCGGGATGATCCTGACCGCCGTGGTGAACAGCATCTTCAACGTGCTGCAGACGCTGATCTCCACCACCGTGGGCCAGCGCGTCATGCACGACCTGCGCACCTCCGTCTACGGCCACCTGCAGCGGCAGTCGCTGGCCTTCTTCACCCGCACCCGCACCGGCGAGGTGCAGTCCCGGATCGCCAACGACATCGGCGGCATGCAGTCCACGGTGACCTCCACTGCGACCAGCCTGGTCTCCAACCTCACCGCCGTGATCGCCTCGATCGTCGCCATGGTCGCCCTCGACTGGCGGCTGACCGTGATCTCGCTGCTCCTGCTGCCGCTGTTCGTCTGGATCAGCCGCCGGGTCGGCCAGGAGCGCAAGAAGATCACCACCGAGCGGCAGAAGCAGCTGGCCGCGATGAGTTCGGCCGTCCAGGAGTCGCTGTCGGTCAGCGGCATCCTGCTCGGCCGCACCATGGGCCGCTCCGACTCGCTCGCCCGGGAGTTCACCGGGCAGTCCGACCAGCTCGCCGACCTGGAGGTGCGGGCCAGCATGGCCGGCCGCTGGCGGATGAACACCATCATGATCGTGATGGCCGCGATGCCCGCGCTGATCTACTGGGCGGCCGGACTGACCTCCGCCGCCGGCGCGCCGATCGTCTCGGTCGGCACCCTGGTCGCCTTCGTCACGCTCCAGCAGGGCCTGTTCCGCCCGACCGTCAGCCTGCTCTCCACCGGCGTGGACGTGCAGACCTCGCTCGCGCTCTTCCAGCGCATCTTCGAGTACCTCGACCTGCCGGTGGAGATCGCCGAACCGGAGCGCCCGGTCAGCCTGACCGACATCCGGGGCGAGGTCCGCTTCGAGGCCGTCGACTTCCGCTACGACCCGGACCAGGAGCGCCCGACCCTGGCCGACGTCGAACTCAAGGTCCCGGCCGGGACGTCACTGGCCGTCGTCGGCGAGACCGGCTCGGGCAAGACCACCCTGAGCTACCTGGTGCCGCGCCTGTACGACGTCACCGGCGGCCGGGTCACCCTGGACGGCGTGGACGTGCGCGAACTGTCCTTTGACACCCTGGCCCGCGCGGTCGGCGTGGTCTCCCAGGAGACCTACCTGTTCCACGCCTCGGTCGCCGAGAACCTGCGCTTCGCCAAACCCGGTGCCGACGACGAAGAACTGGTCGAGGCCGCCCGGGCCGCGCAGATCCACGACACCATCGCCGCCCTCCCGGACGGCTACCAGACCATGGTCGGCGAACGCGGCTACCGCTTCTCCGGCGGCGAGAAGCAGCGCCTCGCGCTCGCCCGCACCATCCTGCGCAACCCGCCGGTGCTCATCCTGGACGAGGCCACCAGCGCGCTCGACAACCGCACCGAACGCGCCGTCCAGCAGGCCGTCGACACCCTGGCCGCCGGCCGCACCACCATCACCATCGCCCACCGGCTCTCCACCGTCCGCTCCGCCGACCAGATCGCGGTGCTGGACCACGGCCGGGTGGTCGAACTCGGCACCCACGAGGAACTGGTGGAACTGGACGGCCGGTACGCGGCGCTGCTGCGCCGGGAGGTGCCGCAGGCGGCGGCCGGGTCGGAGGCCGTCCCGGAGGCCGCGCTCGGGCACGCGTAGGACCACGGGGTCGGCGGGGAGGCGGCTCAGGCCGCCTTCGGGACCTCGTTGTAGCTCTCCGCGACCTCCTGGCCGGAGAGCCGCTGGATCGCCGCCATCACCTCGTCGGTCACCTGTCGACGGGCCTTCAGCGAACGGGCCTGCCCGTGCAACTCGTCGAAGTGCAGCGGCTCGCCGAAGCGGACGGTCACCTTCTTGATCCGCGGCACCCGCTTGCCCACCGGCAGGATCTGCTCCGGGCCCTCCAGGGCCACCGGCACCACCGGGACGCCCGCGGTCAGCGCGAGCCAGGCGACGCCCGTCTTGCCCCGGTACAGCCGGCCGTCCAGCGACCGGGTGCCCTCCGGGTAGATGCCGAAGGCCTTGCCGGCCTCCAGGATCTCCAGCGCCGACTCCAGCGAGGCCTGAGCGGAACGGTAGGTGCCGCGCTCGACCGGTACCGCGCCGATCGACTCGAAGAAGCCCTTGGAGAGCCGGCCCTTGAGCCCGGTGCCGGTGAAGTACTCGGCCTTGGCGAGGAAGTGGACCCGGCGCGGGGAGGTGAGCGGGATCACCACGCTGTCGATGAAGGACAGGTGGTTGCTGGCCAGGATCACCCCGCCCTTGCGCGGCACGTTCTCGACGCCCTCGATGGCCGGACGCCAGATCCCCCGTGAAACGGGTTTCAGCAGCAGCCTGGTGGCGAGGTCGAGCACGGGTTCCCTCCCTGGACGAACGACCGCCCCGGAGGAGTCCGGGTCAGCAGTCAGACCCGCAGACTACGACACCGACCCCGGCGGCCGTCCACTCCCGGCGACCGTGGGGAACACCACGGCCGGGTAGGGTACGGCCGTCCGAACCGAGCAAGACCCGCAGTACCCAGGAGGGAACGATGGAGAGCGTCGAGGCCATCAAGGAGATGTTCGACCGTTTCGACCAGAACGGCGACGGCAAGATCACCCCGGCCGAGTACGCGCTGGCCGCCAACGAGATGGGTGACCACAGCGTCACGATCTCGATGGCCGAGGCGCTGATCCACGCGATGGACACCCGGCACCAGGGCTACCTGGACTTCGAGGAGTTCCTGGCCGCCCGCCAGCGCTGAGTTCGCGTGGACCGGGCCGGTCGCCGTACCGGCGGCGCCGGCCCCGTCCGGGGTGCCTCTCGTTCTGGGGTCAGTCCTCGCCCGGCGTCACTGGTCCGCAGGGTCCGCAGGGTCCGCAGGAGTCGCAGGCGCCGCCGGAGCCACCGGGAACACCCGGCGCACCACCCGCTCCGCCGCCCCACCGTCGTCCCAGACGCAGAACTTCGCCCGGAACCGCTCCCGCGCCGCCGGCTCCGGATCGCCCGCGCGCAGCGCCCGCGCCAGCCCGTCCACGTCGACGGTGACCGCGCCCGGCGGCTCCGCGAACAGGTCGAAGTACACGCCGCGTTCGCGCTGGTACTCCTCCCAGTCCGGGGCGAAGACGACCACCGGCCGGTCCAGCACCGCGTAGTCGAACATCATCGACGAATAGTCCGTCACCAGCGCGTCCGCCGCCAGGTAGAGGTCCTCGACCACCGGGTGCGCCGACACGTCCACGATCTGCGCCGCGTCCTCACCGGCCGTCAGGTCGCCCGGGCCGTCGGTGTGGAAGTAGTGGGTGCGCACCAGCAGCGTGAACCGCGGGCCCAGCCGCCGGGCCAGGTCCGCCACGTCCAGCAGCGGCACGTAGCCGCCCTTGCCGCCGCGGTGGGTCGGCGCGTAGAGCACCGCCGTGGTGCCGGGCCGCAGACCCAGGCGCTCGCGCATCGCCCGGACTTCGGCCGGGGTGGCGTCGGCCAGCCGGTCGTTGCGCGGGTAGCCGGTGTCCAGCATCTCGTAGCGGCCGGGGAAGGCCCGGGCGAAGTGCTCGCTGGTGTGCGGGTTGGAGGAGACCAGGAAGTCCCAGCGGTCGATGGCCTCCTGGAGCCGGTCGAAGTCCATCCCCTCGGCCGCCTCGGGCCGGCCGCGCAGGTCCATGCCCATCGCCTTGAGCGGGGTGCCGTGCTGGGTCTGGATGTGCACCGTGCCCTGGCGCTTGGCCATCGTGCGCGGGAAGTTGACGTTGTTGACGAAGTACTTGGCGGTCGCCATCGCCTTCAGGTAGGCCGGGGTGTTGACGATCACGTACGGGACCCCGGGCGGCATCGCGTCGGCCTGCCGGCGGTTCTCGACCACCCACACGCCCCGGATCTGCGGGGCGAGTTCCCGCGCCTTCTCGTAGATCGCCGCCGGGTTGCACGCGTAACCCCGGTGCCAGTACGCGGCGTAGACCGCCAGGTGCTCGTCCAGCGGGAGGCGGCGGAACGCGTTGTACGCGGTGAACCGGGCGCCGCTGCGCACCCCCTTCTTCACCGCGGGGGCCACCGCCCGTGCCCCGCGCTTGAGTTCGCGCGGCAGCCGGCCGGTGCGGCGCAGCTCGGCGTACGCGATCCGGGCGCCGCGGGCGGCCAGCCGGTACTGCACGCCGCGCACCCCGCCGGGGAAGCGGTAGTCCGCCGGGCGGTGGCGCTCGAAGTGCAGGGCGAGCCGGTGGAAGTAGTCCCGGCGCCGGTCGAGCGGGACGAGACCGGGGGTGTCGTAGACGTTGAGCGCCTGACGGACGGTCCGGTCGAAGACCAGGGTGCGCAGCGACTCCGGGACGGGCCGGCCGGGGCGGTCCGGGCGGTCCAGGAAGGCGAAGATCGCGTCGTACTGGGCGAACACACCGGCGTGCTTCGGGGAGGCGGTCGCGGTGATCGCGCCCTCCCGGCCGCGCCGGTAGAAGTAGCAGGGGCGGTCCAGGTAGCGCAGCCGCCCGGCGGCCAGCAGCGCGGGGTAGGTGACCGAGATGTCCTCGTAGTAGCCGCGGCCGAAGGCGACGTCCAGACCCTCCAGGAAGGCGCGGCGGAACACCTTGTTCCACACCGACATCACGGTCTGGAACAGCGCCGGGTGCTCGGCCGCCGTACAGCCCTCGACCAGCGGGGAGCCGACCAGGACGTGCCGCCAGGGGTTGGGCTCGCTCCCGCCGTCGGGGTAGACGTGGGTGAAGTCGGTGAGCAGCACGTCGGCCGGCACCTCGCGGCGGCTCTCCTGCGCCAGCTCGTCCAGGATCACGCCGACCGTCCGCTCGGGCAGCCAGTCGTCGCTGTCCACGAACCAGACGTACTCGCCGCGCACCTGCGGCAGGGCGGCGGCCCGGGCGCCGCCGAGGCCCTGGTTCTCGGTGAGGTGCATCACACGCAGCCGGGGGTCGCGGGCGGCGTAGGCGTCCAGGATCGCGCCGGAGCCGTCGGGGGAGAGGTCGTCGACCGCGATGACCTCGAAGCGGGTCTCGGCGGCGGGGGTCTCGCCGAGGATCGAGTCGAGGCAGCGCGGCAGGTACCGCTCCACGCCGTGGACCGGGAGCACGATGCTGAGGAGGAGGGACACGCTGGCCGAGTCTACCGATCCACACGGCGCGACCTGCGGGGACGTCCGGTCGGCGGCGGTGGGCCGGTCCGGCGGGCCCGACGGCCGCGGAGCCATGGGCGGACCGGGGGCGGAAGGCGGGCGCGACGGGCGACGGGAACCGGCCCGGGACCGCCGGTGCCGGGCCCCGTGCGGGGCGGCACCGGCAGTCTGGTGGCGGCCGGGCCGACCCTCTACGGCCGGCCGCCGGTCCGGGCACCGCGCGGGCCTGGCCACCGCAGCGTCGAGGTGGCCGGGCAGTGGCCCGCAGGAGCCGGAGCCCTTCTCGAGCCATTCATGACTCGAACACACGGCTGGTGCGGTGCGGGCACCTGCGTGTTGACTCAGATATTGCTTGGAGGAATCGGCGGAGTCAATCCCTCGAATGCGTTCACTTCATGAAGTCGGACGGTGACGCGGTGATCGCTTTGTCGATGTGACGGCTGTCCCCTATATGGGGAACTCCGGCGGGCGGCTCCGGTCCGGGTCTCGGCAGGACTCCGGGAGGGGCCCGGCGGGGGTTCCCGCAGGAGTCCCCACAGGAGTTCCTGCGGGATTCTCGGTGCGAGCGCCCGGGGCGATTCGTCGACACGGCCACCGCACCGGCCGCCCGCCCCCGTGCGCCCGGCGCATGCCGTCGGCGCGGGCGCCGGCCCCGCGCCTCCTGGCCCTGATGACGGATGGCCGGTCGTGCACCATCATTGATGCCTAGTCGTGACCGCCCGGTCAGCCCCTGGTGCACCGTCAGTTGACGTCGCACGGTACGGTGGCACAACACCAAGGACGGTTGTGCGAAGGCCGTCCCTCACGGATAGTCTTCGCCTCACGGCCCTGGCGCCTCGTAGGGGTGGGAAAACTGATGGAACACATGCAAGTGCGGACTCGGCCCCGTGTGCCGGCGGTCCAGTGCGGTGTCGGCGCGACCGGCCGCCGGATCGAACGACACCTGGCCGTGCTCGGCGCACCCGCGCTCCCGGCGGTGGACACCGCCGAGGCGCTCGGGTTGATAAGGGAACTGACGCCGCGCGGCGCCGACGCCCCGGCGGCGGCCCGTCGTCGCCACTCCCGGGTGTCGCTGCTGGCGCCGCTGCGCCGACTGCGCCGGAGCCTCTTCGGCGGACGCGGCTGAGACTCTGGAGCCAGGCTCCGGGGCCTCGGCCCGGGACCGGTTCCCGAACGACCCGACAGACCACCGGTCCGTCGGGTCGTCGGCGTATCCGGACACCGGAACCTTCACTTTGGTCTGAACCTCTCACCCTACGCGAGGGCGACACCCCGGCGTGGGCAGTCGGCGAGGCAGTACGACCGATCCGCTGACCTGGGTCAGGATGGCGCCATGGCGGACACCAACCACTCCACGTCGACCGGGTCGACCGGGCCCTTCCAGACCACCACCCTGGAGATCGTCACCGGCAACCGCGAGGTCGCGCTCGACATCACCGACCGCTGCGCCGCGTTCCTCGACGAACGGGCCCCCGGACGCGACGGACTGCTCAACGTCTTCGTCCCGCACGCCACCGCCGGGATCGCCGTCCTGGAGACCGGCTCGGGCAGCGACGACGACTTCCTCGCCACCCTGCGCCAACTGCTCCCCGCCGACGACCGCTGGCGCCACCGGCACGGCAGCCCCGGTCACGGACGGGACCACGTGGTGCCCGGCCTGGTCGCCCCGCACGCCACCCTGCCGGTACTCGGTGGCCAACTGGCGCTCGGCGTCTGGCAGTCCGTGGTGCTGATCGACACCAACGGGGACAACCCGCGCCGCACCGTCCGACTGTCCTTCCTCGGTTAGGGCGGGCCGCTACCGGTCCCGGGCGACGTGCCCGGCCACGGCCGCGAGGTAGCGCTCGATCGCCAGGTACTGGCAGAGCAGCGCCACCGGCCGGCCCAGCCGGGCGTACCAGGCCGACAACCGGGAGAACGCGGCCACCTCGAACCACACCTCGCCCTCGGCGTCCATCGACACCAGGAACGACTCCTCGCCGCACTCCGGATGGCCGGGCAGCGTCCCGTACGCGAACCCGACCCGGTCCGGCTCCGTCACCGTCCACACCACCCGGCAGGGGATCATCAGCCGCGGCCACCGGCTGCCCGGCAGGCGCAGCCGCAGCAGCACGGTGGCCCCCTCCCGGGCGGGCCCGCCCGGGTGCACCGCGAACCCGGTCCCCAACTGACTGCCCCACCCGAGCACATACCGCCCGGCCCGATCCAGCACCTCCGGCCCCCGCCCGAGGTGCACCCGCCGCCGCAGGTGCCCGTACCCCTCCGGCAGCCGCCCGCCCCGAGTGGCTCCCACCTCGGCATACGTGGGCTCGGCACCCCGAGCGGCCCGCAGCCGCCGTTCCAGATCGCCAACCATGCCGCTCACGCTAGCCCCCTCCTCCCCCGGGCCTGACCCCGGGCCCGAGGTGCCTTGCGGCGGGGCGGGGGCGGGGAGTAGGAAGGCGGTATGAGTGAGACCGGGACGGGTGAGGGCGTTGTGAGCGGGGACGCGGCGGTCTGTGAGCTCGCGCCCGCCGGTTCCGCGGAAGCGGCACTGAGGGAGGAGCCGGGGGCGGTCGGGCCGCGGGCCGACTGCGTGCTGTGCGGTGAGCCGACCGTGCTGCCCGCCGATCAGCCGGGCAGCACGCTGTGCCCGACCTGTGCCTGGCAGCAGGCCCAGCGGATCGCCTGCTCGGGCTGAGCGGACACGGCTCAGGCGTCCTCCCGTCCGGCCAGGGCCAGGGTGGAGCCGTGCCGGCCCTTGCGGACCAGCAGTTGGGCGGGGATCCGGCTGCGCAGGTCGGCGACGTGGCTGACAATGCCGACCGCGCGGTCCCGCTCGCGCAGGCCGTCGAGGACGTCCATCACCTCCTCCAGGGACTGCTCGTCCAGGGTGCCGAAGCCCTCGTCGATGAAGAGGGTGTCCAGCGGCATGCCGCCGGCCTCGTCGGTGACCACGTCGGCCAGGCCGAGGGCGAGGGAGAGCGAGGCGAAGAAGCTCTCGCCGCCGGAGAGGGTCGCGGTGTCCCGCTCGGTGCCCGTCCAGGCGTCGACCACCCGCAGGGCCAGGCCGGAGCGCTTGTTGCCGGTGCCCCGGTCGTCGCTGTGGACCAGGGTGTAGCGGCCGCCGGACATCCGGACCAGCCGGTCGCTGGCCGCCGCCGCGACCTGCTCCAGCCGGGCCGCCAGGACGTACGACTCCAGGCGCATCCGCAGCCGGTTCTCGGTGGAGGTGCCGGCGGCCAGCGCGGCGAGCCGGTTGATCCGCCCGTACCGCTCCAGGGCCGGGGCCAGTTCGGCGGCCAGGTCGCCCAGGCTCCGGCCGATCGCGGCCAGTGCCGCGCAGCGCTCCTGGGCCGCCGACCGGGCAGCGTGCGCCCGGCCGAGCCGGTCGGTGGCGGCGTCGAGCGCGGCCGCGGCGGCGGGCAGATCGACCGGTGGACGGGTCGCGGCCTCGGCCAGCTCGGGCAGCGCCAGCTCGTGCCGGACGGCGGCCGACTCCGCGCGGTGCCGCTCCAGCCGGGCCTCCAACCCGTCCCGCTCCTCGCGCGGCAACAGCACGGCGAGCGCCGCCGCGGCGTCCGGGAAGCCCGCCGCGGCGGCGGCCTTGCCGAGTTCCTCCTCGGCCCCGCCCAGCCGGGCCCGCGCCTCCGCCACCGTCCGGGCGGAGGCGGCAGCCGCGGCGACCGCCTCGGCGAGCCGGGTCAGCGCGGCGGCCCGATCGGCGACCGAGGCGGCCGCGCCGCGGGCGGCCGTGACCCTGGTGGTCAGCTCACGCTGCTCGTCGTCCAGCGTCCGCAGCCGGTCGGTGAGGACGGCGGCGCGCTCCCTGGCCTCGTGCAGCTCGTCCAGCCGGCGGGCGCGGTCCTGCGACAGCCGGGCGATCTCCTGCCCGACCCGGCCGAGCGCCTCCGCCTCGTGCAGCGCGGTGCGGTGCTCCTGCTCCAACTCGGCGAGGGAGCGCGCGAGCACGTCCACGGCCTCCGGGCCGGCCGCGCCGGTGGCGGTCGCCTCGCGCACCCGCAGCGCGGTCAGCGCCTGGTCGGCTTCGCCCCAGAGCTGTTCGGCGGCGGCCTGGGCCCGGCCGGCCCGCTCCTCGTCCTCGGCGCTCACCCGACCGCCGTCGGCGGCCTCGGCGGGCGCCGGGTGCTCGGGCGAGCCGCAGACCCGACAGGCCTCGCCCGAGCGCAGCTGCTCGGCCAGCTCGGCGGCCATGCCCGTCAGGCGGCGGTCCCGTAGGTCCAGGCTGAACTCGCGGGCGTCCAGCGCGGCCGTCCGCAGCTCGGCGACCCTCGGCTCGGCGGCCGTGATCTCGACCCGCAGGCCGTCCCGCTCCCGGGCCGCACCCAGGCGGGTGGTCAACTCGGCGCGCTGCCCGTCCAGTTGCTCGACCCGGGTGCTCGCCGCCTGGGCCCGGGACTGCTGCTCCTCCAGCCGGGCCAACTCGCCCTCGAACTCGGCCAGCCAGCGTGCGGCCTCCTCGGCCAGCTCCTCGGCGTCGACCCGGCCCTGGGTCAAGGAGAGCTGCTCGCGGGCGAGTTCGGCGCAGCGCCGCTCCTCCGCCCGGGCCGTCTCCAGCCGGACCACTTCGGCGCGCAGCCGCAGCTCGGCCTCGGCCAGCCCGGCCTCCGTCAGCTCGGTTTCGGTCAGCCCGGCGGCGTCGGATCCGGCCAGTGCGTGGGCCCCGTCGGCCGCCCGGGCGAGCGCGCCCCGGTGCCGCCGCTCCGCCTCCCGGGCGCGCTCGAGGGCCTCGGCCGCGCTCTCCCGTAGGCGCAGCGCCGACTCCACGCCGACCGCCTCCTGGGCGGCCGCGAGCCGCTGCCGGTCCCGCGCCGCGGCCGACTCGAAGCCGGCCAGCCGCTCGGCCTCGGCCAGCGCCTCGCGGTGCCGGCGCTGCCGGCCGGCCAACTCCTCGGCGCCCTCCCGGTCTTGCTGGGCCGCCCGCTGCGCCGCTTCGGCGCCCGCGAGCGCGGCCTCGGCGACGGCGAGTTGCTCGGCCGCCCCGCCGCGCAGGATCGCCGCCCAGCCCAGCAGCCCGGCGGTCAGCCCGGCGTCGTCGTCCTCGGCCGGCACCCACGCCCCGGCGGGCTCGGCCCCCGGCCCGGCGGCCTGTTCGGCCTTGCTGGCGAGGTCCCGCAGCCGGCGCCGGCCGGCCTGGACGGCCGTCTCCTGGGCGCGCCGTAGTTCGGCGAGCCAGGCCTCGACGTGCCCGTAGCGCTCGGTGTCGAACAGCCGGCGCAGCAGTTTGCCGCGTTCCTCGGAGTCGCCCCTGAGGAAGCGGGCGAAGTCGCCCTGGGGCAGCAGCACCACCTGGCAGAACTGCTCGCGGCTCATGCCGATCAGCCGGTGGATCTCCTCCCCGGCCTCCTGGTGCGATGTGCTGACCGGCCGCCAGCCCGGGGTGCCGTCGCCCGCGTCGGCGGCCCACTCGCGCAGCAGGGTCTGCGGCCGTTCGACGGTGGTGCCGGTGCCGACCTTCTTCGGCCGGCGCTGCTCGGGCAGCCGGATGATCTGCAACCGCCGCCCACCCAGCGTCAGCTCCAGTTCGACCTGGGTGAGCCGCTTGGGGGCGGCGTGGTCGCTGCGCAGCCGGTTGGCCCGGCGGGCGTTCGGCGTCTCGCCGTAGAGGGCGAAGCAGACCGCGTCCAACACGCTGCTCTTGCCCGCGCCGGTCGCGCCGCGCAGCAGGAACAGCCCGCCGGCGGCGAGCGCGTCGAAGTCCACCGTCTCGCTGCCCGCGAACGGGCCGAAGGCGGTGACGGTGAGCCGGTGCAGCCTCATCGGGGCAGGTCCGCCTTCCGGTCGGCGCCTTCGCGGACGCGCTCGAAGCCCTCGCGCAGCCAGCCCAGCTCGTCCGGCGCCGGCTCGGCGCCGGGGCGGACGTGCCGCAGGAAGCCCTCGGCGATCTCCAGGTCCTCCCGGCCGCTGACCCGGGCCGCGTACGACCGGGACGGCTCGTCCCCGCCGCCCTCGGGGTCGAACAGCAGCTGGAGGGTGTGCGGGAAGCGGCGGCGCAGCTTCTCCATCGGTTCGCTCGGGCGGGCCGCGTCGGTGAGCGTGGCCTGCACCCAGGACTGCTCGTCCCCGGTGTACTTCTCGTCGGTGAGCAGCGCCGCCAGCGTGTCGCGCAGGGTGGCGAGCGGGCGGGGCCGCGGGCAGTCCACCCGCTCGGCCGTCACCGAGCCGTCGGCCGCGAGGTCGACCAGCCACATGGTCTTGCGCTGGCGCGCCTCGGAGAAGGAGTAGGCGAGCGGGGAGCCGCTGTAGCGCAGGTGCGGGGCGAGGGTCTGGCAGCCGTGCAGGTGGCCGAGCGCGGCGTAGTGCACCCCGTCGAACACCGAGGCGGGGACGGAGGCGACCCCGCCGACCGCGATGTCCCGCTCGCTGTCGGACGCCGTGCCCCCGGTGACGAAGGCGTGCGCCAGCACCACCGCCCTGGTGCCCGCGGGGCGCGTCGCCAGGTCGGCCCGGACCTGGTCCATCGCCGCGCCGAGCACCGCCGCGTGCCCGCCCTTGGCCAGTCCGAACCGCTCGCGCACCAGCGTCGGCTCCAGGTACGGCAGCCCGTACACCGCCACCGGCCCGTGCTCGTCCGCCAGCAGCACCGGCTCGGCGCACTCGCCCGGGTCCGTCCGCAGGTGGATCCCGGCCCGGCCGATCAGGCCGGCACCGACCCCGAGGCGGCGGGCCGAGTCGTGGTTGCCGCTGATGAAGACCGTCGGCACCCCGAGGTCGGCCAGCCGGTGCAGCACGTCGTCGAACAGCGCGACCGCGTCCAGGCTCGGCAGCGCCCGGTCGTAGACGTCCCCGGCGACCAGCACGGCGTCCACGCCCTCGGACCGGACCACTTCCACCAGGTGGTCCAGGAAGGCGCGCTGGGCGTCGTGCAGGCTCTCCCGGTGGAACGAACGCCCGAGATGCCAGTCGGAGGTATGCAGCAGTCGCATGGTCCCCGACCCTAACGCCCGGCACTGACAATCCCGTCGGGCTCAGGGGGCACGGGGGTGCGAGGGGGGTGTGAGGGGGGTTCGAGGGGGTGCGAGGGGGTTCACGGGGTCACAAGGGTTCGTGAGGGCTTGAGGGGCACATGTTGGCCCGTTGAGGTGAAGGGGGACGGCTGGAGGGGGCACATCTTGATCCTCTGCATGGGCCCTGGCCGCTGGTGTTCGATTACTTGGGGTGGATTGTCAGTGGCTCTGTGTAGGTTCCGTGACGTCGGCGGCTCCGGGAGTCGGAGCTGTCGGTGCTGGTTCGTGCTGACTCATACAGGTTCATGCTGACTCGCGCAGGTTCGCGCAGGTTCGTGCTGGTTCGTGCCGACTGAGTGGGCCAGTGGATCAGTGAGTCGGTGAGTCGATGAGTCGATGAGTCGGCGAGTCAGTGAGTCGAGTGAACGGGAGGAACCCCATGGCTGTGCGGGAGACGGTGTACGAGGTGTTGGGCGTCGTGGCGGTGCGGAGCCGGCCGCTGACGGGCCCGCGGGCGCTGCTGTTCGGCGGGCGCAGGCCCGGGTCGGGTGGCGGGTACGGCCCTGGCCCCGGGGCTGGTGGCCGGTCGGACGGCGGACCGGGCGGAGCGTCGCCGCCCGGAGGTGGTCGGCCGCCGGGCTCGCGGGCTGGTGGAGCCGGTGGCGCCGGTGCGCGGGGCCGGCGCGGCGGCCGGGCCCGGGGCGCGCCGCCGCAGCCGGTGGCGGTGGCGCTGGCCGCGGAGGCGGCCGACTTCGCCGCGCTGGCCGGGTACGGGCTGTTCGGCGCGCTCGGGCACCGGGAGTACCTGGTGCGGGCGGAGGAGCAGCTGAGCGGCCTGCACCGGCAGGGGCTGGAGGTGCACCTGCGGGTGCTGGAGGCGGCCGACTTCGAGGACTACTGTGCCGCGCTCGGGCTCGATCCCCGGGCGCCGGCCGCCCGGGTCGCGTACGCGGGGGATCCGGAACTGGCCGGGGAGCCCTTCGTCTACGCGGGGGAGCCGCTGGCGGAGCTCCTCCCGGTGCTCCTGGACGACCACCGGGCGCGGGTGCGGATGTCCGTGGCCTGCGCGGCGCTGCTGAACGCGGTCGGCGACGACCTGGTGGGGCAGCGGCGGATGGCGGCGGTGATGCGGTACGTGACCTCGGTCTACCTGGCGCTGGCCGAGGGCGCGGGGGAGGGCTGTCACCTGCTGACGCTGCGGTGCCACGGGCCGGAGGACGGCGAGCAGCTCACCTCGGCGGTGGACGTCTGCGTGGAGGCGGGGCGGCTGCAGTCCGCCGGGCGGGACGTGGAGGCGTTCTGCGTCACGCTCGCGGCCGGGGTGGCGTCCGGGGGTGAGGGGGCACTGCTGCTGCACGGCGATCCGTCCGCGCCCCCGTCGGGCGAGCGCCCGGGCGGGCCTCCCGGCGGGTCTCCGGACGCGGCGAGGTCCGGGCCGGCGGTGCGGGGCTGGGCGCTGGCCGGCGGGCGGCTGCGGCCGATGACGGCCCATGAGGTGTTCGACGAGCTGGCCGACGACGCGGCGCGCGGGCTGCCGTTCCCGCCCGGCGTGGTCCCGCAGCCGGGGTTCCCGTTGCCGGGCTTCCCGGGTGCCGGGGGCGGAGGTGGGCTGGTGGGGTGAACAGGGCTTTCGCGGTCTGCGCATCCACCATGCGGCGCTGGGGACTGTTCATCGACCGCCTGTTCGGGGAAGATCGGAGAAGATCATCAGCAGGGGCGCGCGGTACCCCACGCCGCCGCTCCGGTCGCTCCGCTCCGAACCGTGCTCCGCAGGTCCGGCGAGCCCGACACCGAGAGGGGGCGCGCGGCATGGGCCGGATCGAGTTCACGGCGGAGATCGCCGAGTTGCTCGGGAAGGTGCGCCGACGTCCCACGGCGGGCTGGCCGTGGCGGCCGGGCGAGCAGGTGCCGGACGGGTTGCCGGTGAAGCAGTCCTGGGGGTGGCTGTTCGCCCCGGACGGGCGGGTGCTGACCCTGGTCAACCCCAAGGACGGGATCTGCTCGCTGCCCGGCGGCTCGCTGGAGCCGGAGGACGACGGTGACCCGGCGGCCGCGCTGGCCCGGGAGGCGGGCGAGGAGGCGCGGGCCGTGATCGGCCGGCCGTACTACCTCGGCTACCTCTACGACCGGGTCGGCTCGGCGAATGGCGGGCACGAGTGCGCGCGGGTCCGGATGGCGGCGGCGCTGCGGGCGGTCGGTCCCAGCGAGGCCGACCCGGCCTCGGGCCGGCACTACCGGCGGCTGCTGGTCGCGCCGGGGCTCGCCGTCGAGCTGCTGGGCTGGGGCGAGCCCGGACTGCGCCAGGCCCGGGTGGCGGTCGCCATGGCCGCCCACTGGCTCGGCGTGCCCGCGGCCGCGAACGAGACGATCGAGGAACTGCCGGTCGAGGGCTGCACGGTCTTCCCCGGCCCCGTGTACCCGGGCGGCGGAAGCGTCCCCGGGCACTGAGCCGCGCGCCCGGCGGGACGGGCGGCGCGATCGGGCCGGAACGGCTCCGCGCCCCAGAGCCGACGCACCGACGGCAGCATGCCGCGGAACTGGCGCACCGACGGCGCGGCGCCGCGGAACTGACGCACCGACGGCCGCATGCTGACCGGCGGCTGACGGAGAGCTGACTTCTCAAAACTTTTTTGTCTACACGCGATGACCGATGCGCGTCGACATACACCTGCACCCACCTGGGCGAACTCACGTTCTGTCGGGGCGGGTTCACTTCTCTGCTATCAGACGGTCCGTCAATGTCCTTGGCATGACAGCTTCCGCGCTGGGCTACTGCCTGGTATCCCTTCTGTGACCCGCGTCATACCAGGAGGTCCAATGCTCCGCCCTGCCCGTGTTCTGTCCGTTGCCGCGATTGCGGCTGGTCTCACCATGACGACGCTCTTCACGGCGTCAGCCGCCAATGCGGCCGGTGTCAACTACGTCGCCCTCGGAGACTCGTACTCGGCCGGCGTCGGTGCCGGCAGCTACCTGAGCGACAGCGGTAGCTGCAAGCGCAGCACCAACGCCTACGCCTACCTGTGGAAGAGCGCGCACAAGCCGTCCTCCTTCGCATTCGTGGCGTGCTCGGGGGCGAGAACCGGCGATGTGCTCAACAACCAGATCTCCGCACTGAACAGTGGCACCACGCTGGTCAGCCTGTCGATCGGCGGCAACGACGCAGGCTTCGCCGACACCATGAAGACCTGTGTGCTGGGCTCCGACAGCGACTGCCTCAGCGCCGTCAACACGGCGAAGAGCTACGCGACGAACACCCTGCCCGGCCAGTTGGACCGGGTGTACTCCGCGGTCCACGCCAAGGCTCCGAGTGCCCACGTCGTGGTGATGGGCTACCCGCACCTGTACAAGGTCGGCGGCGACTGCATCTTCGGCATCGGTGACACCAAGCGCGCCGCCATCAACGGCGCCGCCGACGCGCTGGACGGCGTGATCGCCAAGCGGGCCGCCAACGCCGGCTTCACCTTCGGCGACGTGCGCAGCATCTTCGCCGAGCACGAGATCTGTGGTTCGCAGACCACCTGGCTGCACAGCACCACCCTGCCGATCGACGAGAGCTACCACCCGACCGACTCGGGCCAGGCCAACGGCTACCTCCCGGTGTTCAGCCGCTCCTGAGCGAGTCGGTCGTGGCGTCCCGCCCGGGCGACCGGGTGGCGTCGCTGACCTGCGCTACGGACCGGTCTGCTGACCGGCCCGTGCTCGTCCCCGTGCCCGTGCTCGCGCGCGTCCTCGTCGGTGCGCGCCGTTCGGCGTGAACAAGCGCCGCCCGGCCGGCAGTTCACTTCTGCGCCAGCTGACGGCCCGTCAATGTGTTTGGCATGAACGCTTCCATGTTCGACGACCGCTTGGTATCCCTTTCTGTGACCCGCGTCACACCTGGAGGTGCAATGTTCCGCCCTGCCCGTGCCCTGTCCGTCGCCGCGATAGCCGCCGTCCTCACCATGACGACGCTCTTCACGGCCTCGTCCGCCAACGCGGCGGCCGTCAACTACGTCGCCCTCGGTGACTCGTACTCGGCCGGTGTCGGCGCCGGCGACTACCTGGGCGACAGCGGTAGCTGCAAGCGCAGCGCCAACGCCTACGCCTCCCTCTGGTCGAACGCGAACTCCCCGTCCTCCTTCGCCTTCGTCGCCTGTTCCGGTGCGAGAACCGGTGACATCCTCAACAACCAGATCTCCGCGTTGAGTTCCGACACCACCCTGGTCAGCCTCTCGGTCGGCGGCAACGACGCGGGCTTCTCCAGCACCATGAAGACCTGCGTGCTCAGCTCCGACAGCGACTGCCTCAACGCCGTCAACACGGCCGAGAACTACGCGACCAACACCCTCCCCGGCCAGCTGGACCAGGTGTACAACGCGATCCGCGCCAAGGCCCCGAACGCCCATGTCGTGGTCATGGGCTACCCGCACCTCTACCAGCTCGGCGGCAGCTGCATCTTCGGCATCGGCGACACCAAGCGGGCCGCCATCAACGAGGCCGCGGACACCCTGGACGGCGTCATCGCCAAGGAGGTCGCCAACGCCGGCTTCACCTTCGGCGACGTGCGCGACATCTTCTCCGGGCACGAGATCTGCGGCTCGCTGGACACCTGGCTGCACAGCACCACCCTGCCGATCGACGAGAGCTACCACCCGACCGACTCGGGCCAGGCCAACGGCTACCTGCCGGTCTTCAGCCAGTCCTGAGGCGCCCGCCTCCACCGTCCCGTCGAACCCCTGACATGACGACCGGTGCCGCCGCCCCTCCCGTGCTCGGGGAGGGGCGGCGGCACCGTCGCGTCAGCGCCCGGTCGGGGCCGGACGCACCGGCGGGAAGGGGATCGCGGCGAGGGCCGGCAGCAGCTCGGCCTCCTCGTGGTCCAGGTGTGCCTCCAACTCGGCCGACATCCGGTTTAGTTCGGTCCGGAGTCGGTCCGGATCGGCGATCTCTATCCCGGCCAGCAGTGCCGCCAGCTCCCCCTTGATCCGGCCGATCTCCCGGTGCTGCTCGCCGAGTCGGTCCAGCACTCCGGCGAGCTCGGGGTGGCTGCGCGCCAGGGCCGGGAAGATCGCGGAGTCCTCCCCGGCGTGGTGATGCGTCAACCCCTCGCAGAACGCCAGACAGTGCTGGCGCAGTTGCAGCCCGAGCCCGGCCGGCCCGCCGGGGGTGTGGGCGTGCGTCTCCGCCCGGACGTGCCGCAGCTGGGCCCGCAGCCAGCTGTGCGCTTCGAGCAACTTGTCGGCCAGGCTGCGCACTTCGCGCGGACGGCCTGGCGGTGCCTCGGGCCGCTCCAGCGTGACCACTGGCAACTCCCGCTTGGTGTGCGCCTGGTAGTCGCCGTACCCGGGCGCCTCGCGGACGACGGCGGCGAACAACCGATCCCGGCGGGGGCCTTCGGCGGGTACGGCGATGGCGTCGAAGGTCTCGGTGCCGAGCTCGACCCGTACCACCGGGTGGGCCAGCAGATTGCGGTACCACTGCGGATGTTCGGGCGCCCCGGCCGCCGAGGCGACGACCAGGACCAGCCCCTCGGACCGGACGAACCCGAGGGGTACGGTGTGCGGTCGACCGGAGCCGGCTCCGGTGGTGGTCAGCAACAGCAGGTCGCCGCCCTCGAACGGACCGCCGACCCGGCCGCCGTTGGCGCGGAACTCCTCGATGACATTCTGATTGAAGGACATGGACATGTGTGTGTGGTGAAGTCTCCTGGGAATACGGGGGATTCGCGGCCACACACGGTGCCGGCACGGGAACGGGCGGACACCGCGGTGACCGCCTACGTCAGATCAGGGCAGCGGAGAAGGTACTCATCGCGCATCGTCCCTTTACACGTCAGGTGCTGGCTCGGCCGCCGGCCGGCCCACTGCTTTGTGGCCGACGCCGCGCTGCACGCCCTCATTAGAGCCGCGTCGCGGACACCCTGTCAACGAGCGTGATCACGCCCGGGCGGTCGAGCGGATCACCCCCCCGGATCCCACGCCGGAGCGGGGCAGGCTTGGTGGCCGCCCAAGAGGCAACGAGCGACAGACGACAGATAACGGATGACAGATAACGGATGACAGCTGACAGATTTCAGATGATGAATTCTGTCAGCTGTCATCGTGTCGGGCCCCCGGGGCGGGAGCGTCAGTGCAGGTAGTCGACCAGGCCGGCCGGCTTGAGGCCGGCGGTCTCGGCGGCCGCGAGGGCGCGGGGGAGGTCGGTGACGAGGGTGTCGGTCCAGTGCATGAGGATCACGTCGCCGGGCTGGAGCCGGCCCGGGTGCCAGACGGTGGAGGCGCCCCAGCTGAAGTCCGCGTCGGCGGTCAGGACGGTGCGGATGCCGCAATTGGCGGCGGCCTGCAGGGTGTCGGCGTTCCAGGCGAAGTACGGCGGGCGGAACACCACGGGCGCGGTGCCGAACAGCCGGGTCATCGCGTCGCGCGCGTCGCAGATCTCGACCTGCTGCTGTTCCAGCGGGAGCTTGCTGAGATCGGAGTGCGAGACGCTGTGGTCCTGGATCGAGGAGCCGGGCACGGCGGTGACCCGCTGGAAGAAGGCCGGGTCGGTGCCGGCCGGCATCGGCAGCGGGAAGGCCGTGATCGGCAGGTGGTGGTCGGCGATGAACCGTTCCGCCTCGGGGGTGCGCTGCCAGCCGTCGTCCACGGTGAAGAAGACGACCTTGTCGGTGGTCGGGATCGAGCCGGCCGCCACCGCCGGGGCGGGCGCCGGGCCGTCCACCCGTACGTCGTCCACCGAGAACGGGCCCTGCTGGTACCAGCCGTGCACGTAGAGCCGGATGCTGTGGGCGTCCGGTCCGGTGGTGAAGCGGGTGGTCAGCTGCTGCCAGCCGCCGGAGGTGGTCTCGGTCCAGGCGGGGGCGACGTCCCGGCCGGTGCCGGTGGCGCCCAGGTAGACGAAGTCGCCGCGCACCCAGGCCGAGGCGGTGTAGGTGGTGCCGGGCTGGACGGCGACGGTCTGGGCGCACTCGCCGGTGGAGTCGCCGTTCGCCGGGGTGACGGTGAGTGCCGAGGTGCCGGAGTGCGCGGCGGCAGCGGCGGTGGTGACGGCGGCCTCGGCCGGGCCGCCGGTGCAGGTCCAGCCGGGGATGCTGCCCCAGTCGGCGAGGCCGGGGGAGGGCAGCTCGAAGCCGGGGTTGGAGACCAGGTTGACGGTCGCGCCGGCGGAACCCCCCGCGGAGGCGGAGGCGGAGGCGGGGGCGGAGGCCGAGGCGGAAGCGGCCGGGACGGCGAAGGCCGTCAGCAGGGCGACGGATAGGGCCGGCGCGGACAGGCGCATGGACATCGACACGTGAGGACTCCAGCAGGTGGGGGCACGCCCGTGGGGAGGGCGCGAACGGGAATCTGGACCGTGGAACCAGAGCGCTCCCGGAGGGGCGGGAGCGGGTGGTGCTGGTGCGCCGCACTCGGACCGAAGAGCAACAATGGACTGGACCAATCGGCTCGTCAAGGGAACGGCAGGTGAACCGGAGGGCGAACGAACCGTCCGTAAAAGGGACAAGACGGAACGTCAGAAGACAGAAAAAGAACTGCAGTTCATGCGCCGAGGCGAGGGCAATGAGGGATCAGGAGAGGTACAGCTCCTCGATGTCCGTCGAGTAGAACTCCGCGATCGCCGTCCGCCGCAGCTTGAGCGAGGGAGTCAGTAGCCCCTGCTCCAGACTGAACTCCCTTGGCAGTAAACGGAATGCCCGGATCGACTCGGCCCGGGACACCGCCGTGTTCGCCGCCGCCACCGCGCGCTGGACCTCGTCGTGCAGCTGTTCGTCGGCGAGCACCGCCCAGGCGTCCAGCTGTTCCCGTCCGCGGGTCTTCAGCCAGTGCGCGAGCGCGTCCGGGTCGAGCGTGATCAGCGCTGCCACGTACGGGCGGTCGTCGCCGACCACCAGGCACTGGGAGACCAGCGGGTGCGCCTCGACCCGTTCCTCCAGGGCCGCCGGGGCGAGGTTCTTGCCGCTGCTGGTGACGATCAGGTCCTTCTTGCGGCCGGTGATGGTGAGGTAGCCGTCCTCGTCGAGCCGGCCGAGGTCGCCGGTGCCGAACCAGCCGTCGACGAGTGATTCCGCGGTGCACCGCGGATGGTTGAGGTAGCCACCGAAGACCGATCCGCCGCGCACCCACACCTCGCCGTCGTCCGCGATGGCCACCGAGGCGCCCGGCACCGGCTGCCCGACGGTGCCGAGCTTCGGCCGCCCGGCCGGGTTGGCGGTGATCGCGGCGGTGGTCTCGGTGAGTCCGTAGCCCTCGTAGAGCTGGAGCCCGGCGCCGGTGAAGAAGAGGCCCAACTCCCGTCGTAGCGCGGACCCTCCGCACATCACGGTGCGTACCCGGCCGCCGAGTGCGGCGCGCAGCTTCGGGTAGACCGTCCGCTCGTAGGCGAGGTGACGCAGCCGCAGGGCCGCACCCGGGCCGGGGCCGCGGCCGAAGGCCTTCTGTTCCCGGGCGGTCGCCCAGTCGACGGCCACCTGCCGGGCCTGCTCGAAGAGTTCGCTCCGCCCGGCCGCCTCGGCGGTGCGCCTGGCGCGCTGGAAGATCTTCTCGAAGACGTACGGGACGGCGTGCAGGAAGCTCGGCCGGAAGCTCTCCAGGGCGGGTAGCAGCGCGTCGGTGGACACCTCGGGGATGTGGCCGATCCGGAAGCCGCCGCGGATCGCCGCGATCTGCACCGCCCGGCCGTAGACGTGTGCCAGCGGCAGGAACAGCAGGGTGGCGGGTTGGCCGCCGCCGGTGTCGCGGAGCACCTCGCCCCAGCCGGCGAGCAGGGAGTCGGCCTCGGCGGCCAGGTTGGCGTGGGTGATCAGGCAGCCCTTGGGGCGTCCGGTGGTGCCGGAGGTGTAGACCACAGTGGCGATGTTGGCGGCCGTGACGCCGAGCCGCTGGCGGTGCACCAGGGCGTCGGGGACGTCCAGGCCGTCCTCGGTGATGGCGGCGACGCAGTCGCGGTCGAGCTGCCAGATCCCGGTCAGGTCGGGCAGGGCGTCGCAGACCGCGCCGACGGTCATCGCGGCGTCCTCGTCCTCGACCAGGCAGGCCACCGCCTGGGTCTCGGCGAGGATCCAGCGCACCTGCTCGGTCGCGGCGGTGGGATAGACCGGCACGGTGATCGCGCCGATCGACCAGAGCGCGTAGTCGAACAGCGTCCACTCGTAGCGGGTGCGGGACATCAGGGCGACCCGGTCGCCGTAGCGCACGCCGCGGGTCAGCAGGCCCTTGGCGAGGGCGAGCACTTCGTCCCGGAACTCCCGTGCGGTGACGTCCTGCCAGCCGCCGTCGCCGGTCCGCCGGGACAGCTGGACCAGGTCGGGGGTGCGGTCGGCGGTGTCGTACAGGGAGTCGGCGAGTCCTCCGGTGGCCTCGAGCCCGGCCGGGGCGGGGGTGGTGAACTCGCGCACAGTCCTCCCCAGTTCGCTTCGCACGGCGCTGTCTGCCGGCCCGGCGCACGGGCACCGGGGTGGCGGCGCCCGGTCGCGCGGGGTGGAGCGAAACTATCGGATCGCTCTGTCACTGCCCAGGGTTGTGACGGTGACGCGACGAGATCGGCACCGGTCCGTACGAATGGTGTCGCAATCGGGGAGGAGTCGGGGAGGCGCCCGGGGCGGGCGGACCGGACCGCGACCGGCTTCTGACGTGTTCGGGGCAAGGTGAAGAAGCGGAATGGTTCGACCCTCGAACGTGTGGTCAGGGCGTAGTAGAGTCTCGCAGACCTGTGGCCGGGAGCCTCCCGCAGACTCCTCCTCAGGACTCCCCGAAGTACCGCCGAACCCGCCGTCCCCAGCACCCCGAAAGCCCGCCGAACCGCTCCCCGTCCGCGCCTGGCACTTCCGACCGAGGACTCCATGCGTCTGCGCAGCAGCTCGATCCGCGCGAAGATCATCGCGCTGCTCCTGGTGCCCATCGTCGCGCTCGTCGCCCTGTGGGTGTACGCGACGTTCGCCGCCACGGGGGACGCCTGGAACCAGCTGACGATCAGCCGTACGTACAAGGAGTACGGGGCGGCCGTGGACCAGTACACGGGTGACCTGCAGAACGAGCGCCGCGCCGCCGTCCAGCACCTGGCCGACCCGAACTCGCCGGTCGCCCGGGACGCCTTCGAACGCGCCACCACCGCCACCGACCGCAGCCTCGCGGTGCTCCGGCAGAAGAAGGACGGCGCCGGCGACCGGCTCTCCAGCGCCCAGCGGGCCCGCCTGGTGCAGATCACCGCCGCCGCCGACCAGCTCGGCCCGCTCCGGGCCCAGGTCGGCCGTCTCGCGCTCAACTGGGAGTTCGCGCTCGGGCAGTACAGCGACCTGGTCCGGCCGGTGTTCGGCTTCCGGTCCGCCTACGTCGCCCGGCAGAGCGGCCAGCTCCCGCGCCAGGGCACCATCCTGATCGAGCTGGTGCGCGCTCGCGAGTACCTGGCGCAGGAGGACGCGGCGATGGAGGGCCTGCGCACCGGCGCGGCCAGACCCACCGCCGAGCAGTACCAGACCGCGCTGGACGCCCTGCACAACCAGCAGGCGCTGTTCACCGTCTACATCGCCGAACTCGAACCCGCCGACCAGGCCGACTACATCGCCCTGCGCGGCGGCGAGGCTTGGGGCGCGCTGGCCCGCGCCGAGGCGGACTTCGTCGGCGCCGGCGGCCCCGACCGGGTCGTCCAGGCGCTCAACGGCGACAACTGGCGGGAGACCGCCGACCACTCGCTCGGCGACCTCTCCTCGATCAACTCCCGGATCAGCGCCGGACTGGACGACCGCGGCCGCTCCGCCGCGATCGCGGCCCTGTGGCGCGGCGGCATCGCCGGCGCCATCGGCCTGGTCGCCGTCGTGCTGTCGGTGCTGATCTCGCTCCGGATCGGGCGCGGCCTGGCCCGCGAACTGATCGGGCTGCGCAACGCGGCCAACGAACTCGCCACCACCCGGCTGCCCTCCGTCATGCTGCGACTGCGCCGCGGCGAACCGGTGAACGTGGCCGCCGAGGCGCCCGAACTGCACTTCGGCCAGGCCGAGATCGGGCAGGTCGGCCAGGCCATCAACGCGGTCCAGCGGGCCGCCGTGGAGGCCGCCGTCGAACAGGCCGAACTGCGTCGCGGCGTCGCGGCGGTGTTCGTCAACCTGGCCCGGCGCAGCCAGGTGCTGCTGCACCGCCAGCTCACCCTGCTCGACACCATGGAACGCCGCACCGAGGACCCGGCGGAGCTGGAGGACCTCTTCAAGGTCGACCACCTCACCACCCGCATGCGCCGGCACGCCGAGGGCCTGATCATCCTGGCCGGCGGCTCGCCCGGTCGGGCCTGGCGCAAGCCGGTCCGGATGGTGGACGTGGTCCGGGCGGCGGTCGGCGAGGTCGAGGACTACGCCCGGGTGATCGTCCGGCCCTTCCCCGGCACCGGCCTGCTCGGCAGCGCCGTCGCCGACGTCACCCACCTGATCGCCGAACTCGTCGAGAACGCGGCCGTGTTCTCCCCGCCGACCACCCAAGTCACCGTCCAGGGCGAGGTGGTGGCGCACGGCTTCGCGCTGGAGATCGACGACCGGGGGCTCGGGCTGGGCGAACAGCTGCTCGCCGAGATCAACGAACGCCTGACCGTGGAGCAGGAGTTCGACCTTGCCGACACCGACCGGCTGGGACTGTTCGTGGTCAGCCGGCTCGCCCGTCGGCACGGCATCAGGGTCCACCTGCGGCCGTCCCCGTACGGCGGGACGACGGCCGTGGTGCTGATCCCGCGCGAGCTGCTGGCGGAGGCGCCGGACGGCCTGCCGGAACCGCCCGCCACCGGGGCCGCCGGTGGCGCGGGGCGTCGGCCGGTGGGGCGCGCGGCCGGGCGGACGGCGGGGCGGCGTGACCTGGTCGCGGTGCCGGACGCGGCTCCCGGCGGCGTCGCTTCGGCGGTGTCCCCGGTCGCCTCGTCGAGTGCGGCGTCGTCGAATGCGGCGCCGTCGAGAGCGGCGTCCACGAGTTCGGCGTCGACGGAGGGCACGAGCGGGCGGCACCGGGGGACCGGCGGCCCGCGGCCGTCCGTGCCCGAGACGGGGCGTACGGCCAACGGGCTTCCGCGCCGGGCCTCGCGGACCAAGGGCGGGCCGGTGCTGGTGCCCGCGCCGGGCGTGGACGGCGAGGGTGGCGCGGGGACGGGCCGGCACCGGCGCGAGGCGGCGGAGGCTGCCGCCGCCTCGGTCGCCGCAGTCGCCGCGGTCCCGGCTCCGGCGGATGTCGCGCCGGTGGACGTCGCGCCGGTGGCGGTCGCTCCCGTGGACGCGGCGCCCCGGACGCCCGGCGGTCTGCCCCGGCGGGTCCGGCAGGCGAACCTCGCGCCGCAGCTCAAGGAGCAGGCCAGGGAGCGACTTCGCGGGGAGACCGGGGCCGAGGGTCATACCGGACGGTCGGCGGTGGGCACCGGCGGCGCGGAGAGCGCTGAGGGCGGGGAGGCTGCCGCGGCCCAGGAGGCCCGGGAACGGTCGCCGGAGGAGGCCAGGGCCACCTTCGCCTCGTTCCAGCGCGGCTTCACCCGTGGGCGCGGGGCCACCGCCCCGACGGACCGGGGCGCCCAGGACCGGAGCACGCAGGACCGGAGCACGCAGGACCGCGCCGCCCGGCCCGCGACCGTACCGCTCTGGCAGCCGCCGGACCCGTCCCGCCGGGTGATCAGCCCCGCACCCGCCCCGGCGGCGCTGCCCGCGCCCGCGCCCGGCGACGCCGCCCGGGCGCCGCTGGCGCGCCGGATCCCGGCGGGCCAGCCGGTGCGGCGGAACCCTGCGGCCGTCCCGGCCGTACCACCAGTGACACCCTCAGCACCCGTAGCATCCGTAGCACCCGTAGCACCCGTAGCACCCGTAGCACCCGTAGCGCCGGCAGTGCCCGCACCATCTGCAGGACCCGTAGTGCCCGCAGCGCCCGTACCACCCGCAGTATCCGCAGTGACCGCAACATCCGTAGTGCCCGCACCACCCGCTCCAGCGGAAGGAACTGATTCATGACCACTTCGACGCAGCCGTCCGGGGACCTCAACTGGCTCCTCGACGACCTGGTGGGCCGCGTCGCGGCTCTGCGGCACGCGGTGATCCTCTCCAGCGACGGGCTGGCCACCGGGGCCTCGCGCGACCTCGACCGGGAGGACGCCGAGCACCTCGCCGCCGTCGCGGCCGGGTTCCACAGCCTGGCCAAGGGGGCCGGCGGGCACTTCAAGGTCGGCGGTGTCCGGCAGACCATGGTGGAGCTGGACGAGGCGTTCCTGTTCATCACAGCCGCCGGCGACGGCAGCTGCCTGGCCGTGCTGAGCGAGGCCGAGGCGGACATCGGCCAGATCGCCTACGAGATGGCCCTGCTGGTCAAGCGGGTCGGCGAGCACATGGCCGCCGAGCCGCGCACCGAAACCGCCGCGCCGAGGGGCTGAGCGGTCCGATGGCGGATCCGAAGGGGGACGGTTCGGGCGGCCCGGCGGCGCCCGACGGCCCGGCGGTGCCGGCGGGCGAGGCCGGGGGCACGACCGGGAGCGAGGGTGCGGAGCCGGGGCAGGACGGCCCGGACGGTGCCGAGGTCGACCTGTTCCGGCCGCGCACCCCGGTCGACGACCGGTGGTTCGACGACGAGGCCGGCCCGGTGGTGCGGCTCTACTCGATGACCCGGGGCCGCACCCGGCCGGTCGAGGAGGGCCTGTTCGACCTGATCTCGCTGGTCACCGCCAAGGACCCCGGGCCGGACGTAGGGGCCGTGCCCGCGCACGTCCTCGACCCGGAGCACCAGACCCTGCTGGCCTGGTGCCGCCACGAGCCGCTGTCCGTCGCCGAGCTCGGCTCCTACACCGACCTGCCGGTCAGCGTGGTGCGCGTCCTGCTCGGCGACCTCTACGACGCCGATCTGATCAGCGTCACCCGACCCGTTCCGCTCGCCGAGCTGCCGGACGAGCGCCTGCTGCGAGACGTGATCAATGGACTCCGTGCGCTCTGACGCCACCCCGCCGGGCACCCCGCCGAGCATCCAGGGCACTCCGCCGGGCACTCAGGGCACTCCGCCGAGGCCGGGCGGGAGCGCCAGCGACCCGCGCTGGCGCGGTGGTCCGGCCGCCGCGGTGAAGATCCTGGTGGCGGGCGGGTTCGGCGCGGGCAAGACCACCCTGGTCGGTTCGGTCAGCGAGATCCGGCCGCTGCGCACCGAGGAGGAGCTCAGCGAGCTGGGCCGCCCGGTGGACGACACCTCGGGCGTGGAGGCCAAGCGCACCACCACGGTGGCGATGGACTTCGGCCGGATCGACCTGCGGCCCGGGCTCGCGCTCTACCTGTTCGGGACGCCCGGGCAGGACCGGTTCTGGTTCGTCTGGGACGAGTTGGCGCGTGGCGCACTCGGCGCCGTGGTACTCGCGGACACCCGGCGGCTGGCCGACTGCTTCCCCTCGGTGGACTTCTTCGAGCAGCGCGGCATTCCGTTCCTGGTCGCGGTCAACTGCTTCGACGGCACCGAGCGGTTCTCCCCGGACGAGGTGCGGGACGCACTCGATCTCGACCCTGAGATCCCGGTGCTGCTGTGCGACGCCCGGCTGCGGGAGGACGGCAAGGAGTTGTTGGTGGCGCTGGTCGAGCACGCCGCCGCCCTCCGTCACCGGGCCGCCGCGCGCTCCTGAGGCTCCATGGGATCGCCGCTGGTCAGGGGTGTTTCGCACACCCGATGTCTCATTCGGTAGTCCATATGTCGGACGGTCGATGCGCGGAAGGTTGCCTAGACAGCCTCGGGCGTGGAAGGCTCTGTGGACGAAAGCCGTCCCGGTCATGCCGTCGGGAGGGTCGGGAACATCCCATTCCCGCCGGTCCGTTCGGGCCGGTGGCACCACGAGGCAGGACGCAGGGGGAGGGCAGCAGGATGACCGTCGGCCAGCGACGCACCACCGCCGTGCCCGGCCCCGTCCTGCCGGCGCTCACCGTCCGCCGCTACATCGACCACGCGCTGATCTGCAGCGCCTGTTGTCGCTGACCGGACCCACCCCACCTCGGTACGTCCCCGGCACCTCCGGCCCGAACCCGGCCGCGCCGTCCGACGCACCACCTACCCCGTCGACCAGGCCGTAGCGGATCGCCCGTCAGGTGCACCCCCGGCCGACCGGTCCGGCCCCGCCTCGCGGAGAAACCAACCAGTGAACATCGTCTGCCCCAGCAATCCCCCCGGCATCGTCGGCCGTTCCGGTCGGACCGGGCCAGCTCCCACGATGGGCGCGGGTCCGCGGACCGGACGGTGGAACGGACGCGCCGACCGCGCCGGCCTCACCGCGGACGGCCGACGGGGTCGCGCCGACCTCCAACCGTTCTGGCCGTCGCGGCAGCCGCACCTGTTCGATCAGACGTGTCCGGGCTCGCCCAGCGCGTCCCGGCCTTCCGCCCGCTGAACCCGGTTCCACCCGGTCCAGCCCCGGCAGTACGCCCGGTCGACGCGCAGACGACTCCACCCCGTCCGTCACGCGCGAAATGAGTGGCACACCATGTCTTCCTCTTCCACGGCCACCCTGCCCCTGCCCACCACGACCCCGCACCTGCGCGCGGTCCGGTCCGTTCCTCCCGTCTCCGCCGCCCCCTCCGTCGTCCCGGGCGTTGTCCCCGGCATCGGTCCGGTCGTCGGGGCGCCCCGTCCGGGGGTGGCTCCGGCCGTCGGTCCGCACTCCGGTGCGGTGGCACCGTCGGCGCCCGCCTCGCTGCTCGCCGCACTGCCGGAGGGAGCGGCCGTGGTCGCCGCCCTGCCGCAGGGCCTGCTGCCGCAGGGACTGCTCGCCCAGTACGGCGCGCAGGCCGGAGCCGCCGCCGGACACCCGATGGTCGGGTACCTGGTGCTGGTGCCGGCCGACAACCCGGCGGCGCCGGTCGGCCTGCCCGGGGCGGCCGCGCCGGGAGCCGCGCCGGGCACCGTAACGGGCACCGCGCCGGGTGCCGTCCGGCCGGTCCGGCCCGCCGGACGCGGCATCAGCGTCGACGCCGAGCGGCGCAACGCCTACGTCGACGGGCGGCTGCTCGACCTCACCTACCTGGAGTTCGAACTGCTGGCCCACCTCACCGAGCACCCGCAGCGGGTCCACACCCGGGACCACCTGGTCTCGGCGGTCTGGGGTTACGGCCACGTCGGCGACGGCCGCACCGTCGACGTGCACGTCGCCCGGCTGCGTCGCAAGCTCGGATCGGCATACCGGGACTCGATCGTGACGGTCCGTCGGGTCGGGTACAAGTACACGCCGGTCAACTGATCCGCTGGTCAACCGGTCAACCGGTCAACCGGTCAACCGGTCAACCGGTCAACCGGCCCGCCGGCCGACGTGGTCGGCTGATCGCCGCCAAGACCGCTGCCGCCGCGGCGGGTTGTCCGTTCGCTCCGTGAACGGGCTTCCCGCTGCGGCGCGTTGGCGTTCTCGCGGCTCACCTCCGGCGGTCAGGCGCGCTGGTCGGGTGGCAGCAGGAGGACGGCGAGGGCGTCGGCGCAGGTCCGGGCGTGGCTCAGGAACCAGTCCAGCCGGTCGTCGGTGAGGTGCGCCGGGGTCGAGCGGACCGCGAGCGCGAACCGGGCCTGCCCGGCGGCGTCCAGGACGGGGACCGCGACCGTCCGCACCCCGGCGGCCGACTCGCCGTCGTTGAGGGCGTGGCCGACGGATCGGACCATGGCCAACTCCTCCTCCAGGAGCGCCGGTTCGGCGATCGTGCGGTCGGTGAAGGAGGGCAGCGGACCGAGCGCGGACACCGCCGCCTCGCCCGCGCGCGGCCAGGCCAGCAGAACCTTGCCGAGCGCCGTGGAGTGCAGCGGCCGGCGCAGGCCGAGCCCGGTGTCCGGGCGGACGGAGCCGCCCACCAGGATCACCGCATGCGGACCGCTGCGGATCGCCAGGTCGGCGGTCGTCCCGGTGCGCCGGGACAGCAGTTCCAGCTCGGGCCCGGCCAGGTGCAGTCCGCGCTGGTGGAAGGTGAGTTGGCCGAGTTCGGCGACGGCCGGGCCGAGCCGGTAGCGGGCCGTCTGCTCGTCCTGCTCCAGGAAGCCGGCGCTGACCAGCGTGCGGGCCAGCCGGTGCGCGGTGGAGACCGAGAGGTCCATCCGGCGGGCCAGGTCCGAGGCGCTCAGATCCGGGCCGTTGTCGTGGAAGCAGTGCAGCAGTCCGAGTGCGCGCTGGACGGCCTGCGCACCCGCCGGCGGACTCTGGACGGCGGTGGCGGCCTCGGCCATGGCACCTCGCGTTCGGTTCGTGGCTCCGAGCGGACTGCCGGAGGGAGTTTCAGCGTAGGGCAGCCGGTGCTGCGGACATGTGTCAACGATGTTGCAATGGAATGGCGTTGATGAACAACTGATCCCACCATGTGGCAAAGGCTTGCCTGCGGCTCGGCCGCCGTGGAACGCTCCTCGCATCGCGCCGCCGGCTTCTCGGCCGGGGCGCGCCCGGATGCCGCACATGCGTTGGTCCCCGTGCGCAGGAAACAGGAAGGAGTAGTGCCGTGACGCTCCACCGGCGCCGCCCTTCCCGTGGCTGTTGTCGCTGACGCACCCTGCGCCTCCTGTCCCGCCCTGCTCTGCCTGCTCTTTCTCGCCCTGCCCTTTCTCGCCCTGCCTCGCTCCGCTGCCGGCCATGGGACGCAACTTCCCTGCGTCCAGTGCCGCGTGGTCCGGACACACTTGATCGCCGATGCCTCCGGCCCCGCCGTCGGAGCCCCCGAAGAGGACCAAGCCTCGTGCCCAGCCGTTCGCCGAGTTCCCCCGACCGCCCCGACACCCTCTGGTTCACCCGCTGCCCGGTGCCCACCGCGACCGGGATAGCGGCCGATCAGGGCTGGCTCGCCCGCGAGTTCGCCGCCGACGGGATCGTTGTCCGCTCGCTCCAGGACGCCCCGCCCGAGGTGGCCGCCGACCACCACTACACCCATGCGCTCACCGGACTGTTCCGCGAGGGCGGCAACGTCCCCGCGCTGTGGGCCCGTTCGCGCGGTGAGGCGACCCGGCTGATCGGGCTGACCTGGATCGAGGAGCGCCAGGTCGTCCTGGTCCGGGCCGGGAGCGCGATCAGTGAGCCGGGCCGGCTGCGCGGTCTGCGGCTGGCGGTGCCACATCATGGGATCGGCATCGACTTCTGGCGGGCCATGGCGCTGGCCGGCTTCCGAGGCGCCCTGGGGCTCGCCGGACTCGGACTGGACGATGCCGAGCTGGTCGACGTCCCGGCCGCCCCGGGCGGCGGCCAATGGTCCGCCGAACTGTCCGCACTGCGGGACGGTGTGGTGGACGCCGTGTACGTGAAGGGGGCGCTCGCCGTCGAGGCGGCCCGCCGGATCGGCGCCGAGGTGGCGGTGGAGCTCGACGCCACCCCGGACCGCCGGGCCCGGGTCAACAACGGGACGCCTCGGCCGGTCACCGTCCACCAGCGACTGCTGGACGAGCACCCGGAGCTGGTCGCCCGGTTCCTGGCCGTGCTGCTGGAGGCCGCCGACTGGGCCGCCGTGCGGCCGGCGGAGGTGGCCCGGATCCTGCAGGCCGAGACCGGGGCCGGCGCCGAGGGCGTCGCGGGGGCGTATGCGGGGGGCGGTCACCGGACCCTGCACCTGGATCTGTCGGAGGAGCGTCTGGAGCTGCTGGCCCAGCAGGAACGGTTCCTCAGGGGGCAGGGCTTCCTTCCCGCACCGGTGGACGTACGGGCCTGGGCCGACCCGGAGCCGCTCCGCGCCGCCCGCGCGCTGCTGCGCGAGCGGCGGGGCGGCGGGGCGTGACCGGCCGCAGGCCCGGTCGTTCGTCCGGCTGACCGGTCCCCGCCTGCCACGAGCCTGCGGGCAGTTGCGCCGCAGGCCACGCCCCGCCGACAGAGTTCGGCGAACAGCTTTCAGCCGACAGCTTTCAGTAAACAGAGTTCAGCGAACAACTTTCGAAAGTTGTCAGCTGTCACCTGTCATCCGTTCTTGGAGACCCCCGTGAACACCGCCCGCCTCGCCCTCGCCGCCACCGCGCTGCTCGCCTCCACCGCCCTGGCCGCCTGCGGCTCGTCCGCCGACGGGGCCCAGGGCTCCGCCGAGGGCGGGGCCGGCGGCAAGGCCGACGTCGTGCTCCGCCTGCCCGACCCCGGCAACAACGGCTTCCTCGCCCGTGGCAAGAAGGACGGCTCGCTGGACCAGGCCCTGGCGGCCGTCCACGCCAAGGCCGCCTGGACGGGGAGCGCCGGCCCCTTCGCCCCCGCCGCGCAGGCCCTCTCCGCCGACCAGCTCGACGTCGCCCAGGGCTCGATCACCTCGGCCGTCGCCGCACTTGCCCAGAAGCCCGGCTTCAAGCTGTTCGCCCAGACCGCGCCGGACGGCGTCGGCGAGGGGATCCTGGTCAAGAACGACTCGCCCATCAAGACCGTGCAGGACCTGGTCGGCAGGAAGGTTGCCGTCTCCCAGGGCGGTACCAGCGAGTACCTGCTGCTCAAGGCGCTGGAGAGGAACGGCGTCCCGGCCGACCAGGTCCAGCGGGTCTACCTGCGCGCCGACCAGACCTCCGGGGTGTTCAACTCCGGCCAGGTGGACGCCTGGGCCACCTGGAACACCTTCTCCACGCCCACCATCGCCAACGCGGGCGCGCACTTCCTGGTCGACGGCCAGGCGATCGGCTCCGACAACTACGCGGTCTGGGCGGTGCGCAACGGCTTCGCCGACAAGCACCCCGAGGTGGTCAAGGCCTTCTACGCCTACCTGCGCGACAACGGCCGGAAGGAGAAGGCCGATCCGGCCGCCTACCTCAACGTCTTCACCGATTCCGGCCCGACCGCCGTCACCCCGGCCGAGAAGGACGTCGCGGTGAACGTCAGCCGGCAAGCCGCCGTGGCCGACGTCATCTCCGAGGCCGACACCGCCCGCTTCGGCACCGTCGCCCGGTTCTTCGCCGACCAGAAGGTCACCAAGCAGCTGGTCGACGTCAAGCCCTACCTGATCGACATCGACACGCTCGGGGGCGGCGCCAAGTGACCACCCCCGCAGCGGGACACGCCCCCACCGACACCCGGGCCGCCCTGGCCGCCGGACTGGTGACCCCACGCGCCCAGCTCCGGCGGCCCCGCCCCCGGGCCCTCGCCGCGCTCCTGCGCACCCTCGGCCCGCTGGCCCTGCTCGGAGGCTGGGCGCTCGCCTCCGCCACCGGAGCGCTCACCCAGGACGTGCTCGCCTCACCGGCCCAGGTCGCCGGAGCCGTCCGCGAGTTGTGGGACAACGGCCAGTTGGCCGACGCCCTCACCGTCTCGCTCACCCGGGCCGGACTCGGCCTGCTCCTCGGCGCCACCACCGGTCTCGTGCTCGGCGTCGTCACCGGCTTCACCCGGCTGGGGGAGGAGCTCCTCGACTCGGCGATCCAAGTCCTGCGCACCGTACCGTTCCTGGCGCTCGTCCCGCTCTTCATGGTGTGGTTCGGCATCACCGAGACTGCGAAGGTCGCCCTGATCGGGGTGGCCACCAGCTTCCCGATGTACGTCTCGGCCTCCGGCGGGGTCCGCAACACCGACCGCAAGCTGGTCGAGGCGATGCGCAGCTTCGGCCTCGGCCGCTGGGCGATCGTGCGCACGGTCGTCCTGCCCGGGGCACTGCCCTCGCTGCTCTCCGGCCTTCGGCTCTCCATGACGCTGAGCGTGATCGCCCTGATCGCCGCCGAGGAGATCAACTCCACCGAAGGCATCGGGTACTTGATGGCCCAGGCGCAGAACTACTCGCGCACCGACGTCCTCGCCGTCTGCATCCTGATCTACGGGTTGCTCGGCCTCGCGGCCGACGGCGTCGTCCGGATCCTGGAACGCCTGCTGATGCCGTGGCGCCGGGTCGTCCGAGGAGCCGCCCGATGACCATCCCCGTCCCCACTGCCGCCGCAACCGCCGCTGTCACCGCCACCGCCGCCGCTTCCGCTGGTACTTCGCCCGGTGCCGCCCCCGCCGTCCATCTACGAGGCCTGCGCAGGGTGTTCGGCACCCGGGCCGTGCTCGACGGCGTCGACCTCTCCATCGCCCGGGGCGAGTTCGTCGCCCTGCTCGGCGCCAGCGGCACCGGGAAGACCACTCTGCTGCGCATCCTCGGTGCGCTCGACCAGGCCGACGAGGGTACGGTGCTCGTTCCGCCGGTCCGTACGGTGGTCTTCCAGGAGCCCCGACTGGTGCCGTCCAAGCGGGTGTTGGCCAATGTCACGGTCGGCCTGCCGGGCGGCGCCGCCACCCGGGAGACCGGACTGAAGGCACTCGCCGAGGTCGGTCTGGAACGGCATGCCGAGGCCTGGCCGGCCACCCTCTCGGGCGGTGAGGCGCAGCGCGTCGCGCTCGCCAGGGCGCTCGTCCGAGAGCCCCAACTTCTGCTGCTGGACGAACCGTTCGCAGCCCTGGACGCCCTCACCAGGCTGCGTATGCAGGATCTGGTCGGGGACTTGGTCCGCCGCCACCGACCGGCCGTCCTGCTGGTCACCCACGACGTGGACGAGGCCGTCCGGCTCGCCGACCGGGTCGCCGTGCTGCGTGACGGTCTGCTGGTCCGGGACGAGGCCGTCACCGTCGAGCACCCCCGCGACCCCGCCGACCCGGCCTTCGCCGAGCTGCGCCGACACCTGCTCGCCGACCTCGGCGTCCACTGAACGGCCCCCGCCTGGCACCCGATCCACCTCCGCAGATTCCCCCAGGCCGCCCGAAGAATCCCCACGCACCAACGGAGTTGACCAGATGACCGTCACCCTCGGCGTTCACGCCAGCAATCCCTCGCTCTACTACCTCGCCCGACTTCCCTACCTGGAGGAGGAGTTGGCCCCGCTCGGCGAGACCGGAGCGTTCCACCACTACACCGACGGCACCCGCACCGGCGACCTGCTCGCCGACGGCACGATCGACTTCGGCGGCACCGGCTCGACCCCGCCGATCACCGCCCAGGCGGCCGGTCACGACCTGGTGTACGCGGCGGTCTCCGTGCCCCGCCCCGACCACGGCGCGCTGCTGGTCCTGGACGCCGGGCCGGTCCGTACGGTCGCCGACCTCAAGGGCGGTACCGTCGTCCTCGGCGTCGGCTCCTGGCAGACCCACCTGCTCGCCAAGGCCCTTTACGCGCAGGGGCTTTCGTACGGTGAGGATGTCACCCCGGCGCGCCCGGTGGCGGGGGAGGACCAGGCCCGGCGGCTGCGTGACGGCGAGATCGCCGGCTGGATCGCCCAGGGCGCCGAACTGGCCGCCGCCCGCCGCAGCGGGGAGTTCCGCGAGCTGATCCGCACCGGCGACGTCATCACCGACCGCTCGGTCTTCTTCACCCGCCGGGAGTTCGCCGCCGGGCGCCCCGAGGTGGTCGCCGCGATCGCCACCGCGCTGCGCCGGGCGGACGCCTGGGTGGCGGCCCACCCGGCCGAGGCCGCCGCGATCGCGGCCGGGGAGCTGGGCGGCACGGCCGCCGACTGGCGGACCGCGCTCGCCGCACTGCCCTGGCAACTGGAGCCCGCCACGGCCGAGTTCATCGCCGAACAGCAGGAGGCGGCGGACATCTTCCACCGGGTCGGCTTCCTCGCCGGCGCGCTGACCGTCGCCGACGCCCATCTGCCTGCCCTGGAGGCCCCGGTGGCCGCCGCGCTCGGGAAGGACAGCTGAGCCGTGGCCTCCGAAGTCCTCTGGTACATCATCCCGCGCGAGGGCCACTACCCCTGGGAGTCGGCCGGCCGCCGCCCGGTGGACCTGCGTTACCTGCAGCAACTGGCCGGCAGCGTCGAGCGCCTGGGCTACACCGGCGCGCTGCTCGCCACCGATCTGTACGACGTCTGGACGCTCGGCAGCGCGCTCGCCGCCGCCACCGGCCCGGCCTTCAAGCCGCTGCTGGCCGTCCACCCCGGGCTGATCTCGCCCACCCTGCTGGCCAAGTCGGCACTCAGCTTCGACCACCTGCACGGCGGACGGCTGCGCTTCAACGTGGTCAACGGCTCCACCGCCCAACTGCGCGAGTACGGCCTGGACGTCGAGCACGACGACCGCTACCGGCTCAGCGCGGAGTACTGGTCGATCGTCAAGCGCCTCACGACGGGCGAAGTGTTCGACCACGAGGGCGAGTTCTACCGGCTGAAGAACGCAGGGGCGAGCCTGCGCGAACTCCCCCCGGTGCAGCCCGGCGGCATCCCGCTCTGGTTCGGTGGCAGCTCGCCGGCCGGTATCGAGATGGCCGCCCGGCATGTGGACGTCTACCTGACCTGGGGCGAGCCGCCGCACCTGCTCAAGGAGAAGCTGGACCTGGTCCGCGAGCGCGCCGCCGCCCACGGGCGGAGCCTGCGGATCGGGCTGCGGCTGCACCTGATCGTCCGGGACACCGAGGAGGAGGCCTGGGCGGCGGCCGACCGGCTGCTGGACGTGACCAGTGAGGCGACGTACGCGCGGCAGCTGGGCTCGGCCGAGGGGGAGGACGGTGTCGGCTGGCAGCGCCAGTTCCGTCAGCACGGTGGCAAGGTCCCGGCGCGCGCCCGGGAGTTGGAGGCCTACCCCAACCTGTGGCCGGGGATGAGCCTGTTCCGCCCCGGGCCGGGGACTGCGGTGGTCGGCTCGACGGCCCAGGTGGTGGAGCGGTTGCAGGAGTTCGAGGCGCTGGGGGTGGACACCTTCATCCTCTCCGGCAATCCGCTGTTGGAGGAGGCTCACCGGGTTGCAGAAACGGTTCTGCCCGCATTGGGCATCCGTCGCTGATCTCCCGCTGCCGGCCGTCGGCGCTGGAAGGCGGCCGCTCGCCGCAGGCGACCGACGGCCGTCAGCGAACAGATGACAGCTGACGGCAAACAGATGACAGCAAACAGATAACAGCAAACAGATGACAGCTGACAGATTTCGAAATCTGTCAGCTGTCACCCGCCGGCGCCCCGCCGCTCGCCGTCAGGCGCTCAGCCGGTCGATCTCCGCGAGTTCCTCCTCCGTCAGCGGTCCGGCGGCCAGCGCCTCGAGGTTCTGGTCCAGCTGGGCCACGCTGCTCGCCCCGATGATCACCGAGACCACCCGGGGGTCCCGCAGCACCCAGCTCAGCGCCAGCTGCGCCAGGCTCTGCCCGCGCCCTTCGGCGACCTTGTTCAGCGCGCGCAGCTGCTCCAGCTTCGGCTCGGTCAGCACTTCCTCGGTCAGGAACTTCCCGACCGACATCCGCGAACCGGCCGGCACCTGCCCGGAGAGGTAGCGGTCGGTCAACAGCCCCTGGGCGAGCGGGGAGTAAGCGATCAGGCTGGTCTGGGTGTCGCCCACCGCGTCCAGCACGCCACCCTCCTCCACGGACCGGTTGAGGATCGAGTACGCCGACTGGTTCATCAGCACCGGCGTGCCCAGCTCGCGCAGGATCGCCACGGCCTCCCGGTGCTGCTCCGCCGGGTAGTTGGAGATCGCCGCGTACAGCGCCTTGCCCGAGCGCACCGCGCTGTCCAGCGCCCCCATCGTCTCCTCGATCGGGGTGTCCGGGTCGTAGCGGTGCGAGTAGAAGACGTCGACGTAGTCCAGCCCCATCCGGCCCAGCGACTGGTCCAGGCTGGCCAGCAGGTACTTGCGGCTGCCGCCGTTGCCGTACGGGCCGGGCCACATGTCCCAGCCGGCCTTGGTCGCGATGAACAGCTCGTCGCGGTACGGCTGGAAGTCCTGCGCGAACAGATAGCCGAAGTTGCGCTCGGCGCTGCCGTACGGCGGGCCGTAGTTGTTCGCCAGGTCGAAGTGGGTGACGCTCCGGTCGAAGGCCCGGCGCAGCACGGCCCGTTGCACGTCCAGCGGCTGGGCGTCACCGAAGTTGTGCCAGAGCCCCAGGGAGACGGCGGGCAGCTGGACGCCGCTGCGGCCGGCCTTCCGGTAGGTCATCGAGGCGTAGCGGTCATCTGCGGCGAGGTAGCTCATGCCGGACATCTTGCCAGCCGGTCCGGCCCGGGCAAGCCCTTGCCCCGCCTCCGACCACTGCTTGTCCTCGCGGAGGACCGTACGAGGCGGCGCGAGGCCGTCCGACCCCGGCTGGGGTCGAGGGTGTACGAGACGGAGGGGGGCGTGATGGCAGGCCGGACCGTGGCGACCACCCCCCCCCGCCGCCCCGCCGCGCACTGACGCCGCCTCCGAGCCGCCCCGCCCGCCCGGGCCGTCCTCCGGCGGTGCCCGTACTGCTGAGCGCGATTGCCGCCCGCACGACCACCGTCCGGCTCTTCGCCGCGGTGACGGTGCTCGGGGTCCTCGATCCGGTCCGGGGCGCCTGAGGATTGCGCACTGCTCGACCAACCGTCCGGCAGCCGGGTGGAGTTGATCACCGGCAAGGGTGACGATCCAAACCGCACCGGGTTGTTCGGCCTTCCCGAGGAGTGCCAGTAGGCGGCGCTCGCCGAGAACTACGCGCTGCTGCGCGGACTTTGGCGCGAGGAGGAGGTGAGCTGGGAGAGCGCGACCGCCCGCCGCTCACCCGGTCCACCGACCTGGCCGCCCGGTACGGCGACCTGCTGTTCTCCGCCGACTCCCTCCCACCCGCCGGTCAAGTACCGGGCCCTGGTGGAGCACTGCCGCGAGCGCTGGGAGCACTACGGCGATGACCTGAAGGAGGCCCCGGGCGGGGGCGGGCTTCGGCGGACTGTACGTCGCGAGGTGCTGGCACGACGCCGTCGAGGCTTCCGCCCGTACGGGGGCGCCCCGGTCGACTCGGCGGCGGGCAAGCACGATGACTCGCCGTTCGGTTCGCTGGAGGACGCCTCGGCGCAGGGTTCGGCCCTGGTCGGCCGTCCGCAGCAGGTGATCGAGAAGATCCACCGCTACCACGAGGCCTTCGGCAGCGAGGCGGTCGGCATCGGCGTGGACGCGCTGACCGAGGGCGCGCTGACCGAGGGGCGCAGCGGGAGCAACTGGAGCTGTTCGCCGGGGAGGTGGCCCCGGTGATCCGGCGCGAGCTGCCCTGACCGCCCGCGCGGAACGATGCCCCCCGCCCGCGCGACGCGCTTCGCCCCCCGCCCGCGCGAGCGGAACGACGCTTCCCGCCCGCGCGGGCGCCGCGCACCCCCCACGCCGTGTGACGCCTGCCACCGTCCGTGACGTGACGCGCGCCACCGCTCCGGGCGGAATGCCCTTGGGCGGCACGGGGGATGACGAACGGTCGAGGGGCCGTGGCCGCCGGGGGGCGGCGCACGGCCCTCAGTCTTCCGTCCCCGTTCTCCGGCCTTCCGCCGAGTGCGGCCCCGGAGAAAGACGAATGCACTTCCCTCTGTACCTACTGGTATGTACAGTGGAGTCATGACCACCCAGGACCGCCTCATCGAGAGCACTCAGGCCCTCCTCTGGGAGCGCGGCTACGTCGGCACCAGCCCGAAGGCCATCCAGCAGCGCTCCGGCGTCGGCCAGGGCAGCATGTACCACCACTTCACCGGCAAGCCCGACCTTGCCGCCGCCGCCCTGCGCCGCAGCGCTGAGCAGATGCGGGGCGTCGCTGAGGCCGACCTCGCCGCCCCCGGCACCGCGTACGACCGGATCGCCGCCTACCTGCACCGCGACCGCGAGGTGCTGCGCGGCTGCCGGATCGGCCGGATGGCCCAGGATCCGGACGTCGTCGCCGACCCGCAGCTGCGCGCCCCGGTCGAAGAGACCTTCGACTGGCTGCGCGGCCGGATCGCCGAACTGGTCGCCGAGGGTCAGGAGCACGGCGAGTTCGCCCCCGGCCTGGACCCGGCGGACACCGCCGCCGCCGTGGTTGCCGTCGTCCAGGGCGGCTACGTCCTGGCCCGCGCCGCGGACAGTGCCGCACCCTTCGAACAGGCCGTCCGCGGCGCCCTCGGCCTGCTCGCCGCCCACCGCCAGTCCTGACGGATCCCCAGCACGGATCCAGCACGGATCTCCAGCACGGATCTCCGTCACTGACCCGCCGCCCGAGCCCGGGAGCCCCGCCGTGCACGCCATGCAGTACGAGATCACCCTCCCCGCCGACTACGACATGGGCATCATCCGCCGGCGCGTGGCCGACAAGGGCCACCTGCTCGACGCCCACCCCGGCCTCGGCCTCAAGGCGTACCTGGTCCGCGAGCGCGGCCAGGACGGCTCGCCGGTCAACCAGTACGCGCCGTTCTACCTCTGGCGCACCGCCGAGGGCATGAACGCCTTCCTGTGGGGCCCGGGCTTCCGCGGCCTGAGCGCGGACTTCGGCCGCCCCGCCGTCCACCACTGGCTCGGCGCGGGCCTGACCGCGGGTACCCGGACGGACGCCCCGACCACCGCCACCCGTGCGACCGTACGGCTACCGGAGGCCGCCGACCCGGCCGAGGCCGTCGTACGGGCCCTCGCCGACCTCCCCGCGCACCCCGCCCTGCACACCGCCGCCGTCGCCGTGGACCCGAGCCGCTGGGAACTGCTCAGCCTCGCCCTCTGGCACGGCCCGGCCCCCGAGGACGCGCCGGGCACCCGCTACCGGGTGCTGCACCTGTCCCGCCCCGAACTCGACCGGCTGCCGGCCGGTCGCCACTGGTGAAAGGTCCCGACACCGCGATGCCCACCACCTCCCCCGCCGTCGACCCGTCGAGCGGACTCGCCCCCGCCGACCCCACCCCCGCCGGCGTCGTCCCGGCCGATCTCACCCCCGCGCCGCTCGACCGCGAAGCCGGCTACGCCCTGCTCACCGACCTGGCCGGCCCGGCCGCCGCCGCCACCCTCGGCGGCCTGGACGCGCTCGCCCCCGGCTTCCCCGACTGGATCGTCACCAGCCTCTTCGGCGGCACCTACCAGCGCCCCGGCCTCGCCCTGCGCGACCGTCAGATCGCCAACCTGGCCGCACTCACCGCCCTCGGTGGCGTGGAGCCGCAGCTCGCCGACCACGTCCGCAACAGCCTGCGGATCGGGATGACGCGCGAGGAGATCACCGAGGTGATCGTCCACCTGGCCCCGTACGTCGGCGTCCCCAAGGCCCTGGCCGGCCTCCGGGTCGCCACCGTCACCTTCGCGGCAACCGACACCGCGGCGACCAGCACGTCGGCGACGGACACCCCGGCGACCGGCGCCCCGGCGGCCGCGACCCCGACGGAGGACGAGGCGTGAGCGCCACCCGCACCGTACGGACCGTCCTGGGCGACCTCGCCCCCGCCGAACTGGGCGTCACCGACTCCCACGACCACCTCTTCATCCGCAGCCCGCTGCTCCCCGGTCAGGAGCTGGACGACCCGGCCGCCGCCGAGGAGGTGCTGCGCGCCTACGCCGCGGCCGGCGGCCGCACCTTCGTCCAGTGGACCCCGTGGGGCATGGGCCGGGGCGCGGACGTCCTCGCCGCGCTGTCCCGCGCGACCGGCGTCCACGTCGTCGCCGCCACCGGCACGCACCAGGCGGCCCACTACCCCGAAGACGGCCGCTCCGGCCCCACCCCGTCCGCCGACCTCGCCGAGCGCTTCGTCACCGAGCTCACCACCGGGCTCCCCGGCGCCCCCGAGGGCGTGCGACCCGGCCTGATCAAGATCGCCGACGACGCGGGCCCCCTGACCGCGCACACCCGCCGGACGACGGCCGCCGCGGCCGAGGCGCACCACGCCACCGGCGCGCCGATCGCCGTCCACCTCGAACCCGACGGCGACCCGCACGGCGTCCTGCGCCGGCTCCACGGACGGCACGGAGTCAGCCCCGACCGGATCGTCCTCGGCCACCTCACCCGCTTCACCGACCGGGCGGTGCACCGCAGCCTGGCCGCCGAGGGTGTGTTCCTCGCCCTGGACAGCCCCTCCCGGATCGGCCACCCCGCCGACCTCCAGGCCTTCGACGTGATCGCCGACCTGGTCGACGCGGGCCACGCCGACCGGCTGCTGCTGGGCGCCGACACCACCACGAGGACGGCCCGCGCGGTCGGCGGCCCCGCCCGGCTGCTCACCGACCTCGCCCCGCGGCTGGCCCGCACCTTCGGGCCGGAGCTGCCTGACCGGCTGCTGGTCGCCAACCCGGCAACCGCCCTGGCCGCGGACTGGCGCACCCCGTGAAGCCGGGCCCCTGAAGCAGGCCCTTGAAACGGCCCGCTGAGACCGCCCGCCGAGACCACCCGCGGAAACCGTCCACCGAAGCTGCCTGCTGAAACGATTCGCCCAAACCGTCCCTCCCGTGGCCGCGTCCGCCCGCCGGGGTTTGAATCCGCGAAGCCCCTGCCCGGACCACGCCCCGGCGAGGCGGTCCCGGCGATGCACTCGTGGCTCGCTCCCGTCGGCTCTGGTGGCCCTGCTCGACGACGCCCCGGCCGGGCTGGCCGGCGGGCTGCCCGGTACGGCGAACGGCGTGCGGGAGCTGCGCTCGCTGTGGGTGGCGCCCTGGGCGCGCGGGCGGGGCGTCGCGGACCGGCTGATCGAGGAGGTCGAGCACTGGGCCCGCGCGGACGGCGGCAGCACCCTGCGCCTGGCGGTGCTGCCCGGCAACGAGGCCGCGCTCGCCCGATACCGCCGCCATGGCTTCGTCCCGCTCGCCGAACCCGGCGATCTCCTCGCCGACGGGACCACCCGCGAACTGCTGCTGGCGAAGCCGCTGGACTGACCGGTGCACGGGCGGAGCCCGGAGAACGCTGACGGGGCCCGTGCCGGATGGGGGATGGCACGGGCCCCGCCGTCAACCGGACCGGCGGCTCACATGTGGGTGCCGCCGTCGATGCGCAGCTCGGTGCCGGTGACGAAGGCGCCGTCGTCGGAGGCCAGCATGGCGATCACGCCGGCGACCGTGTCCGGGCCCGCGAAGCCCCGGCCGATGGCGGGGGAGAGCTTGGCGAGCAGGCTGAAGTCGGCGTCGGCGGGCAGGCCGGGGTTGTTGGTCATGCCACTGTCGATGCTGCCCGGCGCGACGCACACCGCGCGCAGGCCCTGCTTCGAGTACTCCGAGGCGATGGCGTGGGTGAAGGACTGGATGCCGCCCTTGGTCGCGGCGTACGCGGCCATGTAGGGGTGGGCGAAGCTCGCGGAGGTGGAGCTGAAGTTGACCACCACGCCCCGGCCGGTCGCCAGCAGGGCGGGGAGCGCCTCGCGGGTCATCAGGAAGGTGCCGGTGAGGTTCACCGCGAGGAGCTTGTTCCAGAACTCCAGGGTGGTCTCGTGGGTGTGCGAGGAGCGGAGGATGCCGGCCGCGTTGACCAGGACGTCCAGGCCGCCCAGGCCCGTGATCGCCTCGGCCACGCCCGTCACCACGGCGGACTCGTCCGAGATGTCCAGCACCTGGATGGTCAGGCGGTCGGCGGTGCCGTCGGCGGTCGCGCGGTCCAGGGTCTTCTTCAGGCCGTCCTCGTTGACGTCGACGGCGACGACGTTCCCGCCCTCGGCGAGGATCCGGTGCACGGTCGCCTGGCCGATGCCAGAGCCGCCGCCGGTGATCAGGACGTTCCGTCCGCTGAAGCGCTCCATGGTGGTACTCCTTCGTTCGTGGTCTCTCGACCTCAGGAGACACGGTACGCCTTTATGGCACGTCGTGCCAATAAGTCTCGATGTGCCATATAGGCGTGGTGCGTCATTATGGAGCCCGGGTGCGTACGCTGACCCTTGTGACCGGACGCCCGACCCTGACCCAGCGCCGCCGTGACGCCACCCGGCTGGAGATCGCCCGCACCGCCGCCGCGCTCTTCGCCGAGCAGGGCGCCGAGGCGACCACCGCCGAGGAGATCGCCGCCGCCGCGGGCATCTCGCTGCGCACCTTCTATCGCTACTTCTCCGTCAAGGAGGACGCCGTCGCTCCGCTGCTGGCGGCCGGCGGGCAGCGCTGGGTCGAGCTGCTGGCCGAGAGTCCGGCGGACCGCCCGCTGCGCGAGGCCTTGGAGCGCTCCGCGGTGGAGTCGCTGACCCCGGCCGACGATGCGGCCGTCGAGGCGATGCACTGGACCCGAAGCCTGCTGCGCGACCCCCGGCTGGACGGCACCTGGCAGCGGGTGCACGCGGGATCGGAGGAGCGACTGCGGTCCGTCCTGGCCGAGCGCTGCCCGGTCGGCGCCGACCCGCTGGAGATCCGGCTGGCCGCCGCGGCGGCCACGGCGGCGATCCGGGTGGCCCTGGAGCAGTGGGCCGCCTCCGACGTGGCGGTCACCGGCCCGGGCTCCCCGCAGGACCTCGGCGCCCGCTGCATGCGCGAGCTCACGGCGGGGCTGCGGCTCTGGGAGTGGGCGGCCGGGGCGTAGCAGGCGGTCGGCGGCCGGCAGGCGACAGACGACGGGCGGCGGCTGACGGCTGACGGCTGACAGATTTCAGATGACAGACGACAGATAACAGAGTTCAGCTAACAGATTTCGAAATCTGTCGACTGAAACCCGTCCTCAGCCTTCCCCAGCCCCCGATCAGCTTCCTCCCAGCTCCCGCTAGGGTTGGACCTCACGCCCCGGTGGGGGAACCGGGGTGAACTCCTCGGATGTCCCTGAGCGGAGGGGGCGTGGAGTCCGAGGTGTGGGAGCAACTGGAACATGGGTCTGACGAGCCACAAGGTGCTGGCGCTGGCCGTGCTGGTCGCGGTCGTGATGATGGTCGGCACGGTCTGGCTGTGGCCCAGACTCGCCAGGAAGAGCTGGCAGGCGGTGTTCGGCCGGATCGGCGCGCTGCTCGCCACCCAGCTCACGGTGCTCGCGGCGCTCGGCCTGGTGGCGAACAACTACTTCGCGTTCTACAGCAGTTGGGACGACCTGCTGGGCACCGGCAGCACCGGCCCGGTGGTGATACACAACAAGGCGGACGCCTCCGGCCGCCTGCTGGTGGAGACCATAGGCCAGGCGTCGGTCAAGGGCGGCGGCGCGAGGGGCCGTGAACCCGGCCAGTCCGGCGAGATCCGCAAGGTCCGGATCGACGGCAAGGTGAGCCGGCTGTCGACCGAGGGTTTCGTCTACCTGCCGCCGCAGTACTTCCAGCCCGAGTACGCGCAGAAGCAGTTCCCGGCGGTGATCGTCAGCACCGGGTTCCCAGGAATCGCCGAGAACCTGATCACCCGCTTCAACTACCCGGGCGCCGCGCTCAAGCTGCTGCAGGAGGGCCGGATGCAGCCGACCGTCATGGTCATGCTGCAGCCCTCGCCCGCCATGCCGCAGGACACCGAGTGCGAGGACATCCCGGGCGGCGCCCAGTCCGACACGTACTTCACCAAGGACGTCACCTCGGCGATCCAGGCCAGCTACCGGGTCTCGCCCGATCCGCACGCCTGGGCCTTCATGGGCAACTCGACCGGCGGCTACTGCGCCGTCAAGATGGCCATGCGCCACCCGGACGTCTTCCCGACCGCCGTCGCCCTGTCCGGCTACTACGACGCCGCCGACGACCCGACCACCGGCGACCTCTTCGGCGGCAGCAAGCAGCGCCGCAACGAGGCCAACCTGATGTGGCGGCTGAAGAACATGCCGCCGCCGGACATCTCGGTCCTGCTGGCCGGTACCAAGAAGGGCGACGGCAACTACAAGCCGGACACCGAGGCGTTCATCGACGCGGTGCGGAGCCCCATGAAGGTCTCGTACAGCATGCTCGAGAACGGCGGCCACAACTTCGAGACCTGGAGCGCCCTGCTGCCGTCCTCGCTGGAGTGGCTGTCCCAGCACCTCAAGGTGCCGAACCAGCCCAGCCAGCCGAACCAGCCCGGCCGGCCGAACCCCTCGGGCCAGGCGAGCCAGACCGTCTGACGGCGACGGGAACGCGTCGAACCCCCGGAGCCCAGGCCCCGGGGGTTCGACGCGTTCTACGGCCCGGCGCCGGTCAGGCCACCCGCTCCAGCGTCCCGGTGTGCAGCTGGCCGACCCGGCCGCCCTCGCCCTCGAAGGTCCAGAAGGCCCGTACGGTCAGCGCATTGAGGTCCATCACATGGCTGACGGTGATCCCGCTCTGCTCCGTCCAGCTGATGAAGTAGATCTCCGGCGCGACCTCGGCGACGTGCAGCCGCACGTCCTCCCACTGGCCGGCCGACTCGCCGAGGCCCTCCCAGCGCAGCCGAGTGCCGTCGGCCGAGTAGCTGTTGCGGAAGGCCGCGCCGTTGTCGGCCCGGAAGACGTAGGTACGGCCGGCGAAGGCGGGCAGGGACGCGGTCATGGTGGGGCGGGACCTCTTCTCGGGAGCGCGGGACGGACCGTGCGGGTCGTACGGGTCGTACGGGTCGGGCTCGGTGCACTTGTGCACCGTGGAAAACGCCAGGGCTCCAATTTATCCGACCGGGCGGACTCGGGCGGCCCCGCGCCACGGTACGGTCCGCCACCACCGCGCCGCTCACCGTGTGTGACCGGCACATGGGCGGCGGCCGCACGCCGGTCCTAGCAGCCCTGGCTCGGGGTGCTGCCGACCGGCGGCAGCGACTGCTACCCGGGCTGAACCACCTGGAGCCGGCCTGGTCGCCGGAGGCCGAGAGCCAGGTGGCCGGCTGGCTCGGCTGAGCCCCGGGCCGCGACGACGTGGTTGATCAACTCGGCCACCACGCAGCGTCGTTGATCGACACCACTGTGAGCTGTGCGACAACCGGCCCGATCAGGTTGTCCGTTCACGGACGGCCTGCCTAGCCTGCAACCGTCGTCCGCCGTCGCGGACCCCGCCGCCGGGACGCCGAGTCCCGTCCACCCGTCGGCGAGCTGTCGAGCGCCACAGCGGACGGGAGCGGGGGAACCAAGGTCAGCGCCCGGCCCGTACGCACCAGTGTGCGGGCCGTGGCTAGGGGTGAAGCCGCTCCACAGGCGGCCGGGCAACTGCAGTCCGAATCCGACAGCTCACCTCGCAGGCGTCGCAGAGGACCCCCATGCACCAGCCTGCCCGGCGCCGCCGCGCGCCCCGCCACGCCCGTCCGTCCCACCGCGGCCGCAACGCCGCCCTCGCCGCCACCGGGGCGCTGGCGATCAGCGGCGCAGGCCTGTTCGGGCTGCCGTCCGTCGCCGGTGCCCAGGCCGCCACCGCCCCGACCGTCACCCAGGACCGGCTCGCTCCGGCCGCCATGGTCGCCGGCCAGGCCACCACCGCTTCGCTGAGCCTGCACTCCTCGGCCTGCTTCGTCGCCAAGACCGTCGGCGTCGGCGTCCGTGACGCGCGCGGCACCAACCTGGACTTCCCGGGCAACGCGACCAACGCGCGGATATGCCCGAGCGGGGTCGACTTCACCAGCGGTGCGCGCACCCTGCCGGCCGGGACGTACACCCAGTTCGGCTTCTGGCAGGACCTCGGGGGCGCCTGGCACAACCTGCCCTCGCAGCAGCTGGTGGTCTCCCGCACCGGCACGTCGACGCCGACCCCGGCCCCGACCGCCACCCCCAGCGCCAAGCCGTCGCCGACCACGAGCCCGACCACCGCGCCGACGCCCACGCCGACGACCAGCCCGACCACCACGCCGCCGCCGACCACGAGCCCGACCGCGAGCCCGACCACCACACCGACCGCGAGCCCGACGAGCCCGACCAGCCCAACCGCGAGCCCGAGCGCCACCGCGAGCCCGAGCACCCCGGCGCCGTCCTCCCCGATCGCCGGCAAGTCGCTGACCTGGTCCGACGAGTTCAACGGCCCGATCGACTGGGGCCAGCGCTGGGTCGGCGACAAGAGCACCTCGTACAAGTACGGGAACCACAACCCGGACGACAACAAGCTCGACTGGCTGAACAAGAACAACGTCACCGTCGCGAACGGCGTCGCCACCTTCACCGCCACCCCGGGCGGCCCCACCCTGGAGAACGGCCAGCAGTCCTGGAACACCGGTTTCCTGACCACCGAGGGTTCCGCCGAGGGCTTCCAGGTCAAGACCGGCGACTACGCCGAGACCCGGGTCAAGATGCCCTCCGTGGGCGGCGCCTGGCCCGCCCTGTGGACCTGGAAGAACGGCAACGGGGAGATCGACTCCTTCGAGTACCACCCCGACAACCCGAACCTGCTGGAGCTGACCAACCACGTCAACCCGAGCAACCCCGAGTACTACACCGACGCCAAGGCCGTCGCCAAGGACCAGTGGGTCACCATCGGCACCTACTACGGCGCCAACTCGGTGGACTGGTACGTCAACGGCGTCAAGGTGTACTCGGACAACAAGGGCGTGGGCGCCGGCTTCTCGGCGTACCTGATCCTCAACCTCTCGGTGGGCGCGGGCAAGTACCACCCTGCGCCGCAGGGGAACACCCCGATCACCTTCGCCGCCGACTACGTGCGCGTCTACCGCTGAGCCGTCACGTAGCCCGCCCCGGGTAGCCGAACCCGCACCACCCAAGACCAGCCGCTCTCAGGGACCGGCAGCCGCCTCGACCACCGCGCGTGGTCGGAACGGCTGCCGGTTCTTGCGTTGATCCCCAGGTGCGGCAGGTGAATTGACGTAGCGTCAGAATCAGGCGTCAGGGCGCCAGGACCTGCCCCAGCCGGGTCGCGATCTCCTGCATCACCGGTACCAGCGAGGACGCCCCCGTCTGATCCTCCAGCGCCCGGATCCGGGCCTCCGGGCCGGATACCGAGAGCGCGGTGGGCGTCGGCGCGCCCGGTACCGTGAGGGCGATGCAGCGGACGCCGATCTCCTGCTCCTGGTCGTCCACCACGTACCCGCGCTCGCGCGCCTCGGCGAGCTGGTCCATCAGCTCCTGCGGGTCGGTGAGGGTGTACTCGGTGTGCGCGGGCAGCGAGTTGGGGCCCAGGATCGCGCGCGCCTCGTCCTCGGGGAGCTGGGCGAGCAGGGCCTTGCCGACGCCGGTGCAGTGCGGCTGCACCCGCCGTCCGACCTCGGTGAACATCCGCATCGAGCGCCGCGACTGCACCTGCCCGACGTACACCACCTCGCCGCCCTCCAGCACCGCCAGGTTGGCGGTCTCGCCGGTGGCCTCCATGAGTTCGGCCAGGTACGGGCGGGCCCAGCTGCCGAGCAGCCGGCCGGCCGTCTCGCCGAGCCGGATCAGCCGGGGGCCGAGGGTGTAGCGGCGTGCGGTGTCCTGGCGGACATAGCCCTGCTGGACGAGGGTACGGACCAGTCGGTGGATGGTCGGCATCGGGAGGCCGGAGCTGGTGGAGAGCTCACTGAGGGTGGCCACGCCGCCCGAGTCGGCCAGCGCCTCCAGGAGTTGGAAGGCGCGCTCGACGGACTGCACGCCGCCGCTCGCGCGGTCGGCGCCTGTCGTCGATGCTGTGTCGGGGGTCGCAACCACCGGCGTTCCCTTCGCTGTCGGGGAGGAGTAGAGTCCCGGCGACTCTTCAACAAACCGTTGAAATTCTGTATCGCGGAAACTAGTCTCCACCTTACAGAATCGAACTCGCCGACAGGCGGGTAACGATCGAGGAAGTTCCCGAGGGCGTTCCCACCGGAGCCCCCTTCGCCAGGCTCAACCGTCTTAGGAGTGTCCTGCTCATGGCTGCAGATCAGGGGCCCTCCCCCAGCCTCCGGCCGGGGGTACCCCCAATCGCCTCCTCTACCGCCGCTCCGGTCGTCACTGTCGCCGGTCCGCGCGTCCATCGGGCGGAGGAGGTGCTCACCCCGGAGGCGGTCGCCTTCGTCGTGGGCCTCCATCGCGCCTTCGAGGGCCGCCGACAGGAACTGCTGGCCAGGCGGAAGAGCCGACGCGCCGAGATCGCCCGCACCGGCACGCTGGACTTCCTCCCCGAGACCGCCGACATCCGGGCCGGCGACTGGAAGGTCGCCGAGGCGCCGCGCGCCCTCCAGGACCGCCGGGTCGAGATCACCGGCCCCACCGACCGCAAGATGGTCATCAACGCGCTCAACTCCGGGGCGAAGATCTGGCTCGCCGACTTCGAGGACGCCACCTCCCCGACCTGGGAGAACGTGGTCAGCGGCCAGGTCAACCTGATCGACGCCTTCGAGGGCCGGATCGACTTCACCAGCACGGCCGGCAAGGCCTACACCCTCAAGCCCGCCGCCGAACTCGCCACCGTCGTGGTCCGCCCGCGTGGCTGGCACCTGGACGAGAACCACCTGCTGGTCGACGGCGTCCCGGTGGCCGGCGCGTTCGTCGACTTCGGCCTGTACTTCTTCCACAACGCCGCCCGGCTGCTCGCCAAGGGCGCCGAGGACCCCAACTCCGGCCCGTACTTCTACCTGCCGAAGACCGAGAGCCACCTCGAGGCCCGGCTCTGGAACGACGTGTTCACCCACGCCCAGGCCGAGTTGGGCATCTCGCACGGAACCGTCCGGGCCACCGTCCTGATCGAGACCATCACCGCGGCCTTCGAGATGGACGAGATCCTCCACGAGCTGCGCGACCACGCGGCCGGCCTCAACGCCGGGCGCTGGGACTACCTGTTCTCGATCGTCAAGAACTTCCGCGACGCCGGCGAGCACTACATCCTGCCGGACCGCAACAGCGTCACCATGGCCTCGCCGTTCATGGCCGCCTACACCCGCCTGCTGGTGCGCACCTGCCACAGGCGCGGCGCCCACGCGATCGGCGGCATGGCCGCGTTCATCCCCAGCCGCCGGGACCCCGAGGTCAACGCCGCCGCGCTGGAGAAGGTCAAGGCGGACAAGGACCGCGAGGCCGGCAACGGCTTCGACGGCTCCTGGGTCGCCCACCCGGACCTCGTCCCGGTCGCCCAGGCCTCCTTCGACGCGGTGCTCGGCGAGCGGCCGAACCAGAAGGACAACCCCGGCCCGGCCGAGCCGGTCACCGCCGCCGACCTGCTCGACATCGCCGGCGCTGGCGGCACCTGCACCCGGGCCGGGCTGCACAACGCCGTCCAGGTCGGCCTGCGCTACATCGAGGCGTGGCTGCGCGGGCTCGGCGCGGTCGGCATCTTCAACATGATGGAGGACGCCGCCACCGCCGAGATCTCCCGCTCGCAGATCTGGCAGTGGATCCACAACGGGGTCGTGCTGTCCGACACCGGCGAGAAGGCCACCGCCGAGTTGGTGCGCACCCTGGTCGCCACCGAACTGGCCGAGCTCCGCGCCGAGTCCGGCGACCAGGCCTACCAGGCCGGCCGCTGGCGCGAGGCCGCCCAGCTCTTCGAACAGGTCGCCCTGGCCGAGGAGTTCGCGGACTTCCTGACCCTCCCCGCGCTGCCCCTGCTGGGCTGAGTACCAACCTATCCGCCGGCGCCACCGCTGCCGCCTGCCGGGCTGTAGCAGTTCCACCGCCCAATGCTCCGTTCCGTACGGCGACGAATCCACCTGTCCTCTCGTCGCCGTGCGGAACGGTCTTTTCGTTCCGAGGAGTTCACCGATGGCACGCATCTTCTTCAACGGCCAGGCGATGGTCGGCGGACCGTTCCACGCCAAGGTCGCCGACGCCCTGATCGGCCCGGCCCGCACCGCGACCGGTTACCGCTTCTTCTCCATCGACCACAGCGGCGGGACGGACGTCTGCCCGGGGCTGCTGCCCGACCCGGCCGCCGACAGCGCGATCGAGGGCGAGCTGTACGAGATCAGCCTGGAGCGCCTGCGGGACGTCATCCTGCCGGGCGAGCCCAGGGAGCTGGAGCTCGGCGTGATCGAGCTGGAGGACGGCTCCGCGTGCTTCTCGATGCTGCTCGCCCGCGGCGAGGTCGAGCGCGGCGTGCACCGGGAGATCACCCACCACGGCGGCTGGCGCGCGTACCTGGGGACGCTGGGGCGCACGGCCTGAGGGCAGGCGCCGCAGCACACGCCGCGGCCCCGAACCCTCGCCGTGGGTTCGGGGCCGCGGTCCGTACACCCTGCCGGGTGTACGGAGTCCGGGGTGCGCACCGTCCCTGGGCGCCCCCGGAGCTCCTTGGTACCGGCCGGGATCAGACCGGCCGGGAGGCCAGTTCCTTGGCCGCGCGGGCGCAGGCACGCGCGATCCGGTCCTCGTTGACGGTGGTCAGCTCGCCCCTCTCGACCACGGCGTTGCCGTTGACGAACAGCGTCGCCAGCGGCGGCAGCGCGCCGAAGGTGAGGGCCGCGACCGGGTCCGCGATCGAGGAGTGCAGGACCCCGTCGATCCTCCACAGCGCCAGGTCGGCCAGCTTGCCGGCCTCGATCGAGCCGATCTCGTTCTGCCGTCCGAGCACCCGGGCGCCGCCCATGGTGCCCAGCCGCAGCGCCTGGCGCCCGGTCAGCGCGGTCGGGGAGCCGTGCAGCCGGTTGATCAGCAGCGCGTTGCGCAGCTCGGTGCCCAGCTCGCCGGACTCGTTGGAGGCGGTGCCGTCGACGCCGAGGCCGACGGGTACGCCGGCCCTGAGCATGTCCGGCACCCGGGCGATCCCGGCGGCCAGGCGGGCGTTGGAGGACGGACAGTGCGCCACGCCGGTGCCGGTCTCGGCGAACTTGGCGATGTCGGAGTCGTTCATGTGGACGCAGTGCGCCATCCAGACGTCCTCGCCGAGCCAGCCGACCGACTCGAAGTAGTCCGTCGGCCCCATGCCGAACAGCTCCTTGCAGAACTGCTCCTCCTCGGCCGTCTCGGAGCCGTGGGTGTGCAGCCGGACGCCCTTGCGGCGGGCGAGTTCGGCGGACTGGCGGAGCAGGTCGGTGGAGACCGAGAACGGCGAGCAGGGCGCCAGCGCGACGTGCAGCATCGAGCCGAACGAGGAGTCGTGGTAGCGGTCCACGGCGGCCTCGGAGGCGGCCAGGATGTCGTCCAGCTCCTCGACGGCGTGGTCCGGCGGCAGTCCGCCGTCCTTCTTGCTGCGGTCCATCGAGCCGCGCAGCGCGGTGAAGCGCAGGCCGAGCTCCTGGACGGCCTCGATCGAGGCGCCGAGGACGTCCCCGCCGTCCTTGGGGAAGACGTAGTGGTGGTCCGAGGCGGTGGTGCAGCCGGACTTGAGCAGGGCGGCGGCCGAGCCCTGGCTGGCGGCGTGCACGAGCTTCTCGTCGATCCGGGCCCAGGTCGGGTAGAGGGCGACCAGCCAGTCGAACAGGATGTCGTTCTGGGCGAGGCCGCGGGTGATCCACTGGTAGAAGTGGTGGTGGGTGTTGACCAGGCCGGGGGTGAGCAGGTGGCCCTCGCCGTTGATCCGGCGCACCACGTTGTCCAGCCACGCCGGGGCGGGGCCGTCGCCGACCGATTCGATCCGGTTGCCGAGGATGACCACGTGGCCGCGGGCGTACTCGGTGTCGACGGCGTCGACGGTGGCGATCGCGACGTTCTCGATCACGATCCGCTGGTCGGCGGGCGGGGGCTGGACTGCCATGGTGTCACTCCTATGGGGGAGGGCCAGGAGGGGCGCGCACTCAGCGGTGCGCGCCCCTGCCCGGACCGGTCAGGACGGTGTCGCCGTCGGCACCGTCGCGCCGGAGGCCTGGCCGGACCTGGATTCGGATCCGGGCCGGCGGGCTGCTCCGACGTGGTGGAAGAGCAGGTTGAGCAGGACGGCCATCACGCAGCCGGCCGAGATCCCCGAGTGCATCAGGGTCCGGACGGCCTCCGGGAAGGCGTCGTAGAAGGTGGGCACGGCGATCGGGACGATGCCGACCCCGAGCGAGACCGACACCAGGATGGTGTTGGCGCTGGACTCCATGCCGGCCTCCGCGAGGGTTCGGATCCCGCTCGCCGCGACCGTGCCGAACAGCACGATCCCGGCGCCGCCGAGGACGGGCTGCGGAACCAGGGAGACGACCGAACCGAGCACGGGGAAGAGCCCCAGCAGGATCAGGATGCCCCCGCCGGCCGCGACCACGAAGCGGCTGCGGATCTTCGTCAGCGCCACCAGCCCGATGTTCTGGGCGAAGGCACTGGCGGCGAAGCCGTTGAAGACGGGGCTGAGCGCGGTGGCCAGTCCGTCGGCGCGCAGGCCGGCGGCGAGCGTGGGTTCGTCGGCCTCGCGCTCGACGATCCTCCCGAGGGCGAGCATGTCGGCGGTGGACTCGGTCATCGAGACCACCATGACGATGCACATCGAGACGATCGCGGCGGCGTCGAACATCGGCGCGCCGAAGTGGAACGGGGAGGGGAGCGCGAAGATCTTCGCGTCCTGGACCGCGCCGAAGTCGGCCAGCCCCAGCGGGAAGGCGATCAGGGTGCCGAACGCCAGGCCGACGAGCAGGGACAGCTGCTGCCAGAAGCCGCGCAGCAGCCGATGGCAGAGCACCACCGCGACAAGGGTGATCGCGGCGAGGCCGATGGCCCGCATGGAGCCGTACCCGGGGGCGCCCGGCGAGCCGCCGCGCGCCCAGTTCACCGCCACCGGGAGCAGGGACACCCCGATGAGGGTGATCACGGTGCCCTGGACGACCGGGGGGAAGAACCGGATGAGCTTGCAGAAGTACGGCGCCGCGAGGAAGCACAGGACCCCCGCGACGATCACCGCTCCGAAGATCACCGGGAGGGCGTCCTTCGGTCCCCCTGTTCTTTCGATGGAGCCTTTGGCGATGGCGATCATGGGCGCGACGCCCGCGAACGACACGCCGTTCACGAACGGCAGCCGCGCGCCGATCTTCCAGACGCCGAGGGTCTGGAGCAGGGTGGCCAGTCCGGCGGTGAACAGGCTGGCCGAGATCAGCAGGGCGAGGTCGGCGGCGGAGAGTCCGACGCCGGCGCCGACGATGAGCGGGGGTGCGACGACCCCCGCGTACATCGCGGCGACGTGCTGGAGCCCGGTGGAGAACAGCTTCACCGGTGGCAGCACCTCGTCCACGGGGTGGGGTCCGGAGCCGGACGGCCCGCCGGGGAGGCGGGTTGACGTGCCGTCCGGGCCCGGGGTTCTTGCTGGGGTGGAACCGCCGTCGTTACTGCTGGTGTTGCTGGGTGCCATGTCGAGCCCCTCTTGTGCCCGTGGCTCCCGGCGCGCCCGTGGCGCTGGAGACCCCCGAGAGCGGGACGGCGGAGCAAGGATCCCTCGGGGCGCTTCTCCAGTGCCCCGGGCCGGCCGCCGTGAGGCAGACACGAACTCCGGTTGGTGGGGGTGGAGAAACAGGTGGTGCGGGAGCGGGTGGTGCGGGAACGGGTGGTGCGGCAACAGCCGGAACGGGTGGATCAGCTGGACGGGTGGTGCGGGTGGCGCCGCGGGTGGGGGTGTTCAGGCGACCGGGATGACCGGGACGACGCCCTCGCGGTGCACGGTGCCCTCGATCAGGCCGTACATGCGGTCCGCGGCGTAGTAGACCTCGTTCTCGTTCTTGAGTCCGAAGGGCTCCAGGTCGACGAGGAAGTGGTGCTTGTTGGGCAGTTCGAGGCGTACCTCGTCAACCTCGGCGCGGTTGTTGAGCACCCGGGTGCCCATCGCGTGCAGGGTCTGCTGCAGCGAGTAGGAGTAGGTCTCGGCGAACGCCTCCAGCATGTGCCGCTTCACGTGGGTGTAGGAGCGGTTCCAGTTGGGCTGGGCCTCGCCGTCGCGACCGCTGTAGCCGTACTTCCAGCGGGCGGTGACCTGGGTGGCGAGGATGCGGTCGTACGCCTCCTGCAGGGTGGTGTACTTGTCCTTGATGTAGCCCCAGAACTCCGAGTTGGTGGAGTTCATGACGATCAGGTCCTTCAGGCCGGAGATGACCTGGACCCGCTCGCCGTCGTAGACGATCTCGGTGGTGCGGGTCTCCTGGCCGTTGCGGACGAAGGAGTGGCCGACCTCCTCGGAGCCGATGAAGCGGGCCGAGCTGTCGGGCGTCCGGATCCGGTCCCAGGAGTACTCCTCGATCCGGATCCGGGCGCTGTGCACGACGCCGCGCTCGGTGTCGTCGACGAAGTGCCGGGCCAGCAGGATGCCGAAGGCCTCGGCCGAGTCGATGCCGTACTCCTTGGCGAAGGCGTAGACGGTGTTCTTGGTGGTGTCGGTGGGAAGGCAGTTGGCGTTCGACCCGGTGAGGTGGACGTCCTCGAACTCGCCCTGGAGGGAGACCGAGACGTTGAGGTCCTTGATCTCGTGCCGGGTGGAGTCGCGGTAGACCCGGACGATGCGGTTCTCCGCCTTGCCGTACTGGTTCTGACCGAGTACGTGGGCCATGACAGGCTCCTAAGCTTCCAGGTCGGTCTACTAGCTTCCGCGGTAGACCGAGTATCCGAACGGGTTCAGCAGCAGCGGCACGTGGTAGTGGTGCTGCTCGGGCGCGACCGTGAAGACGATCGAGACCTCGGGGAAGAACGGCGGCTCCGCGGACTTGAGCGCGTAGTACGCGCCGGTGTCGAAGAGCAGCCGGACGACCGAGCCCGCCTCCACGGCCGGCAGGTCCTTGACCCGGCCGTCGGAGTCCGTGGCGGAGGTGCCGAGCACCTGCCAGCCACCCTCGGTGTGCAGTGCGAGCTCGACCGGGACGCCCTCGGCCGGGCGGCCGAGGCTGGTGTCGAGCACGTGGGTGGAGATGCCAGTCATGGGTGAAGTGACCTTACTGATGGCAGAGGTGAAGGTGCGTCAGATCGTGACGGGCGACTGTCCGGGGGAGGGGCGGCCCGCCCACGAAGCATTCTTGACGATGAGTCAGGAAGCGTCGAGGAGGCGGTTGAGCCGGATGTCGTTGATCTTGCGCAGCTCACCCCGGACGATCTCCGCCTCGGTGGCGGGATCGTTGGGCTGGCGCGCGCGCAGGGCCGCGAGCATGGTGACCGCGGTGCGGCCGGTCGCGCAGATCAGGAACACGTGGCCGAACTTGGCCTCGTAGTCGGCGTTGGCCCGGCGCAGTTCGTCGAGGACCGCTTGGTCCACGCCCTGGAGGCCGGCCTGTTCGCGCTCGGAGGTGGCGTCGCCCGCCTTGGGCTGGCCGATCCGGGCGTGTCCGGCCATCGCGTCGCGCAGGTCCGCGCCGGTCAGTCCGGCCATCGCCGCCGCGTTGGCGGCGAGCAGGGCCTCCCGGCTGGACCAGGGCTCGGCCTCTGCGACCGCGGCGGCCCAGCGGGGGCTGGAGCATACCTCCAGCAGGATCTCCGTCAGGGCCGCGGCATCGGTCGCGGCCAGGGCGTCAAGGGCGTGGGGGTGGTTGGTCACGGGTGGACCTCCTGAAGAGTGGTGCCACCCGGAAAAGCTAGATCGGCCCCACCCGGCCGTCAACAGTTTGTTGAACGGTTGGTGGTTACGTTTTGAACCGGCCCGCGATACGGGGCCCTTTCGTGTGCGATTCGCCAAGTGTGCCCCGCCGAGGGCCGATCCAGACTTCTCGGCACCGGCGGGGTCACCCGTACGGCGGGCCGCCCAGGGCTGCCCGGTTCGTTCAGGAGGGCTTCGAGCCGTCCTGGCGGTTCAGGTAGTTGTACACGGTGAAGCGGCTGACGCCCAGGGCCGAGGCGACCGTCTCGACGCCGTGGCGCACGGTGAACGCGCCGCGCTCCTCCAGGAGGGCGACGACCCGCTGCTTCTCCCAGCGGTCCAGCTCGGCCAGCGGCCGGCCGTCGAACTGCCGGGTCATCTCGGTGAGCAGCCGGTCCAGTGCGCTGCTCAGGTGCGGCAGTCGGACGGCCAGGGCCGGGGTGCCCTCCCACTCCAGGACGACGTCCTCGGCCTTCGCCTCGTCCAGGGGGACGGGCGTCGCGCCGACCGCGTCCAGCAGCGGCTTGACCGCCGCGGCGAGCGGGTGTTCCACGTGCTCGGTCACGGCGTACCGCCCTCCTCGCCCAGCAGGCTGACCTGGACGGAGATGCGGGTCGCCCCGGCGTCCAGGGTCTCCCGGAGCAGCCGGGTCACCGCGGCGAGGACCTGCTCGGCCTCGCCCTCGGCACCGGTCCCGAAGGGGCCGACGGACACGTCCAGGCCGGCCTCGTCGACGACCTTGCGGGCCGCCGCGGCGTGCTCGGGGAACGTGTCCAGTTCGAACGGTTCTGTCGTGAACTCCACCATCAATCGCACCTGCTCACTGTATCGAGCGGGGGTGGGCGGGGGCAGGGGCTGGGCGATCGAACAGTCGCGGGCCTGGTGGGCGGGCCCCTCCGGGCTTCTTCAACAAAATGTTGCGACAGCCTTGACACCCGCTCGGCGGGCCGGAGATGCTTCCACCACACAGAATCCCTCTTCCGGATCGTGGAAGTTGCGGATGAAGGAAGAGAGAGTGAGAGGTGATGGACGTGACGGCGGCTGCCAAGCACGGCTTCACGGTCAACCTGTCGATCCTGTTCGGCGAACTCCCGCTGCTGGAGCGCCCCGCGGCCGCCGCCGCGGCCGGCTTCACGGCCGCCGAACTCTGGTGGCCCTTCGGCGCCGAGCACAGCCCCAGCCGGGCCGAACTCGACGCGCTGCGCAAGGCCTTCAGTGACGCGGGGGTCCGGCTCACCGGCCTGAACCTCCTCGACGACCTCAGCCTGGGCGCCCGGGGCACCGTCTCGGTCCCGTCCGAGCGGGACCGCTTCCGCGCCAACCTCCCGGTCGCCGCGGAACTCGCCGCCTCGCTCGGCGCCACCGCGCTCAACGCGCTGTACGGCAACCGGGTCGAGGGCGTCGAGCCGGCCGAACAGGACGCGCTCGCGCTGGAGAACCTGGTGCTCGCCGCACGGGCGGCGCACGAGATCGGCGCCGTCCTGCTGATCGAGGCCCTCAACAAGGCAGAGTCCCCGGACTACCCGCTGGTGTCCGCAGCCGCCGCCGTCGAGGTGGTGGACAAGGTCAACGCCGCCACCGGCCTGGGGAACGCCCGGTTCCTCTGCGACCTCTACCACCTGGCCAAGAACGGCGAGGATCTGGCGGCGGTCATCGACACCCACGCCGACAAGATCGGCCACGTCCAGATCGCCGACACCCCGGGCCGCAACGAGCCCGGCACCGGCGAGCTGGACTTCGAGGACCTGTTCGCCCGGCTCAGCGCCGCGGGCCATCGGCCGGTCGGCGGCTCTGCCGCGGGCGGCCTGATCGGCCTGGAGTACCGGCCCTCCACCGGCGTCAGCGCCGACAGCTTCGACTGGCTGCCGCGCGAGCTGCGCGCGGCCCGGTAGGCCGACGGACCCGTCACGGTCCGAAGCGCCGACGGCCCGGTCAGGCCGACGGACCCGTCAGGCCGCCGCGGCCCCGGTCGGACCCGGCACGGCCCGGCACGGCACCCCTCCCCACCCGCACACGTAAGGAACCCGACGTGATGAGCGCCTCCCGCAAGATTGCCTTCGTCGGCCTCGGCATCATGGGCAAGCCCATGGCCGTCAACCTGGTCAAGGCCGGCCACCACGTGACCGGCTTCGACCTCTCCCAGGCCTCGATCGACACCGTGATCGCGGCCGGCGGCCACGGCGCCGCGAGCATCGCGGACGCGGTGAAGGACGCCGAGGTCGTCATCACCATGGTCCCGGCCGACCCGCACGTCGAGGCGGTCATCCTCGGCGAGGGCGGCGTCCTGGAGAACGTCCGGCCGGGCACCCTGGTGATCGACATGTCCTCGATCACCCCGCAGACCTCCATCAAGGTCGGCAAGGCCGCCCGGGAGAAGGGTGTGCGCACCCTGGACGCCCCGGTCTCCGGCGGCGAGGCCGGCGCCGTCGAGGCGGTGCTGTCGATCATGGTCGGCGGCGAGGCCGCGGACTTCGCCGAGGCCGAGCCGCTGTTCGACGCGCTGGGCACCACGGTCGTCCACGTCGGGCCGGACGGCGCCGGCCAGACCGTCAAGGCAGCCAACCAGCTGATCGTCGCGGTCAACATCCAGGTGCTCGCCGAGGCCGTGGTGTTCCTGGAGAACGCCGGGGTCGACCTCGCCGCCGCGCTGGACGTGCTCGGCGGCGGCCTGGCCGGCTCCACCGTGCTCAACCGCAAGAAGGCGAACATGCTCAACCGCGAGTTCGCCCCCGGCTTCCGGATCGACCTCCACCACAAGGACATGGGCATCGTCACCGACGCCGCCCGCGCCGTGGGCGCCGCGCTGCCGGTCGGCGCCGTGGTGGCCCAGCTGGTCGCCTCCGCCCGGGCCAACGGCGACGGCTCGCTCGACCACTCGGCGCTGCTGCGCGGCGTCGAGCGGCTCTCGGGCCGCGAGGTGGTGTAACACCTCCCGAAAGCTCCTCCTGGTGGCGTGTACCTGATCCGGTCGTGCCCGCGCCACCAGGAGGCCAGACCCGACCGGCGCGCGGGCTGGGGCTCATCCGCCCGCCCGCCGGTCGACCCAAGCCGGTGACACGCACACCCTTCCCTGGGGGCACTTCGGTCGTGCCGATCGCGTGTCGCCTGGCCCCCTCCCCGCCGAGGGGAGCCCCTCGTACGTCGGAAGCGGGACGAGGGGAAACGGCGGGGAGGGGGCGCACCACCCCTTCCGCGGGCCCCGGCCGTGCCAACCGCGCGGGGGTCGCGGTCCCGGGGCCACCGGACCCATGCTTGTCGAACCACTGCCACACCCGCACGGAAGTGAGGACCACCGATGCCCCCCACCCCCCACCAGGGCCACGTGGTCGTAGCGCCGGACAAGTTCAAGGGCACCCTGGAGGGCGCCGAGGTCGCCGCGAGGATCGCCGCCGGCATCCGGCGCGCCGCGCCCGGCACCGAGGTCCGCGAACTGCCCGTCGCCGACGGCGGCGAGGGCACTCTGGCCGCGGCGCTCGCGGCCGGCTTCACCCGCGTCCCGGCCAAGGTGGCCGGCCCGACCGGCCTGCCGGTGGACGCCGCGCTCGCCGTCCGCGGCGACACCGCCGTGGTCGAGCTGGCCCAGGCCTCCGGGCTGGCCCGGCTGCCCGGCGGCCGGACCGCCCCGCTCGCGGCCGGCTCCTACGGCGTCGGCCAGCTGATCGGCCGGGCGGTGTCGATGGGCGCCAAGCGGATCGTGCTGGGCCTGGGCGGCAGCGCCGGCACGGACGGCGGGGCCGGCATGGTGCAGGCGCTCGGGGTCCGGCTGCGGGACGCCGACGACGTCGAACTGCCGCCCGGCGGCGCCGCGTTGCGCCGACTGGCGCGGGTCGACCTCGGTCCGCTGGCCGAGCTGCTGGCCGGCGTGGACGTCGTGGTCGCCTGCGACGTGGACAACCCGCTGCTCGGCCCGCGCGGCGCCACCGCCGTCTACGGCCCGCAGAAGGGCGCCGACGGGAACGACCTGGTGGTCCTGGAGCAGGGGCTGACCAGCTTCGCCGACCAGGTCGCCGCGGCGACCGGACGGGACGTGCGGGAGGCCCCCGGCGCCGGGGCCGCGGGCGGGGTGGGCTTCGGCGCCCTCGCCCTGCTCGGCGCCACCATGCGACCCGGTATCGAGCTGCTGCTCGAACTGCTGGGTTTCGACGAGGCCGTGCGTGGGGCACGCCTCGTCGTCACCGGTGAGGGCTGCCTGGACGCTCAGACGCTCCATGGCAAGGCCCCCGCCGGAGTCGCCGCGGCGGCTGCCCGGGCGGGGGTTCGGGTGGCTGCCGTGGCGGGGCGGCTGGAGCTGTCCGAGCCCGAGTGGCGGGCGGCCGGCTTCACCGCCGCGATCGCGCTCACCGACCTCGCCGAGCAGCCGGGGGACAGCATGACCAAGGCCGGGGAACTGGCCGAGGTGGCGGGGGAGCGGTTGGCCGGGGCGCTGCTGCCGGGCTGAGCCCTCGTACGTTCCTCCATTGACGTTTTGTTGAAGGCGGGCCTAGGCTCCCGGCAATCCTTCGGTTCCCGCCACGCCGACGACCCGCGCCAACGACCCGCGCCAGCCGCTGACTCCGACCGTCCGCGAGTGCCTCCCGGGCCCGCGCGGTCCGGTGTGTCCCCGCGTACCCCTGAGTGCCCCGTTCCCCACCCAGTTCCAGGTTTCGGAGGTCCCCATGCCGTTCAGCCAGCCAGCGGTGATCCGCTCCCGTCGGGCGGTGCTGCCCGACGGCGAGCGCCCCGCGGACGTGCTGATCCGGGGCGGCAGGATCGAGCAGGTCGCCGCCCACGGCTCCCTCGCGGTCGGCGACAGCGAACTGGTCGACCTCGGCGACACCGCCCTGCTGCCCGGCCTGGTCGACACCCACGTGCACGTCAACGAGCCCGGCCGCACCGAGTGGGAGGGCTTCGCCACCGCCACCCGGGCCGCCGCGGCCGGCGGCGTCACCACGATCATCGACATGCCGCTCAACTCCGTCCCGCCCACCACCACGGTCGCCGGGCTGGACGTCAAGCGGAAGACCGCCGAGGGGCAGGCCTGGGTCGACCTCGGCTTCTGGGGCGGCGCCGTCCCCGGCAACCTCCCCGACCTCGAACCCCTGCACCGGGCAGGCGTGTTCGGCTTCAAGAGCTTCCTGGCGCCGTCCGGCGTGGACGAGTTCCCGCACGTCGAGGCCGCCGACCTGGAGGCCGCCCTGGCCGAGCAGGCCCGGATCGGGGCACTGGCGATCATCCACGCCGAGGACCCGGCCGTGCTGGCCGCCGCACCGCAGCAACCCGGCGTCCACTACCGGGACTTCCTCGCCTCCCGGCCGGCCGGCGCGGAGACCGCGGCGGTCGCCCACCTGCTCCACACCGCCCGGCGCACCGGCACCCGGGTGCACATCCTGCACGTCTCCTCGGCGGCCGTGCTGCCGCTGCTGCGCCAGGCCCGCGAGGACGGCGTACGGGTGACCGCCGAGACCTGCCCGCACTACCTGACCCTCGCCGCCGAGCAGGTGCCGGACGGCGACACCGCCTTCAAATGCTGCCCGCCGATCCGCGACGAGGCCAACCGGGACGCGCTCTGGGAGGCCCTGGCGAACGGCGAGTTCACCGCCGTCGTCTCCGACCACTCGCCGTCCACCCCCGACCTCAAGCTGCTGCCCGAGTACGGCGGCAGCGGCGACTTCGCGGCGGCCTGGGGCGGCATCGCCTCGCTGCAGCTGGGCCTGCCCGCGATCTGGACCGAGGCCCGCCGTCGCGGCCACACGCTGGCCGACGTGGTGCGCTGGATGTCCTCCGGACCGGCCGAACTGGTCGGCCTCACCGGCACCAAGGGCGCCATCGCGGCGGGCTGCGACGCCGACCTGGTCGCCTTCGACCCCGACGGCGAATTCGCCGTCCACGCCCGCGCGTTGCACCACCGCAACCCGGTGACCCCGTACGCCGGACGGACCTTGCGCGGCGCCGTCCGCACCACCTGGCTGCGCGGCCGTGCGGTGGACACCGGCGCCGAGCCCTTCGGCCGGCAGCTCACCCGGCCCGCCGACTCCCGTTCGGTCGAAGGTTCCTGAAACGGCACCGCTCCCTGAAACGGCACCGCTTCCCGAACCGCCGAGCTTCCCGAACCGCCGAGCTTCCCGAACCGCCGAGCTTCCCCAACCGACCGAGCCTCCCGAACCGCCGAGCTTCCCGAACCGCCACGTCTTCCGAGGAGAGTCAGTGACCACTGCCGACACCCCGAGCGCTCCCTTCACCGAGCTGGTCAACCTGGCCTCCCGACTGCTCGGCGCGGGCGTCGTCGCCACCAATGAGGACACCTTCGCGGACGCCGAGAACCTGCTGGTCGCCAAGCCCGCCGAGTTCCGCCCGCACACCTTCGGCCACAAGGGCCAGATCATGGACGGCTGGGAGTCCAAGCGCCGCCGTGGCGTCTCCGCCGAGCAGCCGCACCCCACCGACCAGGACCACGACTGGGCGATCGTGCGGCTCGGCGTCGGCGGCGTGATCCGCGGCGTGATCGTCGACACCGCCCACTTCACCGGCAACTACCCGGAGAGCGCCACGGTCGAGGCCGCCTCCGTCCCCGGGCACCCCTCGCCCGAGGAGCTGCGGGCCGCCGAGTGGACCGTCATCGTGCCGCGCACCCCGCTCCGGGGCGACACCGCCCACGAGTTCGCCGTCCAGGACGACGCCCGGTACACCCACGTACGGCTCGCCATCTTCCCGGACGGCGGCGTCGCCCGGCTCCGGGTGCACGGCGAGGTGCTGCCCGACCCGCGCGAACTGGACGGCCTCACCTTCGACCTGGCCGCCCAGGAGTACGGCGGCGTGGCCGAGGCGGCGTCCGACCGCTACTTCTCCTCCCCGCACAACCTGAACGCTCCCGGTCGCGCCTCCGTCATGGGCGAGGGCTGGGAGACCCGGCGTCGGCGCGACAAGGCCAACGACTGGGTGCAGATCGCCCTGGCCGGGGGTGGTGAGGTCCTGGCCGCCGAGGTGGACACCACCCACTTCGTCGCCAATGCCCCCGGCTGGGCCGACCTGATCGGCTTCGACGCCTCGACCGGGCAGGCTGCGACTTCACAGACACCGGCCGACGGCGAGTGGTTCGAGATCCTGCCCCGTACCCGGCTGCAGCCCGACACCCGGCACCGCTTCCGGCTCGACCCGGGCCGCCCGGTGACCCACGTGCGGATCAACGTCTACCCGGACGGCGGCCTGGCCCGCCTCCGGCTCACCGGCCGCCTCACCGAGGCCGGCCGCGCGGCCCTCGCGCTGCGCTGGTTCAACGCCGTCCCGGCCGTCGAGGCCGCCACCGCGCTCACCGGCGCCGGCCTGACCGCCGAGGAGGCCGCCGCGCTGGCCGCCGCCCGCCCGCTGGCGGACCCGGCCGCGGCCACCGCCGCGGTCGCCGCCCTCCAGCCGGCCGACGGCCCGGACGGCGAGCACTCCGCCCGCCGCCGCTCGGCGCTGTGGCGCCTGCTGGGCGTCTGACCCCGGCCCGCGCCCGCTCTCCCGCCTCCTCACGCACCGCCTCCACGCGCTGCCCTCACGCACCGCCTTATCGACACCTGAAGGACCCTCCATGTCCAAGATCCTGACCACGGAGTCCGGCGCCCCGGTCGCCGACAACCAGAACTCGGCCTCGGCCGGCGAGTACGGCCCGCTGCTGATCCAGGACCAGCAGCTGCTGGAGAAGCTGGCCCGGTTCAACCGCGAGCGCATCCCGGAGCGCGTCGTGCACGCCCGCGGCTCCGGCGCGTACGGCTACTTCGAGGTCACCGACGAGGTGTCGAAGTACACCCGGGCGGCGTTCCTGTCCGAGGTCGGCAAGCGCACCGAGGTCTTCCTGCGGTTCTCCACCGTGGCCGGCAACCTGGGTGCCAACGACGCGGTGCGCGACCCGCGCGGCTTCGCGCTGAAGTTCTACACCGAGGAGGGCAACTACGACCTCGTCGGCAACAACACCCCGGTGTTCTTCATCAAGGACCCGATCAAGTTCCCCGACTTCATCCACTCGCAGAAGCGCGACCCGTACACCGGCGTGCAGGAAGCGGACAACGTCTGGGACTTCTGGGCCCACTCGCCGGCCTCGACCCACCAGATCACCTGGCTGTTCGGCGACCGCGGCATCCCCGCCTCCTACCGCCACATGAACGGCTACGGCTCGCACACCTACCAGTGGGTCAACGCCGAGGGCGAGGCCTACTGGGTGAAGTACCACTTCAAGACCAACCAGGGCATCCGCAGCCTGGACGGCGGCCAGGCCGCCGAGGTGGTCGGCGCCGACGCCGACTCCCACCAGCGCGACCTCCACCAGGCCATCGAGCGCGGGGTGTTCCCGTCCTGGACCCTCTACGTCCAGCTGATGCCGGTCGCCGAGGCCGCGGACTACCGCTTCAACCCCTTCGACCTCACCAAGGTGTGGCCGCACGCCGACTACCCGCTGGTCAAGGTCGGCCGCCTGGTGCTCAACCGGAACCCGGAGAACGTCTTCGCCGAGGTCGAGCAGTCCGCGTTCTCGCCGAACAACTTCGTGCCCGGCATCGGTCCCTCCCCGGACAAGATGCTCCAGGGCCGGCTGTTCGCCTACGCCGACGCCCAGCGCTACCGCCTCGGCGTCAACCACACCCTGCTGCCGGTGAACGCCCCGCGCGCCACCGAGGCCGGCAACTACGGCCGGGACGGGCTGATGGCCGTCAACAGCGCCGGCCGCGGCAAGAACTACGAGCCCAACTCGTACGACGGCCCGGTCCAGAGCGACAACGCGCTCGCCGCGCCGGTCAGGCTCGACGGCTACACCGGCACCTACACCACGCCGGCCCACACCAAGGACGACGACTTCTTCCAGGCCGGCGAGCTCTACCGGCTGATGTCGGAGGGCGAGCGCGCCCGTCTGATCCACAACATCGCGGGCTTCCTGTCGCAGGTCACCCGGGACGACGTGGTCGAGAAGAACCTCGCCCACTTCCACGCCGCCGACGAGGAGTACGGCGCCCGGCTGGAGGCCGCCGTCACCAAGCTCCGTGCGGGCGACGAGGGCTGACGCCCCGCGGACCTTCGCCCGCACCCCCTCGTACTCTCCGCACCCTCAGGGCCGCCGGGGCCCGCACCCCGGCGGTTCCACGACGGGCTCCTCCCCCTGGGCAGTGGGGGAGGAGCCCGTCCGCCGTTGCGGGGAGGCACGTTGCAGGAGAGGCGCGTTGCGGGGAGGCACGTTGCAGGAGAGGCGCGTTGCGGGGCCGACTCCGCGCCGACCCCGCCAGCCGACCTGCCGTTGCTCCACGGAATGTTCACGGATATTCACGGACAGCAGCCGACCGAGCCCCGGGGTGGATAGGCTGGACACCGCCCGCGGTCGCTCCGTGGGGGGACATCGGAAGGGGACGACATGTCGACACCAGCCCCGGGTCGTCACGCCGCGCTGGACCAGGGCCCGACGGGCCCGTTCACCTCCCTGCAGCACGCCCTCAGACTGCTGGAGGCCGTCGACCGGCACCCCGACGGCGCCACCCTGGTCGGCCTCGCGCGGGAGACCTCGCTGGGCCTGCCGACCGTCCGTCGGCTCGCGGAGATCCTCGAGATCGAGGGCTACCTCCAGTGCCAGGACGGCGGTTGGGTGCTCGGCGGCACCTTCGCCCTGCTCGGGCAGTACAACCGGGAACAGCTCGTCAAGGCCCGGCTGAACCGCAAACTCGCCGAACTCCGGGACGAGTTGGGTGCCGCGGTGTACTTCACCCGTTACCACGACGGGGAGTTGTCGGTCGAGGCGGTCTCGGCCGCCGACTACGCGCCCGCCGTGCAGGAGTGGGTGGACTTCCGCGCCACCGCGCACGCCAGCGCGATCGGCAAGTGCCTGCTCAGCCAGCTGGACGCGGACGGCCGGCGCGACCACCTCTCCCGGCACCCGGTCGCCCGGCTCACCTCCCGTACGGTCACCGACGCCGATCAGCTGATGCACCGGCTGGAGCGCCAGCCGGCCACGGTGCCGGTGCTGGACATCCAGGAGTACGCGCTCGGCACGGTCTGCGCGGCCGTCCCGATCACGGCGGGCAGCACGGTCGGCTGCCTGGCCACCTCGATGCCGGTGGACAACATCCACAAGCTGAAGGCCGCCGCCGAACTGCTGGCGGCCCGGGCGGCGCCGCTGATGCTGGCGATGGCGGTCTGAGCACCGCCCGCCCCTCGGGCCCCGTCGGACGTACTGTCCGGCGGGGCCCGCGCGTTTTCCGCGGGAGTGTTTCCGGGGGTGTTCCGCGGTGCACATCACTTATTAGACTCGATGTCGATAAGGGGTGCCGAACCCCTTGTCGGTACCGCTACCGGCGAGTACGTTTCGCAGAGTCGAGCCGCCGCCCCCAGGTCAGGAGGGCCTGCCATGCCCCGCTCCACCCCCGTCCCCGCCGTCGCCGCGCCCGCCGCGCGGGTGCACGAGAGCCTCGTCCTGGAGCCCCGGGACGTCCGCTTCGACTGGGCCCGACTGCCGCTGCACTGGATCCCGGACGAGCCGATGGCCACCCACGTGATCAACGTGCTGCACCTGCTGCTGCCCGAGGGTGAGCGCTGGTTCGTCAAGGTGTTCAAGGAGGCACTGCCGCTCATCCGGGACGAGCAGCTGCGCGAGGAGGTGCTCGGCTTCATCGGGCAGGAGGCCATCCATGCCGAGGCCCACCAGGAGGTGCTCGACCACCTGCTCGGCCAGGGGCTCGACCCGCGCCCGTACGTCCGGCAGATCTCCTGGCTCTTCCAGCGCATCCTCGGCGACAAACCGGGCCTGACGCCGGCCCGGCAGCGGGAGAACGTCATCGAACGGGTCGCCTTCGTCGCGGCGATCGAACACTTCACCGCCTTCCTCGGCAACTGGGCGCTCAACTCCCCGGGCCTGGACCGGGCCGAGGCCGACCCGACGATGCTGGACCTGCTGCGCTGGCACGGCGCCGAGGAGGTCGAGCACCGCAGCGTCGCCTTCGACCTGATGGTCCACCTGGACCCGGGCTACCTGCGCCGGGTCCGCGGGATGGCGGTGTCCGGGCCGCTGCTGGTGCACCTCTGGGTGCGCGGCGCCCGCTTCCTGCTCGCCGCCGACCCGACCCTGGAGGGGCGGCTCAAGCCCACCTGGCGGGAGGCGGGCCGGATCGCCAAGCGCGGACTGCTGCCGGACCCGATCCGCTCCGTCCGCTCCGGGCTGCGCTACCTGCGACCGGGCTACCACCCGACCCAGGAGGGCTCCTCCAGCCAGGCGCTGGGCTACCTCGCCACCTCGCCGGCCGCCCGCGCCGCCGCCGGGCGCGGGTGACGGCCGCGAGCTGACGGCGGACGGCCGGCGGCTGACAGCGGACAGCTGACAGCTGACAGAGTTCAGCGAACAGATAACAGATAACAGACGACGTCATCTGTTCGCTGAACTCTGAACCTTGAACTCCCGTCACCCGTCACCCCCGTTCCGTCCGTCCCGTCCCGTCAGTCATCAGCCGCCGACCACCGCCCGCCACCCGCCGCCCCCTTCCACCGCCAAGGACCCGCCCGGATGGACCTGCTCACCCCGCCCCCCGACCTCTACGGCCGCCCCCGCGTCGACGCCTTCATCCGCCGGCTCACCGCCTTCGGCGACCGCTACTCCCCGGCCCTCGGCAGCCCCCTGCTGCGCCGCAACCCCCGCCGCGCGCTCAGCCGCCCCACCCCGCCGTTGCAGCTGGTCGTCACCGACCGCCGCCAACTCGCCGCCGACGTGATCGAGTTGAGCCTCGCCGACCCCTCCGGCAGCCCGCTGCCGCCCTGGCAGCCCGGCGCCCACCTGCGGCTCGCCCTGCCCTCCGGCCGCGAACGCCACTACTCGCTCAGTGGTGATCCTGCCGACCGTCACCGCTACCGGATCGCCGTCCGGCGACTGCCCGAGGGCGGCGGCGGATCGGTCGAGGTCCACGACACCCTGCACCCGGGCGCCCGCCTCACCGCCCGCCGCCCGCGCAACGGCTTCGCCTTCTGTGCCGAGCCCGCCGTCCTCCTCCTCGCCGGCGGCATCGGCATCACCCCGCTGCTCCCGATGGCCCGCGAGGCGCAGCGGCACGGCCTCGACTGGCGCCTGGTGCACGTCGGCCGCAGCGCCGACACCCTCCCGTACACGGACGAGCTGCGCGCCCTCGACCCGCACCGGGTCGTGCTGCGCACCGACGACGAGCACGGCGGCGTCCCCACCGGCGCCGAACTGCTCGCCCACGCCCCGCGCGGCGCCGCCGTCTACTGCTGCGGCCCGGCCCCGATGCTCGCCGCCGTGCAGCGGGCACTGGACGGATCCCCGGCCTGCGCCCTGCACTTCGAGCGCTTCGGCGCCGCCCCGATCACCGGCGGCGCGCCCTTCGCCGTCCGACTCGGCACCGGCGGCCCGACCCTGGACGTCCCCGCCGACCGCTCCGCCCTGGACGTGCTGCGCGAGGCCCGCCCTGACCTCCCGTACTCCTGCCACCAGGGCTTCTGCGGCACCTGCGAGGTCCGCCTCCTGGCCGGCACCCCCGAGCACCGGGACCGCCGCCTCACTCCCGAGCAGCGCGCCGCCGGCGCCCTGCTGCCCTGCGTCTCCCGCGCCGCCGAGGGGGAGACCCTCGTGCTCGACGTCTAGGGCCCGTCCTGCGGGTCGTTGCCGGGTCGTTGCCGGCTCCTTGCCGGGGCCGCGGCGCGGGGGCACGCGCCTCGCCGGGTTGTCGTCGGTCGCCGATGGCCCCCGGCCTGGCGGCCGGGAGGTGCCCCCACCGCTTGGACTCCGCCCCCGGCCTCGGGCCGGGAGGTGCCCGCACCTCCGCCGTGCGATGCATGCACCCCCACGCCGCGGCCTCTCCGACAGAACCCACAAGACACGCCCTGGAAGGAGCCCCTCCGATGGGGAATGCGACCCCGACGTTCGCCTACACCGAGCGCGACCTCGCCCGCTTCCGCGAGACCCAGCAACTCGCCTACCACTGCGCCGAACAGGTTGCCGCCTGGATCGAACCGGGCGTCACCGAGCGGCAGGCCACCGCCGAGCTGCGCCGCCGTCTGGTGGCCGCCGGGGTGCAGGACTTCTTCCATGTCCCCTTCGCCTGGTTCGGCGACCGCACCGCATTCCGGCACTTCCACACCCCGCTGCAGTTCTTCGCCGGCAGCCGTCGGCTGGAGGAGGGCATGCCCTACGTGCTCGACTGCGCGCCGATCGTGGACGGCTACACCGCCGACATCGGCTACGGCGGCAAGATCGGCGAGAACCGGGTCTGGGACCGCCTGGCCGCCGACCTGAAGGTCTACCGTGAGCTGATCCTCGCCGAGGTGCGCGCCCGCAAGCCACTGAACGAGGTGTACGCGGCGGTGGACGCGCAGATCGCCGCGCACGGCTACGACAACCGGCACCAGGTCTACCCGGGCCGGGTGATCGGCCACCAGGTCACCCGCACCACCGTGCGCGGTCCGGCCGGGGTGAACGTCCTCGGCTTCGGCGTGCGCACCCTGCAGACCCTCGGCCGCGAGCTCATCTCCGAGCGCCTGCACGGGCGTTCGCCGCTGTGGGCGGACGGGCGGTCGTCCCGGCACGCGCCCACCCCGGGGCTGTGGGCGGTCGAACCACACATCGGATTCCGCGGTGTCGGCATCAAGTTCGAGGAACTGCTGGTGGTCACCGAGGACGACGCCTACTGGCTCGACGACGACCTCCCGCACGTCCGCCGCTGGACCACCGCCGACGATTCGGCCACCATCGAGCGGACCGACGCCGACCCGACCGACGCCGACCCGACCGACGCCGACCCGGCCGACGGCGACCCGACCGACGCCGATCCGACCGCTCTGGAGGCCACCCGATGACGACCCCTCGCCCGTCCACGGCCGTCCGCCGCCGGACCGTCCACTCCGGCGGCCTGCCGCTCGCCGTCTTCGAGCAGGGCGACCCGCAGGCCCCCACCGTCCTCCTGGTGCACGGCTACCCGGACACCCACACCGTCTGGGACGACATCGCCGCCGACCTCGCCCGCGACCACCACGTGGTCCGCTACGACGTGCGCGGCGCCGGCGAGTCCGCCGCCCCGGCCCACCGCGAGGACTACCGCCTGGAGCGCCTCGCCGACGACCTGTTCGCGGTGGCCGACGCCGTCAGCCCGGACCGCCCGGTGCACCTGCTGGCCCACGACTGGGGCTCGATCCAGTCGTGGGAGGCCGTCACCGTCCCCGGCGCCGAGCAGCGGATCGCCTCCTACACCACGCTGTCCGGCCCCAGCCTGGACCACATGGGCCACTGGCTGCGCCACCGGATGCGCCGTCCCACCCCGCGCCACCTCAAGCAGCTGCTCCACCAGGGCGCCCACTCCTGGTACATCACCGCCTTCCACCTGCCCTTCCTCGCCCCGGCGGTGTGGCGCCTGGGCCTGGCCCGGGCCTGGCCGCGGGTGCTGCGCGACCTGGAGCACGTCACCCCGCGGGCCGGCCACCCCCAGCCCACCCTGCGCCGGGACGCGGTCCGCGGCATCGAGCTGTACCGTGCCAACTTCCGCCCCACCCTGGGCAGTCCGCGCGAGCGGCCGACCGAGGTCCCGGTCCAGCTGATCACCCTGACCCGGGACCGCTACGTCGGCACCTACCTCTCCGAGGGCCTGGAGCGCTGGGTGCCCCGGTTGACCCGCCGCACGCTGCACGCCGGCCACTGGTCGGCGCTGCTGGAGAAGGGAGCCACCGTGGCCGCCATGGTCCGCGAGTTCACCGCCCGCGTCGATGCGGGCCGGCAGGCCCAACCCGCCGAAGGCGACGGCCGGTTGGTGGTCGTCACCGGCGGCGGCAGCGGCATCGGCCGGGCCACCGCGCTGGCCTTCGCCGAGGACGGCGCCCGGGTGGTGGTCTGCGACCTCGACCTCGCGGCCGCCGAGCGCACCGCCGAACTCGCCTCGCTGATCGGCCCGCGGGCGCACGCCTACCAGGTGGACGTCTCCGACGGCGCCGGGATGGACGCCTTCGCGCAGAGCGTCGCCGCCGAACACGGCGTGCCCGACGTGATGGTCAACAACGCCGGCATCGGCCACTCCGGGACGTTCCTGCAGACCACCGAGAAGGAGTGGCAGCGGGTCCTGGACGTCAACCTCTGGGGCGTGATCCACGGTTGCCGCGCCTTCGGCACCCTGATGGCCGACCGCGGCCAGGGCGGCCACATCGTCAACGTCTCCTCGGCCGCCGCCTACCTGCCCGCCAAGGCGCTCACCGCCTACGCGACCAGCAAGGCCGCCGTCTTCATGCTCTCCGACTGCCTGCGCGCCGAGTTCGTCGGCCACGGCATCGGCGTCTCCACGATCTGCCCGGGCATCGTCAACACCAACATCACCCGCACCTCCACCTTCTCCGCGACCACCGCCGACGAGCAGTCCGCCAAGCAGGCCCGCGCCGCCCGGCTCTACGCCCGCCGCGGCTTCCCGCCGGAGAAGGTCGCCACCGCCATCGTCACGGCCGTCCGCACCGGCAGGCCCGTCGTCCCGGTCACCCCCGAGGCCAAGGCCGCCCGCTTCCTCTCCCGTCTCAGCCCCGGCCTGCTACGCCTCGCCGCCCGCCTCAACGTCACTTGATCGGGTGGATGTCACCTGATCGGCTCCAACGGGCCTGCGATATCAACTACCATCGATTTTGATATCGCAGGCCTGTGCATCTTTCGGGAGGTCGCCATGACCCGCACCGTGATAGACGTCAACGACGAACTGTTGGCCGAAGCTGCCGAGATCTTCGGCACCTCGACCAAGGTTGCCACCGTCAATGCCGCCCTTGAGGACGCGGTGAAGCGTCGTAAGGGCAAGGAGTTTCTTGCGTGGCTTGCGGATGGCGGGCTACCTGACCTGACCGGGCCGGTGGAAAAGGGTGACTGAGCGCTTCCTCATCGACAAGTCCGCTTTCGCTCGGTACCCCAAGCCCGTGATCGCGGATGTCATCGACAGATTGTTCAGTCAAGGGCGCCTCGCTATCTGCGGTGCGGTCGAGCTGGAGATCATGTACAGCGCCCGGTCCAAGGCGGACGCCGACCGAATCCGAGACGGCCTGCGCGGCTTCGGCTGGTTGTCCACCCCCGACGAAGTCTGGGACCGCGCCGTCGAAGTGCAAGCCCTCCTGACAGTCGCCGGCAACTGGCGCGCGCTGTCCGTGGCGGACCTCGTGATCGCCGCCACCGCCGAACGCCATGGCGCCACGGTCCTTCATTACAACGGCGACTACGACATGATCGCCGCCGTCACCGGACAGCCGACCGAGTGGGTCGTCCCGCAGGGGACGGCCGACTGATCGCTCCGGCGGGTCTGTGAGAGCATCACGGCCCATGGAGATGACAACCGCGCTGTGGTCCTTCGCCCTTGTCGTCGGGCTGCTCACGCTCACGCCCGGGCTCGACACCGCGTTGATCCTGCGGACCTCCGCGATGGGGCGGCGGCGGCAGGCCTGGGGGGTGGTGCTGGGGATCCAGACCGGCACGCTGATCTGGGGGACGCTGACCTCGGCGGGGGTGACGGCGCTGCTGACCGCCTCGCAGGTGGCGTACGAGGTCCTGCGCTGGGCCGGCGCCGCCTACCTGGTGTGGATGGGCGTCGGGATGCTGCGCAACCGAGGAGGAGCGGCGGCGGCCGAGGGGGAGCCGGCCGAGGGCGGCTTCGGGCACGGCTGGCGGCGCGGCACCCTCACCAACCTGCTGAACCCCAAGGTCGGGGTGTTCTACGTGGCCATGCTGCCGCAGTTCATCCCGGCCGGGGCCCCGCACTTCGCCGCCGGGGTGGCGCTCACCTGTGTGCACGTGGTGGAGGGGGTGCTGTGGTCGACCGTCCTGGTGGGGTTCGCCCGGGTGCTGCGCGAGTGGCTGCGCCGGCCGGCCGCCCGGCGCCTGATGGACCGGGTGACCGGTGCGGTGGTGGTGGGCTTCGGCCTGAAGCTGGCGCTGGCCGACTGAGGCGTGAACGCGGACCGGGCGGCTACTGGCCGATCCGCTTGAGGCCCTCCAGGAGCTCGTCGGCGTTCATGCAGGGGTACAGGTCGACGTCGGCGTCCAGCTGCAGCCAGAAGGGTTCCACGATGGACGGGATCGAGGCCTCGTCCGCGATGTCGACGACGAGCACCATCGCGCGCCGCCCGTGGCGGCTGAGGAAGTAGGCTGCCTCCGGCTTGAGTTGGGCCAGCGTCTGCTGGATCCCCGGGCCGATGGTGCCGTCGGTGATCAGTTTGTTCGAGGCCGCGGTGTCGAGTTCGACCTCCAGCAGGGCACGCATGATCCCTGCTCCTTCCCCGGGCTCGGGGCGAGTCCGCACCTCCAGCCTCCCGCCGCCCCGGTGGCCACGCAACGTGACACCGGGCGGGCTCCGCCCCGGCTGATCCGCCCCGGGACCGGGCGGGGTGGGTCAGCCGGCGTGGGTCAGGCGGCGTGGGTCCGCGGTGCCGCCTCCGGTGCCTGCGGGGGCGTCGCGGTGTCGTGGTGGATCGGCCCGTCCCCGGCGCTCAGCGGCAGGCAACTACCGCCGCGCCGGTGGGCGATGATCTCGGCGGCGACGGAGACGGCCGTCTCCTCGGGGGTGCGGGAGCCGAGGTCGAGGCCGATGGGGGAGCGCAGCCGGGCGAGTTCGGTGTCGGTGAGCCCGGCCTCGCGCAGTTTGGCCTGCCGGTCGCGGTGGGTGCGCCGGGAGCCCATCGCGCCGACGTAGCCGACCGGCAGCCGCAGGGCGCGTTCGAGCAGTGGGACGTCGAACTTGGCGTCGTGGGTGAGCACGCACAGCACGGTGCGGCCGTCGATCCGGCCGAGCTGGGAGTCCAGGTAGCGGTGCGGCCAGTCGACCACGACCTCGTCGGCATCGGGGAAGCGCCGGGTGGTGGCGAAGACGGGCCGGGCGTCGCAGACGGTGACGTGGTAGCCGAGGAACTTGCCGATCCGCACCACGGCGGCGGCGAAGTCGATCGCGCCGAAGACCAGCATCCGGGGCGCGGGCACGTAGGACTCGACGAAGCAGGTGACGGTGCCCTGTTCCTGTTCGTCGCAGGGCCGTCCGTCCAGGCCGAGTACGATCCGCCCGGTGCGGCCGGCGTCGAGCATGGCCCGGGCCTCCGCGCCGAGGGCGCGTTCGAGCGCGCCGACGGTGGACGGCCCGACCGAGAGCGCCCCGTGCTGCTCGGTGGCGGTGACGGCGAGGGTGGCCCCGAGCAGTCCGGCGGGGCCCTCGATCACCCGGGCGAGGGCGACGGGCGTCCCGTCGGCGATGCGGGCGAGGCCGGCGTCCATCCCGGGGTCGGCCCCGGGCACGACCGGCTGGACGAACACGTCGAGGATCCCGCCGCAGGTCAGCCCGACGGCGAAGGCGTCCTCGTCGCTGTAGCCGAAGCGTTCCAGCACCGGTTCGCCGGATTCCAGGGCGGCCCGGCAGAGCTCGTACACGGCGCCTTCGACGCACCCGCCGGAGACGCTGCCGACGGCCTCCCCGGCCGCGTCGACGGCCAGGGCCGCGCCGGGGTCGCGCGGGGCGCTGCCGGAGACGCCGACGACGGTGGCCACGGCGAAGGAGCGCCCGGACGCGTGCCAGGCCCGCAACTGCTCGGCGATGTCCTGCATGTCGGAGGCTCCTTACACGTTTCGACAGTAGCGGGAGACGCCGCCGTACGGGAAACGATCCCGTACGGCGGCGGTTGTGATCAAAGGCCCGGGGTCATGACGCCCGGTGCCCGCGAGTACTGGGTGCCCGTGAGTGCTCGGTGCCCGCGAGCGCCCAGTGCACCCCGACCGCTCAGTGCACGCCGAGCCAGGACTTGATCGGGCTGAGCGCGAAGTACACGACGAACACGGCGGTGAGGATCCACATCAGCACCCCGGGCTCGCGCCACTTGCCCTGGCCGGCCTTGATCACCGAGTAGGAGATGATGCCGGCGGCGACGCCCGCGGTGATGCTGTAGGTGAACGGCATCAGCACGCAGGTCAGGAAGGCCGGGATGGCGACCTCGCGGTCGGACCAGTCGATGTGCCGGGCCTGGCTCATCATCATCGAGCCGATCACCACCAGGGCGGCGGAGGCGACCTCGACCGGCACGATGCCGGCCAGCGGAGAGAAGAACAGCATCAGCGCGAAGAGCCCGCCGGTGACGGCGGAGGCGAGGCCGGTGCGGGCGCCGTCGCCGACGCCGGTCGCGGACTCGACGAACACGGTCTGCCCGGAGGCGCCCGCCAGGCCGCCGACCGCGCCGCCGGCGCCGTCGATGAACAGGGCCTTGGACAGGCCTGGCATCCGGCCCTGCTTGTCGGCGAGCCCGGCCTCGGTGCCGACGCCGATGATGGTGGCCATCGCGTCGAAGAAGCCGGCCAGCACCAGGGTGAACACCGCGACGGAGGCGCTGATCGCGCCCAGGCCCTTGCCGCCGAAGGCGCCGAACAGGTCGACGTGGCCGAAGAGGCTGAAGTCGGGGGCGGCGACGGGGCTGCCGGGCCAGACCGGGACGGAGTTCGCCCAGGCCTTGGCCGGTACGTGGGCCAGCTTGTTGACGACGATGGCGACCACGGTGCCGCCGGCGATGCCGATCAGGATCGCGCCGCGCACGCCGCGCGCCATCAGCACGAAGATCGTGAGCAGGGTGAGGCAGAAGATCAGGACCGGCCAGCCGGAGAGTTCGCCGAAGGGGCCGAGGGACAGCGGGGTGGGGCCGCCGGTGTGCATGAAGCCGGCCTTGTAGAGGCCGATGATCGTGACGAACAGGCCGATGCCGATGGTGATCGCGTGCTTGAGCGGCAGGGGGATGCCGTTCATGATCTTCTCGCGCAGTCCGGAGACCACCAGCAGCACGATCAGCAGGCCGTAGATCACGCACAGTCCCATGGCCTGCGGCCAGGTGGTGTGCGGTACGACGAGCGCGGAGACCGCGCCGGAGACCGAGAGCCCGGCGGCCAGGGCCAGCGGCACGTTGCCGACCACGCCCATCAGGATGGTGGTGACGGCTGCCGCGAGGGCGGTGGCGGTGGTCAGCGCGGCGTGGTCGAGCTTGACGCCGGTGACGTCCGCGCCGCTGAGGATCAGCGGGTTGAGCAGGATGATGTACGCCATCGCCATGAAGGTGGTGAGGCCACCGCGCAGTTCGTTGGCGAGGGTCGAGCCGCGGGCCGAGATCTTGAAGTACGCGTCGAGCGCGCCCTTCGGCCCTGGTGCCGGGGGCGAGGGGTGGGTCTCGTCCTCGGTGGGTCTGTCTGCTTCGGTGGTGCCGGGCTCCGTGGGGATCCTGGTCATGTCCACTCCCAAGTGTCAAAGGGGGTTGGGGTGGGCGAGCCGACCTGACTGCCAGTCAACGACGTTGGCACAGGGGGACTGAATCGACTCACTGGGGGCGCTCGTTGGGGGGAGCGCCCGTGGTGCGGGTGGTGCAGGTGTGGGTGGTGCGCACCACTGCGCAACCCCGGCGTGGGCGCGGGCAGCGGGTGTCTCCGGGGCGGCGGGGAAGACTCGGCGCCGCCCCGGAGAGGTGTGGACTCCCGGGATCAGCCGGGCTGTTCGGTGGTCAGGTGCTCCGGCCGGACCGGGATCCGGTTGAGCGCCAGACCGGTGGCGTTGCGGATCGCGGCCACGATCGAGGGGGTCGCCGACACGGTCGGCGCCTCGCCGACGCCGCGCAGCCCGTACGGGGCGTGCGGGTCGGGCAGTTCGAGGACGTCCACCGGGATCGGCGGGGTGTCCAGGATGGTGGGGATCAGGTAGTCGGTGAAGGAGGCGTTGCGCACCTTGCCGTCCCGGACGATGATCTCCTCCATCACCGCGAGCCCGAGCGCCTGGGTGCAGCCGCCCTGGATCTGGCCGACCACGGAGAGCGGGTTGAGCGCCTTGCCGACGTCCTGGACGGCGGTGAGCTCGACCACCTTGACCAGGCCCAGCTCGACGTCCACGTCCACCACCGCGCGGTTGGCGCAGAAGGTGTACTGGACGTGGCCGAAGCCCTGGCCGGTCTCCTTGTCGAAGGCCTGGGTGGGCCGGTGGTGGTGCTCGCGGGTGAGGTCGATCGCCTCGTCACCGAGCAGGTCCACCATGGGGACGAGCACACCGGCGCTCTCCGAGACGACCTTGCCGCCGGCCAGCGTGATGTCCTTGTGGGTCCAGCCGTAGCGGCGCCGGCCCTTCTCGATCAGCTCCCGCGCGACGGCCTCGGCGGCCAGCTTCACCGCGCCGCCGGTCATGTACGTCTGGCGCGAGGCGGAGGTCGAACCGGCCGATCCCACCTCGGTGTTGGCGGGGTGGATGGTGACCTGCTCGACACCCAGCTCGGTGCGGGCGATCTGGGCGTGCACGGTGACGCCGCCCTGGCCGACCTCGGCCATCGCGGTGTGCACCATGGCGACGGGCTCGCCGCCGATCACCTCCAGCCGCACCCGGGCGGTGGAGTAGTCGTCGAAGCCCTCGGAGAAGCCGACGTTCTTGATGCCGACCGAGTAGCCGACCCCGCGCACGATGCCCTCGCCGTGCGAGGTGTTGGAGAGCGCGCCGGGCAGCGCGCGCACGTCCAGGTGCTCGGTGTCCAGCGGCGGGGGCAGCGGCATGTCCTTGGCCCGCTGGAGCAGTTCGGCCACCGGCGCGGGGGAGTCGATCTGCTGGCCGGTGGGCATGAAGTCGCCCTCCGACATCGCGTTCAGCTGCCGCAGCTCCACCGGGTCCATGCCGAGGGCGGCGGCCAGCTTGTCCATCTGGGTCTCGTAGCCGAACGCCGCCTGGACGGCGCCGAAGCCGCGCATCGCCCCGCAGGACGGGTTGTTGCTGTAGAGCGCGATGGCGTGCATCTTCACGTTCGGGATCACGTACGGGCCGTGCCCGAGCGAGGCCGCGTTGCCGACCACGGCGGGGGAGGCGGAGGCGTAGGCGCCGCCGTCCAGCACGATCCGGCAGTCGGCGAAGACCAGCTTGCCGTCCCGGGTGGCGCCGTGCTCGTAGTGCATCCGCGCCGGGTGGCGGTGGACGTGGCCGTAGAAGGACTCGTCCCGGGAGTACACGATCTTGACCGGCTTGCCGGTGCGCTGGGCCAGCAGACAGGCGTGGATCTGCATCGAGATGTCCTCGCGGCCGCCGAAGGCGCCGCCGACGCCGGCCAGGGTGAGCCGGACCTTCTCCTCGGGCAGGTCCAGCACCGGGGCCATCTGCTCGCGGTCCACGTGCAGCCACTGGGTGGCGATGTAGAGGTCGATGCCGCCGTCCTCGGCGGGCACGGCCAGGCCGGACTCGGGGCCGAGGAAGGCCTGGTCCTGCATGCCGACCTCGTAGTCGCCGCTGACGATGACGTCCGCCAGCGCCCGCACCTCGTCGTTCACGCCGAGGCCGGAGACCAGCTTCTGCTCGTGGCAGATGTTGCCGTACGCGTGGGACTTGTACTCGTGCGGCTCGTGCACGTAGCCGTGGGTCTCCGGGTCGAGGCACTGCTCCTCGGTGACGATCGGGGTGAGCACCTCGTACTCGACCTTGATCTTCTTCACCGCGCGGCGGGCCGTCTCCGGGTGGTCGGCGGCGACCAGGGCGATCGCCTCACCGTGGTAGCGGATCTTGTCGATCGCCAGGGCCGGCTGGTCCTGGATCTCCAGGCCGTAGTACTTGGCGCCGGGGATGTCCTCGTGGGTCAGTACCGCGTAGACGCCGGGCACCTTGAGCGCCTCGGAGATGTCCACGCTCAGGATGTCGGCCCGGGGGTGCGGCGAGCGCAGCGCCATGCCCCAGAGCATGTCCTCGTGCCACATGTCGGAGGAGTAGGCGAACTCGCCCCTGACCTTCAGGTTTCCGTCCGGGCGCAGCGGCGAGCCGCCGATGCCGTCCTTGGAGGCCTGGTTGATGTTCTGCAGGTTCTTCTGGCCCTGGATGGTCCTGGTGCTCATGCGGCCACCTCGCTGCGTTCGGCGGGCGCTTCGCCCGACGCGCACCCCTTGATGCTCCGTTCGCTTCGCTCGCTCACTTCGAACCCTCCCCGGCGCACTTGCGGGCGGAGGCGAGCCGCACCGCGTCCATGATCTTCTCGTAGCCGGTGCAGCGGCACAGGTTGCCCGACAGCGCCTCGCGGATGTCGTTGTCGCTCGGCTGGGAGTCCTGCTCCAGCAGGGCGTCGGTCTGCACCAGCAGCCCCGGGGTGCAGAAGCCGCACTGGACGGCCCCGGCGTCGATGAACGCCTGCTGGACCAGGCCCAGTTCGCCGTCCTCCTCGGCCAGGCCCTCGACCGTGCGTACCTCGCGGTCCTGCACCTGTCCGGCCGCGACCAGGCAGGAGCAGACCGGCACGCCGTCCAGGTAGACGGTGCACGAGCCGCACTCGCCCTGCTCGCAGGCGTTCTTCGAACCGGGCAGGCCGACGCGCTCGCGCAGCACGTAGAGCAGGCTCTCGCCCTCCCACACGTCGTCGGCCTCGACGGGCTTGCCGTTGGCGGTGAACGTGACCCTCATGCCGCGCTCCTGATCTGCTTGCTGTAGTCGTTCCAACACCAGGTGAGGGTGCGGCGGGCCATCACGGCGAGCGAGTGGCGCCGGTAGTCCGCGGTGCCCCGGACGTCGTCGATGGGGGAGGCCGCGGCCTTCACCAGCTCGCCGAAGCGCTGGATCACCTCGGTGCCCAGCAGGTCGCCGGACTCCCAGAGCCCGCGCTCGGCGAGCACCCCCTGGAGGTACTCCTCGGCCTCGACGGCGCGGCGCGGCGTGGGGGCAGCCGAACCGATCCCGGTGCCGACGGTTCCGTTCCTGGGATGCAGCGCGAAGCCGAACGCGCACACCGCGATCACCATCGCGTTGCGGGTGCCGATCTTCGAGAACTGCTGCGGGCCGTCCGCGACCGGGATGTGTACCGCGCGGATCAGCTCGTCCGCCTCCAGGCTGTTGCGCTTCACGCCGACGTAGAACTCGTCGATCGGGATCAGCCGGGTGCCGCGCACCGAGGCCGCCTCGACGAACACGTCCCGCCCGGCCGCCAGCAGCGCGGGGTGCGCGTCACCGGCCGGGGAGGCGCCGCCCAGGTTGCCGCCGACGCCGCCGCGGTTGCGGATCTGCGGTGAGCCGACGGTGTGGGCCGCCAGCGCGAGCCCGGGCAGCGGCCCGGACAGCTCCGCGATGATCCGGGCGTACGGGACGGAGGCGCCGAGCCGGACGACGCTGCCGTCGTTCGTCCATTCGGTGAGCTCGGTGACGCGGTTCAGGTCGAGAATCGCGGATGGCCGGTGCACGTCGAAGTTCAGCTCGACCATGACGTCCGTGCCGCCCGCGATGGGCAGCGCGGTCGGGTACTCAGCCTTCGCCGCGAGAGCCTCGTCCCAGGTGGCGGGCCGAAGGAACTCCATGCGGGTTTCTCCTCAAGTCTTCGCCGACCGGGTGTCCGGCGGCGTGTCGCCCAGTGAACTCCTGTGACCGGGGCCACTGGCAGTCACCGATGGCATGAAGCCCCGGCTGTGCGCCCGCCCGGCATCCTGTACGTTCCTCTAAGCAGGAGAATCCCGCAGTCCAGGTCTCCGCCGGGTGCTACCTACGACCGTAATCCGGCCGTGACGCACGGTCCACGGGCCCGTGATCCGACCGCCCGTTGGTACGTAACACCGAGCACGGATGTTCGGGCACACTGTCACCCCCGGGCGGCGCGCCCGGCCACCCCCACCCCCTCGATCCGCCCCCCGGCCCCGCTCCAGCCCCCCGTTCGAACCCCCTGTTCCAGCCCCCCGTTAGGAGTCCGCGGATGCGTGTCCGTGACCTGCTCGCCCCCGGCGCCCCCCGACTGCGCCTGCTCGCGGCCGAGGAGGAGCTGGACCGGCAGGTCAGCGGTGTGATGACCACGGACCTGCACGACCCCGGCCGCTACCTGCACGGCGGCGAGCTGGTGCTCACCGGGATGCTCTGGCGGAGCGCTCCGGCCGACTCCGAGCGCTTCGTGCGGACCATCGCGGCCGGCGGCGCCGTCGCCCTGGCGGCCGGCGAGGCCGAGGTCGGCCCGGTGCCCGAGGACCTGGTCGAGGCCTGCCGCCGGCACCGGATGCCGCTGCTGGCCGTCCCCGACGACATCGCCTTCGGCACCGTCACCGAGTTCATCGGCCGGCAGGTCTCCGCCGACCGCGCCGCCGACCTCGCCGCCCTGGTCGACCGGCACCGGCTGCTGGTCTCGGCGGCCGGCGGCGGCGGGCTGGACGCCGTGCTGGACCTGCTCGGCGGCGACCTCGACCTGGACTGCTGGGTGCTCACCCCGACCGGCGGGGTGATCGCCGGCCCGGCCGACCGGCTCACCGCCGAGGACCGCGACCAGCTGGTCCGCGCCCACCTCGCCGCCCAGCGCCAGCGCCGCCGCCCCCCGCACCGGGCCCGACTGGCCGGCGGCGCCTACTCGCTGCTGCCCGCCGCGGCCTCCGCCGAGGACGAGGCCCCGCAGGCCGGCTCTGCGCTGGCCGACTGGGTGCTCGCGGTGGCCGGCGACGTCACCGAGTGGACCACCAAGCGCCAGCAGCTCGCCGAGAACCTGGCCCGGCTGGTCGCCGCCGAGCGCCAGCGCCGGGACGAGGGCCGCCGGCTGCGCCGCCGACTGGCCGACGAACTGCTCGCCCTGCTGCGCCGCGACGCCGACCCGGCCGAGATCAGCCGCACCCTGTACGCCTCCTCGGCGATGGCCGCCCGCTACGAGAACCCCGAGCCCAAGTCCCCGGCGCAGGAAGCCTCCTGGCTGGTGCTCAGCGCCGAGGGCACCGGCCTGCCGGAGGGCATGGTGCGCTCCGTCCTGGAGGAGGCGCTCGGCGGCACCACCGACCGCGCCCTGGTCGCCGGGGCGGGCCACGGCGCCGTGGTGGTGCTGCCCGCGCTGGACAGCCCGGTGCCCGCCGACACCCTGCGCGAGCTGCTCGCCCCCCTGGAGGCCGGGCTCGGCTCGGAGGGCCGGATCACCCTCGGCGTCTCCGCCCCCGCCTCGGAGGCCGGCGGCCTGCGCGGCGCCCTGGAGGAGGCCCGGCACGCCCGCCGGATCGCCGCCGCCCGCGTCGGCCGGGTCTGTGTGGCCGGCCCCGAGGAGCTGGCCTCGCACGTGCTGCTGCTGGCCGCCGTCCCGGACGAGGTCCGCCGGGCCTTCCGCAGCCGGCTGCTGGACAAGGTGATCGCGTACGACATCGAGCACCAGGCGGACCTGGTCCGCACCCTGGAGGCCTTCCTGCGCTCGGACGGCTCCTGGACCCGCTGCGCCGGGCAGCTGCACGTCCACGTCAACACCCTGCGGTACCGGATCGGCCGGATCGAGGAGCTGACCGGGCGGGACCTCTCCCGGCTGGAGGACCGGGTGGACTTCTATCTGGCGCTGGAACTGGCCTGATCGTTTCCTGGCAGTTCCGCTCGGGTCTGCTCAGGCCCGTTCAGGTCCGCTCGGTTCCGGTCGCCTTCCAGCGGTCTCCCAGGAATCGGCCCTTCCTGACACCGACGCCGGAGCCGGCCGGGAACGGTCGGGAACGGTCGGGAACGGCCGAGGGCCCGCCGCGAGTCTTCGCGGCGGGCCCTCGGCCGTGACGGCCGGTCACTGCACCGGGATGATCCCGGTCAGCCACTCGAAGGCGCTGGGCACCATCCGCTTCCACATGTCGGTGGTGTGCGGGCCGGTGCTCTCCTCGACCTGGACCTTGGTCGGCTCCTTGGCCGCGGCGGCGATCGCCTGGCCGTCCTCGTAGCCGTCCCCCTTGGCGCCGCTGACCAGCAGGGCGACCTTCGGCGGCTGCTGGGCGGACTTGAGGATGTTGACCGGGTTGTTCGCCTCGCGCAGCTTCGGGTCCTTGCCGACCAGCGAGTCGCCCTCGGTCGCCGGGTCGTTGTAGCCGGACATGGCGATGGCGGCGCGGTAGCGGTTGGGGTGGGCCAGCGACAGCTTGGCCGCGCAGTGGGCGCCGGCCGAGTAGCCGGCGATCGCCCAGCGGTCCGAGGACGGATCGGCGCGGAAGTTGTCCAGCACCATCTGCGGGACGTCGCGGGTGATCCAGGCATCCGCGTTGATCTTGCCGGAGATGTCGGTGCAGCCCGCGTCCTGGTGGTTGCCCAGCAGCAGGGTGCGCGGCGAGACCAGGATGAACGGCGCGACCTTGCCCTGCTGCATCAGCGGCTTGAGCTGCTCGGAGACCTTGAGGGTGCCGTACCAGGTGGAGGAGGAGCCCGGGTAGCCGGGGATCAGCTCGACCACGGGGAACTTCTTGTCCTTGAACGCCGGGTCGTTGTACTGCGGCGGCAGCCAGACCAGCACCTCGCCGTCGACGCCGGACACCTGGCCCTTGAGCTCGGTCTTCTGGACGTCGCCGGGCACCGCCGGGTCGTTCACGCCGCCGAACTTCTGCAGCGCCTTCGGCGGCTGCTTGGCGGCGTCGGACTGGCCGTCCTTGCCGTTGCCCGCCGGGTTCTCCGGAGCCACCGAGGGCACCGCGCGGACGTGGTCACCGGTGCCGAGCAGGTCGTCCCAGTTGCCGTAGATCAGGTTCGCGTTGTTGACCATCACGAAGACCATCAGCACGGCGGTGACCTGGCAGAACATGATCATGACGATCCGGGACAGGGTGCGCACCGGCTGGGGGCCGCGCACCTTCCCCCAGAACAGCAGCGCCACCGTGATGGACACCGGCACCAGGATGACGGTGAGGATAAGGAATGGCGTACCTGTCAGTTCCATCAAGTTCTCGTATCCGGGTCGCTCGCCGCTCGGGCCCCACTCGCCCGAACGCACGTCAATGGCATCAGACGGCAGCGAACCGATGATCGGTTGCCGTCCGAATCTGTGCGGAACCTGAGAGGAACATCACGTTTCCGAGGTGTTCCAGCTTCGGGTCGGCGCCTAGTCTGTCACCCGGACGGCGGTGCTCCGGACCAGATGCCCAGCGAACTTCCAGGAAGGTCCCCCGCGGCACCTTACCTCCCGGGCCGTTCGCACCACCGGGCGAGGCGGTGCGATCCCGCACCGCCGGGCCAGAGAGACTAGGGGGATGAGCACAACCCGCTTTCGCCCGTCCCGCCGCTTCTGGCCCGTGTGCGCCGTCCTGGCCCTCGCGGTCACCGCGGCCGGTTGCAGCAGTACCGGAGGCAGACGCGCCGAGGAGGCCCGCGCCAAGGCCGCGGCCACCGGCGGCAGCGCCGTCACCACCCCGCGCTGGAAGGTCGCCATGGTGACCCACGCCGGAGCCGGCGACGCTTTCTGGGACAGCGTGCGCAAGGGCGCCGAGCAGGCCGCCGCCAAGGACAACATCACCTTCCTGTACTCCAACGACGCGCAGACCCAGAACCAGGTCCAGCTCGTCCAGGCCGCCATCGACCAGAAGGTCGACGGCCTGCTGGTCACCCTCGCCAAGGGCGACGCGATGGCCGACGTCCTCGGCAAGGCCAAGGCGGCCGGCATCCCCGTGATCACGATCAACTCCGGTCAGGAGTTCTCCGCCAAGTTCGGCGCGCTCACCCACATCGGCCAGGACGAGTCCTCGGCCGGCCAGGCGGCCGGTACGGAGCTGGCCTCGCGCGGCCGCAAGAACGTGCTGTGCGTGATCCACGAGCAGGGCAACGTCGGCCAGGAGGAGCGCTGCTCGGGCGCCCAGTCCAAGGCCGGCGGCGGCTTCCAGACGCTCTACGTCAACGGCGTCGACATGCCCGACGCCCGGGCGGCGATCTCCGCCAAGCTCCAGGCCGACCCCTCCATCGACACCGTGCTCACCCTCTCCGGGCCGATTGCCGCCACCGGACTGCAGGCCGTCCAGGACGCCCACCGCGGCGTGGAGCTGGACACCTTCGACCTCGGCCCGCAGGTGGTGGCCGGCCTCAAGTCCGGCAGCGTCGGCTTCGCCGTCGACCAGCAGCCCTACCTCCAGGGCTACGAGGGCGTCGACCTGCTGTGGCTGTACAAGTCCAACCTGGACATGCTCGGCGGCGGCAAGCCCGTCGCGACCGGCCCGCAGATCCTGACCAAGGACAACGCCGACGCGCTCGCCGAGTACGTGGCGAGGGGGACCAGGTGACCAGCCCCACCACCTCCGACCTGCTCGTCCAGGACCGCCCGACCACCCTGCGGCGGATCCTCGCCCGGCCCGAGCTCGGCTCGCTGATCGCCGCCGTCGCGGTGTTCGCGGTGTTCGCGGCCGTCGCCGAACCCTTCCTGAGGGTCTCCTCGCTGGGCACCGTGCTCTACGCGGCGTCCACCATCGGGATCATGGCCGTGCCGGTCTCGCTGCTGATGATCGGCGGCGAGTTCGACCTGTCGGCCGGCGTGCTGGTCACCACCGCCGCGCTGACCTCCTCGATGGTCTCGTACCAGTTCACCGCGGTCACCTGGGTCGGCGTCCTGGTCTCGCTGGCCACCACGCTGGCGATCGGCGGGTTCAACGGCTGGATGCTCGGTCGCACCAGGCTGCCCAGCTTCATCGTCACCCTGGGCACCTTCCTGATGCTGACCGGCGCCAACCTGGGCGTCACCAAGGCGATCTCCGGGACGGTCTCCACCAAGTCCATCGCGGACATGCAGGGCTACGAGACCTGCCGGTGGCTGTTCGCCTCCGAGCTGACCATCGGCGGACTGGCGATCAAGGCCACCGTCTGGTGGTGGCTCGGCCTGCTGGTGATCGGCAGCTGGGTGCTGCTGCGCACCCGCTTCGGCAACTGGATCTTCGCCGTCGGCGGCGACGCGGCCGCCGCCCGCGCCGTCGGCGTGCCGGTCGCCCGCACCAAGACGGTGCTCTACCTGGGCGTCGGCTTCGGTGCCTGGGTGCTCGGGCAGCACCTGCTGTTCTCCTTCGACACCGTCCAGTCCGGCGAGGGCGTCGGCAACGAGCTGATCTACATCGTCGCGGCCGTGATCGGCGGCTGCCTGATCACCGGCGGCTACGGTTCGGTGGCCGGCTCCGCGCTCGGCGCGCTGATCTTCGGCATGGCCAGCAAGGGCATCATCTACGCCCAGTGGAACCCGGACTGGTTCAAGTTCTTCCTCGGCGCGATGCTGCTGCTGGCCGCGCTGCTCAACGCCTACGTCAAGCGCCGGGCGGAACGGGGGCCGCGATGACCTCTTCAGAACTCCTCTCCCTGGAAGGCGTCGGCAAGACCTACGGGACGGTCCGGGCCCTGCAGGACGTCTCCCTGACCCTGCGGACCGGCGAGATCAGCTGCGTGCTCGGCGACAACGGCGCCGGCAAGTCCACCCTGATCAAGATCATCGCCGGGCTGCACCAGCACGACGAGGGCACCTACACCGTGGGCGGCGAGGAGGTCCGGCTCGACTCCCCGCGCCAGGCCCTGGACCGAGGCATCGCCACCGTCTACCAGGACCTCGCCGTCGTCCCGCTGATGCCGGTGTGGCGCAACTTCTTCCTCGGCTCCGAACAGGGCATGCGCCGCTGGGGCGGCCTGCGGCTGGACGCCGACGGCATGCGCGCCACCACCCGCGAGGCGCTCGCCAACATGGGCATCGACCTGTACGACGTCGACCGGCCGATCGGCACCCTCTCCGGCGGGCAGCGCCAGTGCGTGGCCATCGCCCGGGCCGTGCACTTCGGCGCCAAGGTGCTCATCCTGGACGAGCCGACCGCGGCGCTCGGCGTCAAGCAGTCCGGGGTGGTGCTCAAGTACGTCACGGCGGCCCGCGACGCCGGGCTCGGGGTCGTGCTGATCACCCACAACCCGCACCACGCCTACCTGGTCGGCGACCACTTCACCCTGCTGAAGCGGGGGCGGATGGCCGGCAGCCACCCGCGTGACGCGATCAGCCTCGAACAGCTCACCACCGAGATGGCCGGCGGCTCCGACCTCGCCGAGCTCTCGCACGAGCTGGCCCGTCCGAACACCACCCTCTCCCGTGAGGAGCGTCCGCAGCCGTGACCAGCCCCCAAGGCAGCACTCGGCCGGCCGTCCTGCCCACCCTGCTCGGCCTCGGCCCGCGGGCCGAGCGCCGGCGCCGCGCCCTGCCCGCGGGGATACTGCGGCTGCCCACCATCGGCGTCGACATCGGCGGCACCAAGGTGGTCGCGGGGGTCGTCGACGGCGAGGGCAAGGTGCTGGAGAAGCTGCGCACCGACACCCCGCACAAGAGCAGGAGCGCCCGGGTCGTCGAGGACGTGATCGTCGAGCTGGTGCTCGAGCTCGCCGACCGGCACGACGTCCACGCGGTCGGCATCGGCGCGGCCGGCTGGGTCGACGCCGAGCGCTCCCGGGTGCTCTTCGCCCCCCACCTCAACTGGCGCAACGAGCCGCTCCAGCAGGCGCTCAGCGAGCGGCTGCGCTTCCCGGTGATCGTCGAGAACGACGCCAACGCGGCGGCCTGGGCCGAGTGGCGCTTCGGTGCCGGGCGCGGTGAGGACCACATGGTGATGCTCACCCTGGGCACCGGCATCGGCGGCGCGGTCGTCCGGGACGGCTACGTCGACCGCGGCAAGTACGGCCTGGCGGGCGAGTTCGGGCACATGCAGGTGGTGCCCGGCGGCCACCGCTGCCCGTGCGGCAACCGCGGCTGCTGGGAGCAGTACTCCTCCGGGAACGCGCTGGTGCGCGACGCCCGGGAGCTGGTCGCCGAGGAGTCCCCGGTGGTGCAGCCCCTGCTCGCCCGGGCCGGCGGCACGGTCGAGGGCATCACCGGGCCGCTGGTCACCGAGGCCGCCCAGGACGGCGACCCGACCGCGACCGAACTGCTCTACGAGGTCGGCACCTGGCTCGGCGTCGGCATCGCCAACCTGGCGGCGGCGCTGGACCCGGGGCGCTTCGTCATCGGCGGCGGTGTCTCGGAGGCCGGCGACCTGCTGATCGGCCCGGCCCGGGACACCTTCCGCCGCACCCTGACCGGCCGCGGCTTCCGGCCCGAGGCCACCATCGTCCACGCCGCCCTCGGCAACGAGGCCGGGCTGGTCGGGGCGGCGGACCTGGCGCGGCAGGTGGCGCGGCGGTTCCGCACCATCAAGCGGCGGCGGGTGGAGCGCAGCGCGCTGTAGCGGTCGGGTCGGCATGGGTGACAGCTGACAACTTTCAGCGAACAGATGATGTTTTCTGTTCGCTGAAAGTTGTCAGCTGTTTTCTGTTCGCCGCCCTCCCTCCTCCCCTCCCCTCCTGCATCAATCACGTCAACTACCCATGGGTAGTGGCATGGTGTGGTTGTCGGATCATCCCTCCTGTGGAACAACTGATGAGTTGACGTCACATCAGGAGGACCTGGATGAGGGCTCTGACCCGTCTCGCACCATCACTGCTGCTCGCCACCGCACTGGTCTGGGCCACCACCGGACCCGCCGGCGCCGCGGCGCCGCCGCCGAAGGTGCCGGAGGCGGTGGGGTGGGGCGGCGCGGTGGCATCCGTGGACGCCGACGCCACCGCCGCCGGGATCGAGGTGCTGCGCAAGGGCGGCAACGCGGTGGACGCGGCCGTGGCCGCCGCCGCGGCGCTCGGGGTGACCGAGCCCTACTCCTCCGGGATCGGCGGCGGCGGGTACTTCGTCTACTACGACCACGCCACCGGCCGGGTGCACACCATCGACGGCCGCGAGACGGCCGGTCACACCGCCGACAGCGGGCTGTTCCTGGAGGACGGCAAGCCGCTCGCCTTCGCCGACGCCGTCACCAGCGGACTGTCCGTCGGCGTCCCCGGCACCCCCGCCACCTGGGACTCCGCGCTGCGCCAGTGGGGCACCCGTTCGCTCGCGCAGAACCTCGACCCCGCCGAGCGGATCGCCGAGAACGGCTTCGTCGTCGACGGCACCTTCCGCGGTCAGACCTCCGACAACTACAGCCGGTTCAAGGACTTCCCGGCCACCGCCAAGATCTACCTGCCCGGCGGAAAGCTCCCCGAGGTCGGCTCCGTGCTGCGCAACCCCGACCTCGCCGCGACCTACAAGCTGCTCGCCAAGGACGGCGTGAAGGCCTTCTACCAGGGCGAGTTGGCCGCGGACATCGTCAACACCCTGCAGCACCCGCCAGTTGACCCGGCCGCCGGCCGCAACGCCCGTCCAGGGAAGGTCGACACCGCCGACCTGGCCGCCTACCGGGTCCGCGACCAGGCGCCCACCCACGTCGCCTACCGCGACTACGACGTCTACTCGATGGCCCCCTCCAGCTCCGGCGGCACCACCGTCGGCGAGGCGCTGCACATCCTCGAGGACGGCGACCTCTCCGCCGACAGCGGCACCCAGTACTACCACCACTTCCTGGAGGCCTCGCGGATCGCCTTCGCCGACCGCAACCGCTGGGTCGGCGACCCGGCCTTCGTCGACGTCCCGACCAAGCAGCTGCTCTCCGAGCGCTACGCCGCCTCCCGGGCCTGCCTGATCAGCCCCGACCACGCGCTCACCAGCCCGCTCGCCCCCGGCGACCCGCGCCACCCGGCCGACTGCGCCGACACCGGCCAGGCCGTCCCCGAGCCGTACGAGGGTCCCAACACCACCCATCTGACGGTGGCGGACCGCTGGGGCAACATCGTCTCGTACACCCTCACCATCGAGCAGACCGGCGGCAGCGGCATCACCGTCCCCGGCCGGGGCTTCCTGCTCAACAACGAGCTGACCGACTTCGACTTCGCCCCGCTCGCCGCCGGCGTCCCCGACCCCAACCTGCCCGGCCCGGGCAAGCGGCCGCGCTCCTCGATGTCCCCGACCATCGTGCTGCGCGACGGCGAGCCGCTGCTGGCCACCGGCAGCCCCGGCGGCGCGACCATCATCACCACCACCCTGCAGGTGCTGCTCGGGCGCCTCGACCGGGGGCTGAGCCTGGAGCGAGCCATCGCCGCGCCCCGGGCCAGCCAGCGCAACAGCGCCGCCACCCAGGCCGAGCCCGGCTTCCTGGCACTGCCGGAGCGGGCCGCGCTGGAAGCCCTCGGGCACCGGTTCACCGACGGCGGCGAGATCGGCGCCGCGACCGGCGTGGAACGGCTGCCGGACGGCCGCTGGGTGGCCGCGGCCGAACCGGTGCGGCGCGGCGGCGGCTCGGCCGCGGTGGTCCGGCCGGCGGGCTGACGCCCGGCGCCGCCGGCCAGGACCGGCCACGGCGCGGGCCAGGACCGGCCGTGGCGCCGGTCGGGCCGGGTTGTCGGTGCCGGACGGTATGTTCGGGGTGGGCCTCCCCAGGGGGCCCACCCCCGTCCGTACCGACCGAACCACCGGGAAGGCCGCCCGCCGTGACCGTCCGCATCGCCACCTGGAACATCAACTCCGTCACCGCGCGGCTGCCCAAGCTCCTGGAGTGGCTGGAGAGCGCCAAGCCCGACGTGCTCTGCCTCCAGGAGCTCAAGTGCGCGGCCGACGCCTTCCCGTACGAGCAGGTCCGCGAGCTCGGCTACGAGACGGCCGCGCACGGCACCGGCCGCTGGAACGGCGTCGCCATCGTCTCCCGGCTCGGCCTGGACGACGTCGTGCGCGGCCTGCCCGGCCAGCCCGGCTACCTGGCCGACGGCGCCCTGCTGCCCGACGTCGAGCCGCGCGCCATCGCCGCAACCTGCGGCCCGGTCCGGGTCTGGTCGGTCTACGTGCCCAACGGCCGCGAGGTCGACCACGCCCACTTCCACTACAAGCTGGAGTGGCTGGAGGCGCTGCGCAAGGCCGCCGCCGAGGACGCGGCCGGCCCGCGCCCCTTCGCCGTCCTCGGGGACTTCAACATCGCCCCCACCGACGAGGACGTCTTCGACGTCGCCGCCTTCGAGGGCCTCACCCACGTCACCCCCGTCGAGCGCGCCGCCCTGGCCGCCCTCGACGAGATCGGCCTGCACGACGTGGTGCCGCGCCCGCTGAAGTACGACCGCCCCTACACCTACTGGGACTACCGCCAGCTGGCCTTCCCGAAGAACCGCGGCATGCGGATCGACCTCACGTACGCCAACGAGCCCTTCGCCGACGCCGTCACCGACAGCTACGTGGACCGCGAGGCCCGCAAGGGCAAGGGCACCTCGGACCACGCCCCGGTCGTGGTCGACCTGGACCTCTGAGTCACCATGTTGACACTGGGTGACGGGCCGTCGCTCGAACGGTCCTGAGCGGTGGCCGGGCCGGGAGCGCCTGCCTACCGTCGGTGAATAACCGGGTGCAGTTGACACACCACGTGGACATGGGAGTCCCCGGCTGCGCCCGAGAATCCCGGAGGTTCCGGCATGCGCCCCATGCGTACGGCCGCCGCCGCCCTGATCGGCGCGACGGTGCTGACCGGTCTGACGGCCCCCCTCGCGTCCGCCAGAAACGGCGCGGCCTCGGTCAGCCCGTCCCAGGCCGCACCGGGCCAGACCGTGACGGTCACGGTCTCCTGCGAGAAGTCGGACAAGCCCGACGCCAAGACCATCACCGCCCACTCCGCCGCCTTCGAGGGCGGCCCGGCGACCCTCACCCTGGGAGCCGACGGCAAGCACACCGGCTCCGCCCGGCTGGCCTCCCAGCACGGCGGGGACAGCAAGGTCGACGGCACCTGTCCGGACGGCGGCGCCTTCTCCACCACCGTCACGGTCGGCACCGTCGCCGCCGGCGGCTCCGACAAGGGCCTCGGCGACTGGGGCAAGGCGGCGGGGGAGTGGGCCGGCTCGCTCGGCCAGTCCGGTGCCGGCAGCCAGCAGGTCGGCCCGCACGGCGCGGTGGAGACCGGCCTCGGCGGCTCGGTCGCGGCGGACCCGGCGGAGTTGGCCGGAGGGCTGGCCCTGATGGCCGGCGGTGTCGGCGGTTTCTGGCTGCTCCGGCGGCGCGGCGCCTGAAGGCCCCGCCCCCTCCGCAGCCGCGCCCCGCGCCGCCGGATCCTGACCGGACCGGCGGCGCGGTGGTGCGTCAGACGGCCGCCGGTTCCAGCCGTTCGGGTCGCTCCTGGTGCTCCGGGTGCTCCTGGTGCTGGAGGGTGCCGCTGGCCAGCAGGTACTGGGCCAGCACATACGTCGCCATGATCCAGAACTGATGCCCCGGCAGCTCGCGCCACTTCGCGATCTGGGTGGCGATCAGCGTGTCGGAGAGCAGGAACAGCGCCCCGCCCAGCCCGGTCCGCCAGTTCAGCCCGGCCGCGGTGACGGCGGTCGAGGTGAGCAGCAGGCTGTAGCCGGCCACCGGCACCTTGAGGTCCCCGAGGTCCGGCCAGAGCTGACTGACCAGGCCCGCCCAGGCCGTCGCGTACGCGGCCGCGACCACCAGGGCCCGTCGGCGGTCGGTGAGCGCCCCGCGCCGGACGAACATCGTGACGTAGCAGACGTGCGCGGCCGCGAAGGAACCCATGCCGGCCAGGAACGCGGTGTCGTTCTTCAGCTGCAGCAGCACGTCCCCGCCCGCGCTCGCCAGCAGTGCCGGGGCCAGCAGCTTCGGCGCCTCGCGCCCGGCGCGGGACGCCGCCGCCACGCTGTGCGCGGCCAGCAGCGGCATCAGGGCCGGCTTGGTGGCGTTCTGCAGGACGGACGCGCCGGACAGGATCGAGCCCAGGTGCGCCGCCGAGGTGGCCGCGAAGCCGCCGAGCAGGCCGGTGGCCGAACGCAGGCGCCCGCCGAGGCCGGTGGCGCGGGTGGTCGTACGGATACTCATGCGGCGTGTGCCTCCGCAGTCGTTCGGGGTGGGGAGATCGACCTTAGGGGAGTCGACCGGGCGGCGGAAGACCGGGTTACCGGTGCGTAACCCGGTCGGGCGGCGGGGAGTGACGGCGCGGCCGGTGGAAACGGGGTGCGGGCGCCCGCTTCGACGGCTCCTGCGGAGAGTTCCTCGGGAGGACGGTTGCTGCCACCGGGTGAGCCGGTCACCGTCTAGTCTGGACCCCGACATGGAGCAGCAGGAGTACGCGGTCGGCGCCACCCGGGTGGCCGCCGGCAGGCCGGACGGACGCAAGGGCGGGGCAGGACGGGGAACCGCCGACGCCGTCCTCGCCGTACGCGGAGCCGAAGCGTCCGCCGAAGCCGAAGTCGAGGTCCATGCCGTGGCCGGGACCGGTGCTGACGGCCCGCAGGCGACCGCCGAGGGGCTCTCGCCCGACCCCGGGCTGCTGCGGCTCGCCCACTGGTTCGCCGCCGCCACCCCCGGCACCGCGGACGACCTGTGCACCGCCTCCTTCGGCCTCTACCCCGCCCGGCACCTCGGCGCCGCCGCCGCGCCCGCCGACCCCGCCGTCAGCTGGTGGCACGGCCCGACGGCCCACGCCGCCGCCGCACCGCGCACCCGCGAGGCCCGTACCGAGGGCGGCCTGCGCCGGGCCCGGCGGGACGCCGCCGCACTGCCCGTCGTCCGGTCAGGCGCCAAGCCCGGCGGGCCCGGCAGGCACCGCCGGCCGGAGCGGGGCCGCGCGCTCCCGGAAGCCCCGCCCGACGTGCAGGATCGTTCCGGTGTGGAACTCCCGGACGCCGAACGCCGGATCGCCGCCCGGCTGCTGCTCGCCCACCCGCTGGTCACCGCCTCCGGCTCGCACGCCGACGGCTTCCCGCTGATCCGCCGTCACCGCGACTGGCTCATCGAGCGCTTCGACACCCTGCTCGGCTACCGCCTGGTGGTCGGCCCCTGGCACGCCCGGCTCTGCAAGGCCGGCCTCGGCCCCGGTGCCGGCCGCCGCCTCGAACACCCCGTCACCGGTGCCCCGTTCACCCCGGCCGGCTACGCCCGGCTCGCCCTCGTCCTGGCCCTGCTCGTCGACGCCCCCGAGCAACTCCGGTACGGGCGGCTGCTCGACGCGATGCGGGCCGCCGCGCCCGACCTCGCGGCCGACCCGACCGCCCTCGGGATGGCGCTCGCCGCGCTGGCCGACTGGCAGGTGCTGGGCGACCTGCCGGCCGATCCGGCCGACACCGCCTTCGTGCTGACCGTCGACCGCGAACTCGCCCGCGCCGTCCCGGCCGGCCGGCCCGCGCTCGCCGACGACGCCGCCGACCTCATCCGCCGCGCCGCCGAGGCCGAGCCCGGCACCGCCGTACGCCGGCTCCTCGCCGAGACGCCCGCCGTCCTCGCCGCCGACCTCCCCGAGGACCGGCGCGCCTGGCTGCACGAGCACCGGCTCAGCGGCCCGGCCGCGCTCGCGGAGTTCCTCGGGCTGGAGGCCGAACTGCGCGCCGAGGGCGTCGCCCTGCTCGACCCGGCCGCCGAACTCACCGACCTCGCCCTCCCCGGTACCGGCACCCTCGCCCAGGCCGCCCAGCTGCTGATCGAGTGCCTGGTCGAGGAGGTCCGCCCGCTGCCCGGCGAGGGCGGGGAGAGCGGCGAGGGCGACGTCCCGATCTCCGACGCGCTGATAGACGGCCTGCTCGGCGACATCGCCGACGACCACGACCTCCCCGCGCGCTACCTCGCCGACCGCACCGCCCTGCGCCGCGACGCCCTCGACCTCCTGCACCGCCTCGGGCTGATCACCCCCACCCCCCGCACCACATGGCTCCTCCGCCCCCCGGCCGCCCGCTACGCCCCGGCGCCCGACCTCCACCCCACCCCGGGCACCGGCCGCCACTCCCGCCCCACCGGCCCGGCCCCGGCCCCGGCCTCTGTGCCGACCCGTGAGGGCCTGCGGGCGTAGGGCGGGTCCGGTGAGCCCGGTGCGCCGGCTCTCAACTCCCTGTTCCGGAGTCCCTGTTCCGGGGCCCCGATGACGGTTCCCCGTCCGGCCGCCGGGGTGTCCCCCGGCGGCCGGACGGCCGGACCGGGCGGGTGCTCAGGCCGGGATGAGGGCGTCCCACTGGTCGCGGGTCGGGCCGTCGTGCTGCGGGGTGAAGTCCGGGTTGGCGGCCAGCCAGGCGGTGACGGCGCGGTCGACCTCCTCGGTGCCGTAGGCCTCCTTGGCCGGCCGGACGAGGTGGCGGGCATGGGCACGGGCCCGCATGACGACGGGGTCGTCGAAGGCGCAGGCGGCGAGGGCGGCGGCGCGGCGCTCCGGGAGCTGTGAACCGCCGTTGAGGCGCTGCTCGTTGGCGCGGTCGGCGGCCACCTGCTCGTCGAACAGCGGGCGGAGGTTCCGGCCGGCCCAGGCGTGGTAGCCGGTGGGGTCCGCGGCGACCTGGTCGGCGTGGGCGGCGAGGTACTGGGCGGTGCGCAGGCCGAGGGCCACGCCGTGGCCGAGGGTGGGGTTGGTGTGGATGAGGCTGTCCCCGGTGTTGACCAGGCCGGTGACGACGGGCCCGGCGTCGTCGGCGAGGGAGGTCCAGCGGTTGTCCAGGCCGGCCATCGGCAGGACGGCCGACAGGGGTTCGGGGTCGAGGTCGAGCCAGGCGGCGCAGGCGGGGAAGCGGCGGGCGACGGCCTCGAACACGGCGGGGTCGACGAGCGAGGCGCGGGTCGGATCGCCGGTGGAGATGATCATGCTCAGCGCGAAGGTGTCGTTGTCGGAGGGGAAGACGCCGGCCAGCGCGAAGGCCGCGGCCGAGCCGGTCCTGACCCGCCCGGGGTCGCGCGGGCCGTCGGCGCGCAGCCGGTACCAGCGGCACAGGTAGGTGATCCCGGTGCGGTGGCTGTCGGTCACGGGCGGGCGGCAGCCGGCCTCGACCAGCCAGCGGGGCACCGGGGAGCGGCGCCCGGCCGCGTCGATGACGAGGTCCGCCCGGTGGGTCTCGCCGCCCACCCGTACGCCGGTGACCCGGGGCGGGTCGCCGCGCCGGACGGCGAGGGCGCTCACCCGGCGGCCGCGCCGCACCTCGATGCCGGGTTCCCGCCGTACGCCCGCGGCCAGAGCGGCCTCCAGCACGATCCGGCGGGTGCGCAGGGTCACCAGTTCCTCGTCGCCGCCGCGGTGCGGCGGGTGCTCGTCGAACCAGTCGAAGTCGTGGTACTCGTACGCGCCGCGGGCCAGCAGGTCCGCGTAGACGTCGGGGGCCTCGGCCCGCAGCACCGTGCGGACGGGGGCGAGGAAGGAGTGCGGCTGGTCGGCCTGGGGGACCCTCGGCCGGTTCCAGTGGAAGAAGTCCTGGTTCAGGTCGTCCCCGGCCTGCCGCGTCTCCTGTTCGAACAGCGTGACCTTGTGGCCCCGCCGACCGAGCAGGAGCGCCGTTCCCAGCCCGCTGATACCACCACCGATGATCGCAACCCGCGCCACTGCATCCCCTTCGCGTCGTGTTGCGGAACGATCTTAGGGTTTGCCGATCTTGGGATCGGAGCCGCCCCCGTCGTTCCGGCTCAGGAACGACGGAAGCACCGCGTCCGGGGGGCGGACGGCGGTGCCGGAAGGGTCGGGCCGGTGGCGCGGGCCGGGTCGGCTACTTGCTCGCCGTCATGGTGGCGAGCGGGCCGTGCTGGACGGTCTCCACGGTGGCGCCCACCCCGAGGGTGCCGAGGGCGATGGAGGCGAGGACGGCGGTGCAGGCGAGCAGACGGCGGTGGCGCTGGGGGAGCGGGAAGCGCGGTTCCTGGTAGGGCGCCTGAGGGCTGGCGTTCATGACAGGGAGGCTCCCAGGGCGGTGTGAACGGTCGGTACGCGCGGGTGAAGTCCGGACGGGGATCCGGCGTCGGTTGGCCGCATACACCCCACCCGGCCGGCGGGTGGGGTGTATCCGCTGGTCAGTGCCGTGCCCGGGAGGGCGTCCGGCGCCCGGCTCAGCGGTGTGGACCGCGTTCGGCGAGGGCCTCGCCGACGGCGACCCGGACGGCGTCCCGCAGGCCGTGGGCGGGGTGGAAGCGGGAGGGGCCGGCCGCCGGGTCCTCCCGGAGCTCCTTCACCAGGGAGACGCACAGCAGCAGCATCACCACCACGAAGGGCAGGGCGACCAGGATCGTCGCGTTCTGCAGCGCGGTCAGCCCGCCGGCCAGCAGCAGGGCGGCGGCGACCCCGCCCATCAGCACGCCCCAGACCACCACCAGCGGGGTGCGCGGGTGCAGCGAGCCGCGGCTGGAGAGCGAGCCGAGCACCAGGGAGGCGGAGTCGGCGCTGGTGATGAAGAAGGTCATCACCAGCAGCACCGCGACCACGCTGGTGACCGAGCCGAGCGGCAGCGAGCGCAGCATCTCGAACAGCGAGGCCTCCGGGCCGCGCGGGATGGTGGCGACCAGGTCGGCCGCGCCCGTACCGACCAGCCGGATCGCGGTGCCGCCCATCACGCAGAACCAGATGACCGTCGCCCCGCTGGGCACCAGCAGCACGCCGAGCAGGAACTGCCGGATGGTGCGGCCGCGCGAGATGCGGGCGATGAAGGTGCCGACGAAGGGTGCCCAGGAGAGCCACCAGGCCCAGTAGAAGATCGTCCAGGAGCCGAGCCAGCTCTCGTCGGTGAAGGCACCGGTCTGGGTGGACATGCCGAGAAGGTCGGAGAGGTAGCCGCCGACGGTGGCCGGGATCGAGTCCAGGGCGAAGACCGTCGGCCCGAAGACGAAGACGAAGAGCATGATCAGCGAGGCCAGCACCACGTTCGCGGTGGAGAGCCACTTGACGCCCTTGTGCACGCCGGAGAAGGCGGAGAGCACGAAGGCGGCGGTCAGCGAGCCGATGATGACCAGCTGGGCGTTCTGGGTGTTGCGGACGGAGGTGATGTACCCGAGCCCGTCGGCGACCTGCAGGGCGCCGAGGCCGAGGCTGGTCGCCGAGCCGAAGACGGTGGCGAAGACGGCCAGCAGGTCGATGGTGCGCCCGGTCCAGCCGTCCGCGCCGCGCTGCCCGATCAGCGGGACGAAGGCGGCGGAGATCCGGTTGCCCCTGCCCTTGCGGAAGGTGGTGTAGGCGAGGGCGAGGCCGCCGACCGCGTAGATCGCCCACGGGTGCAGGGTCCAGTGGAAGAGCGAGAACTCCAGTGCCTGCTGGGCGGCGGCGGGGCTCTGCGGTTCCAGGCCGGAGCCGGGCTGCGGGGCCGCGAACAGCTGGAGGGGCTCGCCGACGCCGTAGAACATCAGGCCGATGCCCATGCCCGCGCTGAACATCATGGCCACCCAGGCGAGGGTGGAGAACTCGGGCTTGTCGTCGTCGCGGCCGAGCCGGATCCGGCCGAAGCGGCTGAAGGCGAGCAGCACGGTGAGGGCGAGGAAGACGTCGGCGGCCACCACGAACAGCCAGCCGAAGTTGTGCAGCACCCAGCCGAGCGCGGTGCTGGAGGTCCGGCCGAGGGAGTCCTCGGCGAACACGCCCCAGGCGACCACCGCCAGCACCAGGGCGGCGCTGATGCCGAAGACCGCCCGGTCGGTGGGGAGGGTGGCGGCGGGCTCGCCGGGTTCGTCGGGCTCCGTCGTGCGAGGGGAGGGCTGCGGCGGCTGGCTGCTCATCGGGCGGACCTCTCGACATACTCGGAGCACGGGGGAATCGGGATGTATGTCGCACTATGTCCAGTCGGCGCCGCTTGGGGCCGGGCGGCGCGCCGGAGAGCCGCCGGGGTCGGGACTTGCGACCCGTCAGGCCGCCTGCTCCCCGCCGGCTCGGCCCCGGCCCGCTCCGGTGCGTCAGCCCTCCATGAACTCCACTATTGTCTCGCCCAGTTGGGGCAGTGCCTCGATCATCGGCGGGTGCCCGTAGGGGAGTTCGACATGGCGAGCGCCGGGGGCCTCGGCGGCGCCGATGGCCGGCCGGTCGGCGTACTCGTCCGGGCTGGGCGCGCGGGGCGGGGGTGTCGGACGGCACGGGTGCTCCTCGGTGTTCGGTGCGGCGGGGCTTGTTCCGGCACCGGGAACACCAGGAGTCCACACCGGTGAGAAGGTCAGCGCCGGGTCCGGATGGAAACCCCTGTCCGCCGCCCAGGTCACGGAACGCGTCGGAGCGCCTACGCTGGGAGAAAGGAGTGCCATCCGGACAGTGCCGTCCGGATGCCGCCGCGCTCCGCCGCCGGGGCGCCCACCCGCCCGCGTTGGCCGCCCCGGTGTGCGCCCCGGGCCGGGCGGCCGCCGAGGAGGTGCCAGGCCCGTGCCCGGAAGCGTCAACCTGCCCGGGATCGTCAAGCCACTGCCTGCCGAGTGGTTCGTCCAGCGCGACACCAACGCCGAGATGCGCTGGGAGGCGCTGCGCGACGCCGACGGCGGGGCCGCCGTCGGCCGGCACGTCCCGGTGGAACGGTTCTTCGTCCGCAACCACACCAGCACCCCGCTGATCGACCCGGTCGCCTGGCGGCTGCGGCTGTTCGGCAGCGGCCTGCGCGGCGCCCCGGGGCCGGAGCGGGCGGTCGAGTTCGGCCTGGCCGACCTGCGGGCGCTGCCCGCCACCCGGATCGACGCGCTGATCGAGTGCGCCGGCAACGGCCGCAGTTTCTTCCACCGCCAGCAGGGCCAGCGCGTCCCCGGCACCCCGTGGACGCTGGGCAGCATCGGCTCGGCGGCCTGGCGGGGCGTCCGGCTGGCCGAGGTGCTGCGCGCCGCCGGGCTGACCGACCGCGCGGTGGACGTGCTGCCCACTGGCCTGGACCCGGACTACGTCGTCGACGGCACCAACTACGGCCCGGTGCGCCGCCCGCTGCCGATCGCCAAGGCACTGGACGACGCGCTGCTCGCGTACGAGATGAACGGGGCGCCGCTGACCCCCGACCACGGCGCGCCGGTACGGCTGGTGGTGCCCGGCTGGGTCGGCATCGCCTCGATCAAGTGGGTCGGCGGCGTCGAGGTGGCCGACCACCCGCTCCACTCGCCCTGGAACACCGAGTTCTACCGGATGTTCGGCCCGGACCATCCACCCGGCGGCGGCCCCGCGCTCACTGCCCAGGTGGTCAAGTCCGCCTTCGAACTGGCCGAGGGCGCACGGCTGGAGGCCGGGCGCGAGCACCGGCTGCACGGGCGCTCGTGGTCCGGCACCGCCCCGGTGCGGCTGGTCGAGGTGAGCACCGACGGCGGCCGGAGCTGGCGGCACGCCGAACTGGACGAGCAGGCGCGCGCCGGCGACTGGACGCGCTGGAGCCTCGACTGGCGGCCCGAGCGGCCCGGCGGCTACGAGCTGCGCGCCCGCGCGACGGACCACCGGGGCGCCACCCAGCCCGAGCGGGCGGCGTTCAACCGCGAGGGCTACCTGTTCGGCGCGGTGGTGGCGCACCCGGTGACGGTCGGCTGAGCCGACCGCTCAGCCGGTGGACTGGACCTCGTACGGGGCCGGGTAGTGGGTCTCGTACGGGGTCAGCACCAGCCGCACCACGTCCTCCAGTCGCCGCCGGGCGTCCCCGAGGGTGGTGCGGCCGGTCACCCAGGCGGTCAGCTCGCCCTGCCAGGCGTGCGCCACGATGTGCCGCACCAGCTCGCTGGCCGCCGTCGGCACCTCGGCCGTCACCGCCTGGAGGGCGGTGCTGTCGGCCCGGGCCATGCCTTGCAGCGCCTCGCTGGCGAAGGGGTCGGTGGAGGCGGCGACGGCCACCCGGAGCCGCGCCAGCTCGGGCTGGCGCTGGTAGGCCCGCATCCCGCCCCGGACGAACCGGACCGCCCGATCGGTGGCCCCCAGCCCGGCGCGCGGCCCCCGCAGCTCGGCCACCAGATCCGCCAGCAGCAGGCGGTGCCACTCGGCGATCGCCGCCGCCAGGAGGTGGTCCTTGGAGGAGAAATAGCGGTACGCCGTCCCCAGGGCGACTCCGGACCGCTCGCAGACCTGCTTCATCTGCAGCCGCTCGACGCCGATCTCGTTCACCAGGGCGAGCGCGGCCGCGATCAGGCTTTCGCGGCGTTCGAGCTGACGCGGAGACATCGCCTCCACCGGCCGTGGTGACAGGTCAACCTTGGTCACCCGCACCATGATACGGGCCGGGACCGCTCAGGAGTATGACGCCGACCGGCCCCCTTCCGTTCGCCCGGCGGTCACCACGCTCCTCCCGGGGGCGCACCGGGGGCCCCGGGGGCGTTCGTGGTGGCCGCCGCAGCGCCCCGGGAGCTACGGCATCCTCCGGATCAGCGCCTCCTGGACGGCCGAGGCGACCAGCCGGCCGTCCCGGTCGTAGAACTCGCCGAGGGCCAGGCCCCGGCCGTCCGAGGCGGACGGGCTGCGCTGGGCGAAGAGCAGCCACTCGTCGGCCCGGAAGGGCCGGTGGAACCACATCGCGTGGTCCAGCGAGGTCATCAGCAGCCGGGGCGGTTCGGTGCGCTGGAAGAAGTTCGGCTGCTCGTGCAGCCCGGCGGTGGAGGCCAGGGTGAGGTCGGACAGGTAGGCGAGCGCGCAGGTGTGCAGCAGCGGGTCGGTGCCCGGCAGCGGGGTGGCGATGCGCAGCCAGACGAACTGCTGCGGCATCCCCGGGGCGTCCGGGGGCATGCCCGGGGCGTCCGGCGGCACGAAGCGCAGTTCGAGGTCGCGGAAGCCGTCGGTGGCCTTGATCGCGGTGCGCAGCTCCTCGTCCCAGTGCGAGAAGGCGTCCGGCAGGGTCTCCGGGCCGGGCAGCGGGGGCATCTCGCGGTGGCGGTCGCCGGCGGCCGGCTCGGGGAGTTTGAAGGAGGCGGTGAGGTTGAAGATCTCGTTCCGGTCCTGCACCGCCCGGACCCTGCGGGTGGTGTAGGTGAAGCCCTCGCGCAGCCGGTCCACCTGGTACTCGATCGGCCGGGTCGGGTCTCCGGGCAGCAGGAAGTAGCCGTGCAGCGAGTGCACCGCGCGCTTGGCGGCGCAGGTGCGCCCGGCGGCGGCGAGGGCCTGGGCGGCGACGTGCCCGCCGAAGGCGCGCATCGGGGCGCCGGCGTGGCAGTGGCCCCGGAACGTGTTCTCGTCCAGCTGCTCGATCTCCAGCAGTTCGGCGAACGGGGCGGCCGGGGCGGGCTCCCGCTCGGTCGGTCTCTGCTGTTCTGTCAGGTCGGTCACCGGCCCATAGTGGCAGAAGCCAACCGTGCGGTGGTGTGACCTGGGTTACGCACTCCGCCCGTAGAACGTGTTCCAGTCCGACGCCGGCCCGCTGGACGGCGCCGGCGGCCGGAGGCCTCGACCCGGCCACCTCGGGGGGGCGGGGCCGGGCGGGGCGGGCGGGGGCGGTTCGGGCGGCGGGCGGGGCGTCAGGGCCCAGGGTGGGCGGGATTTCCGATCCGTCCCGTTCGCACCGGAGTGCTCGTGCTGCACCTTCGCCTGATCGTCCCGCCCGACCTGCGCGAGCCGGTGCTCGGCTGCCTGGACGACTCGGTCGGGGTGGCCCACGTCGTGGACGGCTGACGGCTGACGGCTGACGGCTGACGGCTGACGGTGGATGGCTGATGGCGAACAGAGTTCAGCGAACAGAGTTCAACTGACAGCTTTCAGCGAACAGATTTCAGAGAACAGAATTTGAAATCTGTTCGCTGCGCCCCGCCACCGGCTCACACGCCTCCGTCCGCCTCGCCACCAGCGGCTCGATGCCCCGCGGGGTCGCCGCGACGGCGCGCCACCACAGTCGCAGGGCCGGGGGGTCGGCGGGTTCGAAGGGCTTGCCGGGGCGGGGCACCGCCAGGTGGGCGCCGAGCGCCTGGGCGGCGATGACCACGCGTTCGGCGGGCTCCTCCCAGGGGTGGATCGCCAGGTTGAAGGTGCACCAGTGGATCGGCAGCAGCAGCTCGCCGCCCAGGTCCAGGTGTGCCCGGACGCCCTCCTCCGGGGTCATGTGCACCTCGGGCCAGAACTCGCTGTACGCGCCGACCTGCATCATCGTCGCGTCGAACGGGCCGAGCCGGCGCCCGATCTCCGCGAAGCCCGGGAAGTAGCCGGTGTCCCCGCTGTGGAAGATCCGGTGCCCGCCGCCCGCGATCACCCAGGACGCCCACAGGAACAGCGCGCTGGTGCGCGGACCGCGGCTGCAGTAGTGCCGGGCGGGCGTGGCGGTCAGGGTCAGCCCGGCGACCTCGGCCGACTCCCACCAGTCCAGTTCGACGATCCGCCGGGCTGGTACCCCCCAGTGCTCCAGGTGCGCCCCGACCCCGAGCGGGACCGCGAACACGGCGCCGCTGCCGATCAGGGCCCGTACGGTGCGCATGTCGAGGTGGTCGTAGTGGTCATGGGAGATCACCACGACGTCCACCGGCCCGAGTTCGGACAGCGGCAGCGGCACCGGGTGCAGTCGCTTGGGCCCGGTCCAGCCGAACGGGGAGCAGCGCTCGCCCCAGACCGGGTCGATCAGGACGCGTCGTCCGCCGATCTCGGCGAGCACGGTGGCGTGCCCGAGCCAGGTGAGCCGTAAGCCGGAGGCGGGCGGGGTGGCGAGGTCGACCGGGAGCAGCCGGTGCACCGGTACGGCGGCGGCTGGTGCCCGGCGGGTCTTGTCCCCGCTGAGCTGGGCGAGGGTGATCTCCAGCGGGCTCCGCTCGTAGACCAGGCGGCGGGTCGGCACGGGATTGCGGAAGGCACCGTCGGCGAACTGGGGCGAGCGGCGGATCCGGGCCAGCCGCTCGCCCCGGGGTTCGGCCCCGAAGGCCTCGGTGCGGACCCGGTGCCAGGCAGCGCGGGGCAGTCCGGCCAGGCCGGGGAGGGCACGGTCCGGGCTGACGCGGCCCCGGGCGACACCGTCGGCGGCAGTTCCGGCGGGTTCGGCAGTTCCGGCAGTTCCGGCAGGTCCGGCGGGCGGTGGGGCGAACTGTGCGGTCAGACCGGCGATACGGGAGAACCACGAGACGGGGCGGGGCACGGCTCCTCCAGGGACGGTCACGGCTACCGGGCTGGCCGGGGCGCGTACCCCGGGGCGGATGAGGCCACTGGGGTACGACAACCATCTCGTCGGACGTTACTCGCCGTGGGCCGTTCGGACTCGGTGGAGGGCCCGGCACGGTCCAATCGGCGTACCCGGCGCCTGGTGGACCGCCCGCCGCCCCGCCCCGCCATATCCCGCCCGCCGCCCCGCGCACCCGTCCCGGGCGCGCCGCTACGCGTAGAAGCGGGTGATCGCCTCCGCGACGCAGTGCGGCTTGGCGCTCTGCTCGCTGGTGATGGTGAACCGCACCACCGCCTGGACCCCGCCCGGCACCTCGGTGGCGGAGAGGAGCTCGGCGGTGGCCCGGATCGCCGTGCCCACCGGTACCGGGGCCGGGAAGCGGACCTTGTCCGAGCCGTAGTTGAGCGCCATCCGCACGCCCTCGACGCCGTAGCACTCCTTGGCCAGCACCGGGATCATCGACTGGGTCAGGTAGCCGTGCGCGATGGTCGAGCCGAACCGGCTCTCCTTGGCGCGCTCCGGGTCCACGTGGATCCACTGGTGGTCTCCGGTGGCCTCGGCGAAGAGGTCGATGGTCCGCTGGTCGATGGTGTGCCACTCGCTGGTGCCCAGTTCGGTGCCGACGGCGGCGGTCAGCTCGGCGAGGGAGGCGAAGGTCGTCACGGTGCGCTCCTGGAGGGGGACGGGCCCCGGGGAGGGGTCAGGACGCCGGAAGCGTATGCCTACCCGCCGGTACCTGTCAGGACCGGAGTGCGAAATCACCGGACTGCGACGCGCGGGCTCAGGGCCGCGGCAGCGGCCGCCCGAGCGGGCCCGGCCCCGGCGCGCCCCGGCCGGCCGGGCCCTGCCCGTCAGGGAACAGCCGCCGGCCGCTGACCAGCTCCGGCACCAGCGCGATGAACAGCGGCTCCGGGTCGCCCACCCACGGCCGCAGTCCGGAGCGCAGCGCCCGCCGCACCTGCTCGGGCTCGCTGACCGCGTCGGCCCGCCCGTGCACCAGCACGCTCCACCCGGTGCGGGTGACCGGGTCCAGCAGGTCCGCCTGGAAGGCCACCACCGTGCCGTCAAGCCCGCGCGCGGTGGCACTTCCCCGGCGTACAGCAAGCACCAGCCGCCCGTCCAGGACCTCGAAGGAGACCGGCAGGACGGCGGGCAGCGCGTGCTCGGTGTACACCACGCGCCCGACGGGCACGGTGCTGAGCAGCCGCAGGCACTCGGCCTCGCTCAGGGTCTCCGCACGGTCCTCACGCTCCATGCGTCCGATCGTCCTCGGTCGACGGGTGCGTCGATAGGGCCCATGGTCCCTGAGCGGAGGGGCCGGGAGCCCCGTCGGCGCCCGCCCGGAGCGGTAGCCTGCCCGGCGTCGGGATCGGTGGAGGGGCGGGCGCAGGAGGGGGCGGACGGATGGCCGGCGGGGTCGATCTGGTGGTGATCGGGGCGGACGGCGGGCCCGACCGGGCCTACGGCGGTTCGGCGCACGCTCCGGCGGGCGCCCGGCTGCTGGCCGAGGTGCTGCCCGGGATGTGCTTCGACACCGGCGCCGCGGGCTGCCGGGTGAGCGCGGTGGCGCCGGACGCGGACGCCAACGCGATGCTCACCGCCGTCCGGGACGCCGCCCAGCACCCCGGCCGCTGGCTGGTGGTGTGCCTGGTCGGCCAGTTGGTGGCCGACCCGCGCGGGCGCCGGCTCGCCCTGGTCACCCCCGGCAGTACCCCCGACAACGCCTACCGGCGCGGCCTGGCCTGGGACTGGGTGGTCAGCGCGATGGTGCACGGCGACCAGGAGGAGGCGCTGCTGCTGGTCGACGCGGTGGCCGACCGGGACACCTGGACGGCGCTGGAGCGGGCCGGCGAGGACACCGCGGGCGAGCTGCTCAGCTATTCCAGGGTCCCGCTCTGGGGCCGGATCGGCCGCTACGCCGCGGGCAGCCGGTACGCCCCGGGCAGACGCGGCCGGGACACCGTACTGCCGGGCGAGGAGGGCTCGTTCAGCCGGGCGCTCACCACCGTCCTGCGGCAGGGCGTCCCGGGTGCCCCCGCGGCCGTCGCCCCGGTGGACCTCCAGCCTGCCGTGGCCGGCCTGCTCGACGGGGGCGATCCGTCCGGTAGTTCGGGTGCGCCGGGCGTGCGCCTGCTCGTTCCGCCGCAGGGCGGGCGCCTGTTGATGCGCAATCGGGCCGCAGTTCGGGGCGCATTGGCCGGATTGTCGCTTTCCGAGGAACTGTTGGCCGTTCTGTGGCGGGAAAGTGCCCCGACGGAACCGCCCTCCGCGTAAGGTCAGGGGGCCTGAGGTGTTGCCGTGATGGGGTGGGTTGGCGAAGAATCGATCCCCAGCGGAAACACCGGCGGGACTTCGGAATTCTCCTGGCGGCCGTGGATCACGGATCGGCTCGGTCGCGACGAGGTGGGGCGATGCGACAGCGCGGAAATGTGTTGCGCCCTGGGGCGGTTGGGACTGGCGGGGCGGTACTGGTGTTACTGCTCGGCGCTTGTGCGAGCGGTGGCGCCGGTGGTTCCGTCGATCGTCTCGGGTCGCCCGCGCCCACGGTCGCGGGAGTGAACCCGTTAACTCCTTCGGGTGGTTCGGCAAACGCCACGATCGCGCCGACCGACGGCCCGGAAGGGGCGATGGGGCGGCTGGCCCTGAGCGCATATCAGGACTGGTGGCGGGCCCAGGCCGAGGCGTACGGGCGTACGGATTCGGACGGATCGGCACTGGAGCAGTACTCCTCCGGGCGGGCGCTTTCGGACGCCCTGGTCGGCCTCCACCAACTCCACGACGCCAAAGTGGTGATGACCGGAGCGCCGCGCAATTCCGCGGTGGTGAAGGCGATTGATCTGAAAGCCGATCCGCAGACCGCCGTGATCGAGGACTGTGTCGATCTCTCGGGCTGGCGCCGGGTCGATCCCGTCACCCGGGCGGCGAAGGATCCGGGTGGGCGGCTGGACCGGTATGTCGCGACGGCTTCGCTGCGCAGGTTCCAAGCACATTGGCTGATCTACGAGTTCACACGGGAGGTGGACCGGACATGCTGAACGCGCGGAAACCGGCCGGACGATTCGCGGCCGTCGCGTCGTTGACGGCCGGGTTGCTGCTGTCCTCGGCGGTGACGGCGACGGCGGACGAACCCCCGAGCGGCGGGGCCGAACAGTGTTTCCCGAACGTGATCTGCGCCCACGCCAATTCCGGTGGAACGACCGCCACCGGGAATCCGGGGGGCGGTGGCGGAGGGTCGTCGGACGGCGGCTCGGACCTGTGCGGCTACCACGGCGTGCAGTGGGCGTGCTACGACCCCCAGTGGGGCTCGTTCGACAGCGGCGAGGGCTGCTACTACCGCGAGTTGGACGAGCAGCCCCCGGCGAGCGACTCGGCCTGGGGCACCAACAAGCCCACCGACGGCTCGATCTACTCGAAGGTCTGCCCGCAGACGGGCGGGGGCCAGGACGGCGCCCAGTTCGTGTTCGTGCCCACCGGGCAGCGGGTGAAGAGCGTGGCGGAGCTCAAGCGGGAGGCGAGGGACAAGGTCCACCTCCCGGTGCCGGTGGGCCGGGTCGCGCCCGGCGGGACGGCGGTGGTCAACGCGCCGGTCTGGCTCTGGGCGGACAACGTGACGCCGCCCAAGCCCGGGTACGCCGCGTCCGGCGGGGTGACCGTCACCGTCACGGCCCGACTGACCGGCACCACCTGGGACTTCGGCGCCGGCGGCACCAAGGACTGCGCGACCGCCGGGACGCCGTACGACCCCAAGTACCAGGGCTCCGCATCCCCGGACTGCGGCTACCTGTTCAAGGTCGGCTCGGGCACCACCCGGGGCGGCGTCTTCAGTGCCACGGTATCGACCCACTGGGTGGCCGACGTGGTCGTCACCGGGCCGAACCCGGAGAAGTACTCGATCCCTCCCATGCAACAGGACAGCGAACCGTTCACGGTCAAGGTCGCCGAGGTGCAGGTCCTCAACTGACCGCGCCACGCAGGCCGTTCGGCCACTGACGATCCGGAAAGCGTACGAGGAAGGGCGGAACCCGGTGGAGAACCGTACATTCGCGACGCCGGGGTCCGGCACACCGGCGGGCGCCGCGGTGTCCGTGGCGGTGCCGGAGCAGCAGGAGCAGGGCCGGGGCCGTGCGACGCCGCACACCCCGGGCCGGACCATGCGGGCCCGGCGCCGCCGCCCCGCGGTGCTGGCGATGGCCGTCGCGCTGATCGCGGCCGGCGGGCTGGGCGGCGCCGCCCTCTACAACAGCACCGGCCAGCGGGTCGCGGTGCTGGCACTGGCCCGAGACGTGCCCTGGGGGCAGGTGATCACCGAGGACGACCTGGCGGTCGCCCGGATCGCCGGCGACCCGGCGCTGCACCCGGTCTCCGCTCAGGACCGGGCCAAGGCGGTCGGCATGCGGGCCGCCACCGACCTCAAGCGCGGCGCCATGCTGACCGGGGCGGACCTCGCCCAGGGCCTGACGGTGCAGCCCGGCCAGATCGTCGTCGGCGTCTCGGCCCGGCGTACCCAGCTGCCCGCCAGCCGGCTCCAGCCCGGGGTGCAGATCGTCGTGGTCAACACCCCCGACAACGGCCGGCCCGACTCGCTGGCCGCGACGGTCATCACCGTCGGCCGGGTGGACACCGACGGCAGCCAGGTGATCGATGTGGCGGTCGGCGCGGCGGACGGGCCCCGGCTGGCCCAATGGGTGGCCGGCGGGCGGATCCAGGTGCTGCTCGCGCCGCGGGCCGTCACCCCGGGCGGGTCCTCGACGGCCCCCGCCGGGACGGCGCCCACCGGTGCGGCGCCCACCGGTGCGGCGCCCACCGGGACGGCGCCCGCCGGTGCAGCACCCAGCGGGGCGCCCTCCGGCGCGGCCGGCGCGCCATCGGCCCCGGCCGGAACGGGTGGCGCCTGATGGCGGTGATCGCGCTGGTCGGCGGCCCGGGCGCGCCCGGGGCGACCACCACCGCCCTGGCATTGCTGCTCGCCTGGCCGCTCCAGCCCGGCCGCCGGATCGTCCTGGTCGAGGCTGACCCGGACGGCGGCGCGGTGCTCGCCGGAGCCCTGGAAGGCCGGGTCGAGGCGGTGTACGGGCTGCGCAACCTGGCCGTCGCCGACCGGCGGGGACTGCTCGCCCAGACCATCTGGGAGCAGCTGATCGACCTCTCGCCCGAGGGCAACGCCGAGCGGCTGCTGCTGCCCGGCCTCACCGACCCCGCCCAGGCGTCCGGCCTCGCCTACACCTGGGAGCCGCTCGCCGAACTGCTGCACGGCATCGAGCAGCAGGGCTACGACGTCATCGTCGACCTCGGCCGCTCCGGCGCCACCGGGACCAGCGCGGTGCTCGCCCGGCGCGCCGACGTGGTGGCGGTGACGGTCCGCAGCACCCTGCGCGGGCTCAGCGCCGCCCGCCCCCGGCTCGCCGCGCTCGGCGAGGACCTCGCCGCCGCCGGCACCGGGACGGACGCGCTCGGACTGCTGCTGGTCGCGGAAGGGCCGTACTCGGGCGCGGAGGTGTCACGCGAGTTCGGTCTGCCGCTGCTCGGGGTGCTGCCGCACGCCCCCCGCACCGCGCGGGTGCTCTCCGACGGCGGGGACACCACCGATCGGCGGTTCATCCGCTCGGAGCTGATGCGCACGGCGCGCTCGGCGGCGGACGAGGTGCAGTTGCTGGTCCGTCGCCGGCGGCAGCGGCTCGCGCCCGGCGCGGGGGCCGCGGCCGGGGCCGTCGCGGCGGTGCCGGTCGGGCCGGTGCCCGTCGCGCCGGTCGGACCGGTGCCGGTCGGGCCCGCAGCTCCGGTGCCGCCCGTGCCGCAGGTGCCCACACCGGCCCCGTACGGGCAGGGCGTCCACGGGCGGCCGGCCTCCGGGGATCAGGGCTCCGGGGAGCAGTCCCAGGGGCAGCCGTTCTACCCGCAGCCCGGCTACCCGCAACCCGGTTACCCGCAGCCCGGCTACGGGCAGTCGGCCCAGGCCCCGGTGGAGGGCGAGTCGCCCTCGTACGTCCCGCCGGTGATCACCACCGGCCCCGTCGCCCCGCTCGCCGGACTGGCACCACAGCCCGCCGCCCCCGCGCCGTTCCCGGCACACGTCCAGGCGACCGGTCACGCCTCCGGCCAGATGTCCGGCCGGATGACCGGTCCGGTGACCGAGGACGGTCAGTACCAGCTCCAGCAACCGACGGTGACGGACCGTCAAGAAGACGACCAGTACCCGTTCAACCCCGGGGAGGTGCTCCGTGCGCGGTAGCCCCCTGCACCAGCGCCCGACGGCCGACCCGGCCGCCCTGCCGTGGGCCGCGCCCGTACCGGCCGCCGGGCAGCCGCAGCCGCAGCCACAGCCGCCGTCGCAGGCGTACCAGCCCGGCCCGGTCGTACCGCAGTCGGTGCCACAGTCCGTCGCGCCGGGGCCCGTCGCCCCGGCCGCCGCCGGCCCCACCGCCGTGCCCTCCCAGCTGCCCTCGCTGGACGTGCGCGGCGCCGCCACCCGGCCGGCCGTGGACCCGCAGGTCGCGCGCGAGCTCAAGCGCCAGGTCGCGGCCGAACTGCACCAGCAGATCACCCGGTTGACCGCCGGCTCCGGTGCCGAGCCGGACCGCGCCACCCGCCGCCAGCGCGGCCGGGCGCTGATCGAGGAGGCGGTCGCCCGCTGGTCCGACGCCTACGCCCAGACCCACGGCATCCCGCCCACCCGGGAGCAGGACCGCGCCCTCGCCGAGGCCGTCTTCGACCTGCTGTTCCGGGCCGGCCGGCTCCAGCCCTACCTGGACGACCCGGAGATCGAGAACATCCTGGTCAACGGCTGTGACGACGTCTGGGTCTCCAAGGTGCACCAGCCGCTGCGGCAGGTCCCGCCGGTGGCCGACAGTGACGACGAACTCGTCGAACTGCTCCAGGACTTGGCCCGTCAGCACGGCGGCGGCGAGCGCAGCCTGTCCACCGCCAGCCCGACTCTCGCCCTGCGCCTGGAGGGCGGCATGCGCCTTCAGGCGCTCACCGAGGTGACGCCCCGCCCGTACGTGGCGATCCGGCGCCACCGGGTGGCCTCGGCGACGCTGCCCGAGATGGTCGAACTCGGCACCCTGGACTCCAGCCTGGCCGCCTTCCTGGCCGCCGCGATCCGGGCCCGGAAGAACGTGATGATCACCGGCACCCAGGGCGTCGGCAAGACCAGCCTGCTGCGCGCGATGGCCGCGGAGATCCCGCCGGACGAGCGGATCGGCACCCTGGAGTCGGAGTTCGAGCTCTGGCTGCACACCCTCGGCCACCTGCGCCAGGTCGTCCCGATGGAGGCCCGGGAGGGCAACGGTGAGCGCGTCGAAGGACGCCTGGCCGGGGAGTTGACGATCGGCGACCTGATCCCGGCCGCGCTGCGGATGACACTCTCCCGGATCATCGTCGGCGAGGTCCGCTCCGGCGAGGTCGTCCCGATGCTGCGGGTCATGACCAACGGCGAGGGCGGCTCGATGTGCACCCTGCACGCCCGCGGCCCGCACATGGTGGTCGACCGGATCGCCGAACTCTGCCTGGAGTACGGCTCGCACATGACCGACGCGCTCGCCTACCGGCTCACCGCCAACGCCCTGGACCTCATCGTGCACGTCGCCATGGTCGACGAGACCGCCGTCGGCGGCCGCCGTCACCGTTTCGTCTCCCACGTCCTGGAGGTCACCGGCCTCGGCGAGAGCGGCCGGCCCGCGCTGAACACCGTCTTCGGCCCCCGGCCGGACCTCGGCGAGCCGCGCGCCGTGCCGCACACCCCGCCGCAGTGCCTGGACGACCTGCGCCGGGCAGGCTTCGACGCCTCCCTGCTCGGCTCCCGGTACGGGAGCTGGGCCGCCCCGCTGCAGCTGCGGATCGGCGGTGGCGCGCGGTGATGCTGCTCTTCGCCCTGTGCGGGCTGGCGGTCGCCGGCGGCCTGGTCGCCCTGGTGGCCTGGGCCCGCGGCAGCGAACCCGCCGCCGAGGACGGACCCGCCCGCCGGGACAACCCGCTGGCCGGCCGCGCCCACGTCCTCTGGTACGGCGCCCCCGGCAGCGCCTCGCTGCGGATGGTGCGGCTGCGCCGGATCCAGCTGCCGCTGGCGCTCGTCGGCGGGCCGCTGGCCTGGCTGTTCACCGGCATCCCGCTGACCGCGCTGCTGGTGCCGCTGGCCGTCTTCGGCCTGCCCTGGCTGTTCGACACCACCCGCCCGGACACCCAACGGATCGAGCGGCTGGAGGCGCTCTCCGAGTGGACCCAGCGGATCGCCGACGTGCTGCTGCTCGGCGTCGGCCTCAACCAGGCCATCGTCACCAGCCGCCGCACCGCCCCCGCCGCGCTGGAGGACGAGATCGGCGAACTCGCCGCCCGGCTTCAGGCCCGCTGGCGGCCCGAGGAGGCCCTGCACGCCTTCGCCGACAGCCTCGCCGACGCCACCGCGGACAAGGTGCTCGCGGCCCTGGTGCTCCGCTCCGGGGACAGCGGCCCGGGCCTGGCCCGGACGCTCTCCGACATGGCCGACTCGGTGCGCGAGGAGGTCCGCCAGCGCCGCGTCATCGAGGCCGACCGGGCCAAGCACCGCACCACCATCCGCTGGCTGGTCGGCATCATCGTGCTGGTCGTCACCGTCGGCTCCTTCAACGCCGAGTACACCCGCCCGTACGGGACCGTCCTCGGCCAGCTGGTGCTCGCCGTGGTCGCCGCCCTGTTCGTCGCGATCATCGCCTGGATGCGGGCCCTGGCCTCGCACCCGCCGGTGCCCCGCCTGCTCACCCCGGACCGGCGCAGCAAGGGCGGGCGCAGGCTCGGCTCCACCCCGGCCCACGGGTCCGAGCCGGAGCCGGCCGAGCAGGTCGGGGAGGTCCGGTGATCTCCCCCTGGTCCGTGCTGGCCGGCGCCGTCGCGGCCGGCGGCCTCGCCCTGCTGATCGCCGAACTGCGGCCCGCACCACCGGACCTCGGCCAGGCGCTGGACCGGCTGCACCGCGCCCCGGCGGACCGCGAACAGGACCCGGACGAGCGGCCGCGCTGGTACGACCGGATCGGCGAACGCTCGCTCACCCTGCGCGGGGTGACGATCCCGCGCCGCGAACTCGCCCTGATCGGCCGCACCCCGGCCCGGTTCATGGTGCACAAGCTGCTGTTCGCCGCGCTCGGCCTGGTGCTGCCCGCCTACCTGGGCGCGATGGCCGTACTGATGGACGTCGGCCTGCCGTTCGCCCTGCCGCTGGTCGCCGGGCCGCTGCTGGCCGGGCTGCTCTGGTTCGTCCCGGACGGCGTGGTGCGCGGCGAGGCCAAGGAGGCCCGTACCGAGTACCTGCACGGCATCGCCGCCTACCTGGAACTCGTCGCCCTGGAACGGGCCGCCGACTGCGGCCCCGCCGAGGCGCTGCGCCGGGCCGCCTCGGTCGGGCAGGGCGCGGTGTTCCGGCGGATCCGCGACGCCCTGGAGCGCGCCGCCACCGACCGGCTCCCGCCCTGGGCCGGACTCGACGCGCTGGCCGAGGAGTTGGGTCTCAGCCCGCTCCAGGACGTGGCCGACATCATGCGGCTGTCCGGCACCGACGGCGCCGCCGTGTACGACACCCTGCGGGCCCGCTCCAAGGGCCTGCGCGGCGAACTGCTCGCCGAAGACCTCGCCCGCGCCAACGCCGACAGCGAGCGGATGGTCGCACCCGGCGCGGCGCTGACCCTGCTGATGACCGTCCTGATCGTCTTCCCGGCGCTCCACCAAATGCTCAACTGACGTGCACCACCGAGCAGCTGACACCACACCACACCACCTGGAGACCCCGATGACCCCACGACTCGTCCGGCTGGCAGGCCGGGTGCTGCGGCCCGTCCTGCTGCCGGTGCAGTTCGCGCTGCTGCTGTTCACCCTGCGGCTGGGCCGGCTGCGCGCCGCCCGGGCCCGCGGCGACCGCGGCGCCATCAGCATCGAACTCGCCCTCGCCATCATCGCGTTGGTGTTCGTCGCGGGCGCCGTCGCGACCGCGCTGTACCTGCTGAAGGACAAGGTGGTCACCAAGGTCGAGCAGGACCCGAACCTGCCCGGCGGAGCCGCGGGCGGCGCCACCAAGTGACCGCCCTGCTTCGCCTGCTACGCCGCCGCGGCGACCGGGGGTCGATGACCATCAGCCTGGCCATCGTCTTCCCGGTCGTCCTGCTGCTCCTGCTCCTCGTCGTCCAGGCCGCGCTGATCTGGTACGACCGGCAGGTCGCGCTCACCGCCGCCCGCGAGGGCGTGGACGCCGGCCGGGCGCAGGGCGACACGACGGAGCAGGCGAAGAACGAGGCCGCCAAGCGGCAGGCCCGGGACTTCCTGGACCGGCAGGGCGTCCGGACGTACCAGGTGGGGACGGACGGCAGCACCGCCGAGACGATCAAGGTCACGGTGGAGCTGACGCCCCCGCTGCTGATACCCGGGCTCACCGGGCCCAGCATCCGCCAGTTCGCGGAGGCGCCGCGCGAGCGCTTCATCGCGCCGGCGGTGACGCCGTGAGGCGGGCCGACGCCGAGGCTGAGGCCGCGGGCCAGGGCCGGGGATGGGGCTGGGGACGGGCCCGCGGCACCGCGCGGGCGCGGTGGCTGCGGTGGCCGCGCCGGTCGGACCGGGGCGGGATCGCGATCGAGGCGGCGATCGTCGTTCCGGGCGTGGTCGGCCTGGTGCTGGTGGCGATCGCCGCCGGACGGGTGCAGACCGCGGCCGGCACCGTGGAGGCCGCGGCCCGCGCCGGGGCCCGGACCGGCTCGCTTCAGCGCAGCGTCGCCGGAGTGGACAAGCCGGCCGCGGACTCCGCCCTCGCGACGCTGGACCAGCAGGGCGTGGCCTGCCGCACCTCGCGGGTCCAGGTCGACACCGGCACGATGGACCTGCCGGGCGGCCAGGTGGCGACCGTGACGGTCACCGTGTTCTGCGACGTCGAACTCGCCGACCTGCTCGGCGGACCGTCCGGACTGCCCGTGACCACCCACCTCAAGGGGACGTTCACCTCCGTGATGGACCGCTACCGCGGCACATGACGGCGGTAACCGGCGGTGCGCGCGCCGCAACGGGCGCGGCAGGGGGATTGGGGACGGCCCGCGCGGGGGAGACGCAAGCGGAGAGCGCTCGGGGGATGACGCAACGACACCGAGGGGCGCCCGGTGGGGAGCCGGTGGGGAGACATCGTGCGGATCGGGGGGAGGGGATGCGAGTGCTGAGCCGGCTACGGGCCCGCGGCCCCCGCTCGGCCGGGCGCCGGTCCGACCGGGGCGCGGTCGCCCTCTTCGTGGCGATCTGCGCGGCCTACCTGGTGCTCGTCATCGCGCTGGTGATCGACGCGGGCGGCCGACTGCGGGTCGCCGAACGCACCGACGCCTACGCCCAGGAGGCCGCGCGGGTCGGCGGACAGCAACTCGACCAGGCGGCCGTGCTGCAGGGGAAGGGCTTCAAGGTCCAGCAGGACTACGTCCGGCGGGCCGCCGAGATCTACCTCGAACGGTACGGGTTGCAGGTCGACCACATCACGTTCTCCGATGACGGCAAGGTCGTCACCGTCACCGTGCAGGCCGACTACCGGCCGGTCCTGCTGGGCGCCCTCGGGGAGCGGAAGGTAACGGGCAGGGGCAGTGCGACCCTCGTCCACGGAGTCGAGAAAGCGGAGACCGACTGATGGCCGCGCCACGTGCCAAGGACAAGGCCCGTACCGCCCAGGCCCGTACCGGTGGGCCCGGAACCGGCCCGGGCGGAACCGGGAAGGACGGGATGCGAACCGTGAGGGGGCACGCCCGGAGCGGGCGCCGGGCCGGACGCGGCCGCGGCGGCGCGCTGATCACCGCGCTCGCCGCGCTGGTCACCCTGCTCGCGCTGCTGTTCGGCGTCCCCGCCCTGCTGCTGTACGGCACCCAGGCGGTCGCCTCGATGGGCGAGGTCGCGTCCGGCGGGGTGGGCGAGGCGCTCACCAGTCCGGACGACGGGCGGCTGTTCCTCTGGCTGCTGGTGGTGGTCGGCTGGCTGGCCTGGGCGTGCTTCGCGCTCTCCGTCCTGCTGGAGATTCCGGCCCAGCTGCGCGGCCGGATCGCCCGCCGGATCCCGGCCTTCGGCTGGAGCCAGCGGCTCGCGGCCGGACTGGTCGGCTCGGTGCTCGCGCTGCTGCCGGTGGCCGGCTCGGCCTTCGCGGCGGTGCCCGAACTGACCCACAGCCCCGCCGCCCAGGCGCAGTTGACCCCGGGCGTGCAGCGGGCCGCGCTGCCCGCCGCCCAGCCCGCACCCGCCCTCGCACCGGCGGCGGACCAGCACCCCACCTACACCGTGCGGGACAGCCGGCCGGCGGACAGCCTGTGGTCCATCGCGGAACGCCAACTGGGCTCCGGAGAACGCTGGGTGGAGATCGCCAAGCTCAACGAGGGCCGGGCGATGGGCGATTCCGGCATCCGCTTCGACGCCGAGCGGCCGATCCAGCCCGGCTGGGAACTGCTGATGCCGGCCGACGCCAAGCCGGACGGGGCCCAGGCACCCACGCAGGCCCCGGCGCCCGCCCCCGCCCCCGCACAGACCCCGGCTCCGGCGCAGGTGCCGCAGGCCGGGACGGAGCCGGCGGCGGGCGGGCCGAAGACGGTGACCGTCCAGGCCGGGGACAGCCTGTCGGCCATCGCCCAGCGGGAGTTGGGGGACGCCGAGGCCTGGCCGAAGCTGTTCGACGCGAACAAGGGCGCGCAGGCGCCGGACGGGGAGCGGCTGACCGATCCGGACGTGCTGGAGCCGGGGATGGTGCTCACCGTGCCCGGAGCGGCCGCACCGGCCACACCGGTCGAGCAGCCGCCCGCGTCGACGCCCGTGCCCGCTCCTTCGGCCACGCCCGCTCCTTCGACCACGCCTTCGACCACGCCCGAGCAGACCCCGGCCACCCAGGCCCCGGCGCCTTCGCCCTCGCAGGCCGCGCCGTCCCAGGCTGCCCCGGCGCCCGCCCACACTCCCGCCCACACCCCCGCGCCCGCCCCCGCCGCGCACGCCGCCCCGGCGCCCAGCGACGACTACAGCGTCGCCCTCGCCGCCTCGACCGTGGGCGTCCTGCTCGCCGCCGTCATGGTCGGCACCGTCGCCTACAAACGCGGCACCCAGCTGCGCGGCCGCCGCCCCGGACACCGGATCGCGATGCCCGACGCCGAGGCCGCCGCCTTCGAGAACGAGCTGATGGTCCGCCAGGACCAGGCCGGCCTGGAACTGCTGGACCGCGCCCTGCGCACCCTGGCCCGCAACACCCTGCGCGGCGGCAAGCGGCTGCCCGCGATCGTCGCGGCCCGGATCACCACCGACCACACCATCGAACTGCACCTGTCCGGCCCGGCCACCCCGATCGCTCCGTTCCGCGCCGCGCACGCCGCCAACGTCTGGTGGTGCAGCGAGGAGTCCGGCGACCTGCTGAGCCCCGCCCAGGCCCGCAAGACCGCCGCGCCCTACCCCGCGCTGGTCACCCTCGGCACCTCGCCGGACGGCTCGGTGGTCCTCGCCGACCTGGAGGCCGTCCGGCTGCTCCACCTGTCCGGGCACCCCGACGACGCCCGCGCCGTGCTGCGCACCCTCGCCATCGAACTCGCCCACAGCCCGCTGGCCGACCGGCTCCACCTGCACCTGGTGGACCTCGCCGAGGAGGTGCCGATCAGCGGACCGGCCGCCGAACGGGTCCACCGCCACCCCACCCTGGAAGCCGCGCTCGCCGCCCTCGGCCCGCGCACCGCCAAGGCCCGCGCCACCCTGGTCGCGGCCGAGGCCGCCAGCCCGCGCGAGGCCCGCAGCCGGGGCCAGGCGGACGAGTCCTGGGTGCCCGAGATCATCCTCTGCGCCCAGCAGCCCGGCGGGGACACCCCCGCCGAACTCGGCCGCCTGCTGGACGCCCGCCCGCGCACCTGCGTCGCCGTCGTCACCCGCGCCCCCGAGCGCGGCACCGGACCGGTGGCCCGCTGGACCCTGCCGACCACCGGCCAGGCCGCCGTCCCCGGCCTGCACCTGACCGTCGAGCTCCAGCGGCTGGACGACCACCAGTACGACCAGGTCGCCGAGCTGCTCCGGGCCGCCGACGACGCCACCCAGCACCCGGCGCCCGCCTGGACGCTGGACGGTCCCGGCCTCGACCCGGACCCGGACGAGGACACCGACACCACCGAACTGCCGCTCGCCGTACCGGTGCTGGCCGCCGTCGGCGCCCCGGGCGGGACGGCCGAGGAGGACACCGAGCCGGCCGCCGGGCCCCGGTTGCTGACCCGGGTCATCGGGACCGGCGCCAGCCCGTTCGCGGGCACCGACCCGGTGACGCCCGCGCCCGTTCCTGTGTCCGTGCCCGTTCCGGTGCCGGCCGGGTCGGCGCGGTTCGCCGTCAACGGGCAGGGGCGGCAGGCGGCCACCGGGACGGAGCAGCCCGCCGACGAGGCCACCCGCGACCTGCGGCTGCCGGGTGCCCCCGCCGAGTCGCCGGAGCCGGAGACGGAGGCGGAGGCGGAGGTGAACCCTGAGGCGGAGGCGCAAGAGGCGGTCGGGGACGCCGACGCGGCACCGGCGGAGGCATCGGTGGTGGTGCTCCCCGTCCAGCCCGTCCAGCCCGTGGCCCCGCAGACGTCCGCGGCGCCTGCGGTACCGGCAGTACCGGCAGTGCCCGCGGCGCCGGGCGAGCCCGCGCCGACGCACCAGAGCGCGCCCGCGCCCACCGGCGTCGATCCGCGCGTCCCGGGCCGCCCGGAACCCGCCCCCGGCCCGTACGGCCCGACCGGCCCGACCGGCCCGGCCGGTGACGATCAGGAGGCGACGGTCGAACCCGGCCCGGCCGCCACCGCGCCGGTCGCCCGGACCACCCCCGGGCGCAGCGACAGCGACGACCTGCTCGCCATCCTCCGCTCCCCGGAGGCCCACACCCCGCGCACCGCCCCCCGGATCCGGCTGCTCGGCCCGGTCGACGTGGCCGGCACCCCGGGCGCCGTCGAACCCGGCGCGCTGCCCCGGCTCACCGAACTCGCCGTCTACCTCGCCCTGCGGCCCGGTGCCGACCACCACGCGCTCGACCACGACCTCCACCCGGGCGCCGCCCACCTCGACCCGCACCCCACCGCGTCCGACGCGGGGAGCCCGCTCCCGGCCAAACTCGCCGACCTGGCGGCCTGGTTCGGCACCACGCCCGACGGCCGCGCCTACCTGCCCACCGACACCGTCGAGGGCTACTCCTTCGCCCCGACCGTCACCTGCGACTGGGACGAGTTCCGCGGCCTCTACCGGCGCGGCATGCGCAGTACCAGCGCCACCGCGGACGCCGCCCTCGCCCACGCCCTGGCCCTGGTCCGCGGCGCCCCGTTCGCCGAGGCCCCGCCCGCCTCCTACGGCTGGGCCGAGGCCGAGCGCCAGGACATGATCGCCGCGATCGTCGACACCGCCCACGAACTGGCCGCCCGCCGCCTCCAGTACGGCGACCACCGCAGCGCCGAGGCGGCCGTCTTCCGCGGCCTCGCCGTCGCCCCGGACGTCGAACTCCTGCACCGGGACCTCTTCTACGCCTACGCCTCGGCCGGCGCGCGGGACCAGCTGCTGCGCGCCGTCAACCGCCTCGATGCGCTGAGCCGCCGCACCGGCCGGGACCTGGACGCCGACACCGTCGCCCTGCTGCGCGACCTGCTCGCCGGGTCCTGAAACGCCCCGTCGCCCGCCCGGTCACCCCTGATCCGTCCGGATCCGGCAGGGGTGACCGGGCGGGCGTCACTGCTCCCAGGAGAAGGGGCGGCAGACGCAGGCGCCGTCGCGCGCGGGTGCGGAGGCGGTGTGGACGTCCTGCACGGATGCCGTCGCCAGCCTGGCCACGGCCACCATGACCCGCCCGGGGTCGGCAGGGGTCCGCGCGACCACCTCGGCGCCGCCCTGCTCCTCCTCCGTCGCCCGGACGAGCACGCTGAACTCGTACGCCCCGTCCTCGATGCCGTATCCGTCCGCCCACAGTTCGAGCACGGCCCCGTCCCGCAGGGTCAGGTGCCAGCGGGTCGGTGGCCCAGCCTCGTACTCCATGGCGGGGGAGTGTAGTCAGGTGCCGCGCAGCCAGGCGTCGAGGGTGGTGAAGTCGGCTTCGGTGAGGCCGACTCGGGGGTCCACGCGGTGGAGCAGCGCGGGAGCGGGGGAGTGGGCCTCGACCCAGCGGCGATCGGCCCCGGTGATCTCGTCGTCCACCCAGGCGAACGGGCGGCCCGCGGCCCAGGCGACCAAGGTACGGGTCTTCCAGTGCAGTTGGGCGTTCGTTCGGTGGCCGCCGTCCGCATCGTCCGTTCCATCCGTTCCGTCCGCGCCGTCCGCGTCGTCCGTCTCCGGCCAGTCCACGTACGGCAGTCGGGGCAGGCCCAGCCGGGGCGAGAGGCAGTCGTCGGCATCCGCCAACCACGTGGTGGCCCAGACCAGTTGGCAGGGCAGGGCCAGCAATCGCCGCCCCAGGCCCGGGTCGACCCGGGCCACCAGCGGATTGCCCTCCGGCCCCGTGCCCGGGCCCGGGTAGCTGGGGTAACCGCCCGGGGGCGGGGCGCCGAAGGGGATCAGAGGTCCGTCGACGTCGAGGAACAGCAGGGGCGGGCCGGAAGCGGTCATGACGGCACGATAGCCACCGGCGCCGACGGCGTGGGCGCGCCGATCGGCCACCCGGCCTGGCTCGGGCGTGCCGGGATCTCGTAGGGTGGCGCGCACGGGACGTGGTGGCAGGCACCACGAGAGCAAGGGCATCAGACGCCGCGGCAGCGGCGGGGCGGGGCGGTGACCAGAAGATGGCGGAGACGACAGCTGTTTCCGGAGGTCCCGAGCCGACAGCGGATTCGGGCCCCTGGGACGCCGTACCGCCGCCCGTCCACCGGACCGCCGAGGAGCACCCGCCCGGGCCGGCCGCGCTGTACGAGCCGCCGCCGACGCCCCCGGCCGCACCCCCGGCGCCGCCGACCGTGCCACCGGCCCCGCCGGTCGCGCCCACCGGATGGACCCTCACCGGCCTGCCCGCCGCCGGTGCCCCGCCCCAGGCGGCGCCGCAGCAGGCGCAGGCCCCCGGTGCGGCCCCCGTCGGCCCGGGCGGCCCGGGCGGGCTGGGCGCAGCGCCGCGCGGCCGGATCCTGGTGATCGAGGGCGGCTACGGCACCTCCGGCCGCCGCACCTGGGGCCGGGGCGGCCCCACCCAGGCGCCGGTGCTGTCGGCGATGCTCGCCGCCGTCTCGCCACAGGTGCTGCTCGCCGCGGACGCGGTGGACGCCGTCCACCTCCCCGGCGCCAGCGACCCGCACACCGTCCTCGCCCACCTGCGCGCCGCCTCCCGGCACCCCGGGCCGCTGCTGGTCCACCTGGGCGGGCACGTCGTCGCCGACAAGCGCGGCGGGCAGCTGCAGCTCACCCTGCGCGACTCCAAGCAGGACGGCTTGCCCTGGCAGGCCGTCGCCGCCGAACTGAGCCACCGTCCGGCCGAGTGGCAGACCCTGGTCATCGCCGACCTGAGCGCCGACCAGAACGCCTGGCCGTACCTCCAGGGCACCGTCTCGCCGCTCAGCGAGGGCATCCCGCTGTGGGCCGTCGTCAGTCCCGATCCGGAGCAGATCGGCACCTTCACCCGCGCCCTGATCGAGGCACTGCACGGCGGACGCCCGGGGGCGGGCGAGGTGCTCGCCCCCGAGCAGCTGCGCCAGCAGGTGTACTCGGTGCTGCGGCCGGACGTGGTCATCCTGGCCACCCACGCCCCGGACCGCCCGGTCTTCCGCAACACCGCCCGCCGGGGCGAGGCCCTGGTCGCGGACGCTGTGCTGCCGCTGCCGGAGGCGCTGTCCCTCTTGGACGCGCCGTCGGTCGTGGACGCGGTGGCCGAGCCGGCGCTGTCCCTGGCGGCGCCGCTGTCGCTGCCGCTGCCGCGTCAGGCGGAGTCCTGGGACGCCGTGGCCGAGCGGGCCCCGGCGGCCGAGGCCCTGGTCCCCTCTACGCCCGTGGGTGGACCGGTGAACCTGGTCAAGCCCGGCGTGCCGCCCACACCGCCGCGACCGGCCCGCCCGGTCAGCCTGCGGAAGGCGGGCGAGCAGCCCGCCGAGGAGCCGTCGAACGTCAGCCTGCACAAGGCCGCCGCCGACGCCGTGGCGCCGGCCATGGCGGAGGCCGCGTCCTCGGCGGGCGTCACCCTGCGCAAGGCCCGGCGGGAGCCGTCGGACACCGTTCCGGAGGCGGCCGGGGGGCCGTCGGCGGTGGTCGCCGAGGATGTGGCCGATGCCGCTGAGGTAGCTGACCCGGCTGTGGTGGCGGGGGAGCCCGCCGAGGAGCCCCGGGACGCCGTCCCGGCCGAGGCCCTGCCGACGGCCGACGAGCCGCAGGGCGAGGTGCCCGAGGACGAGGTGCCCGAGGGCGAGGTGCCGGCCGACGAGGTGCCCGTCGCGGAGGTGCCCGAGGACGAGGTACCCCGGGACGAGGTACCGGCCGACGAGGTCCCGTCCGAGGTGCCGCCCGCTCCGCCCGCTCCGCCCGCTCCGCCTGCTCCGCCCGTGCAGGCCGAGGCGACCGCCGACGGCCCGCAGGCCGGCGCCCCGGCCGCCAACGCGCCGCGCGAGGACTACCGCGAGGTCATCGGACGGATCGTCCGCAGTGCCGACGCCGGGGACCACGCCGCCGCCACCGACCTCGCCTTCGCCCTCGAACTGGAGGCGATCGCCGAGCACGGAGCGGTCTCCGAACCGGTCCTCCAGGTGCGCCAGGTGCGCGCCCACGTCTGCCGGCTGGCGGGCCGGCCCGCCGAGGCGGCCAGCATCTACCGCGAGGTGGCCCTGACGCTGCTGCGCTCGCAGGGGGCGGAGGACCCGGAGGCCCAGCGGGCGGCCACCAACGCCGAGGCCTGCTGGCGTTCGATCGCCGACCGGGCGGAGGCGATCCGCATCGCCCCGGAGATCATCGAACTGCGCGCCTTCCTCCCGGGCCGGGACAACCGCAAGCTCCGGGCCGCCGAGCGCTACCTTGCGCAACTGGCGGCCACCCCGGCGGGCGCCGACCGAGCCTGAGCCGGGCGGCTCCCGGCTCCCGGCTCCCGGCTCCCGGCTCCCGGCTCCCGGCTCCCGGCTCCCGGCTCCCGGCTCCCGGCTCCCGGCAGCTGACGGAGAGCAGAGAACGGCAAACAGAAAACAGCGAACGGATAACAGATGTTGAAATCTGTTATCCGTTCGCTGTTACTTGTCAGCTGTTACTTGTCAGCTCTCACGCACGCACGACCAGCTGCTTACTGCTCGTCGCCCTGGCTGTTGTCGTCGCCCAGCACGTCGCCCGCGATCGCGTGGACGAACTTGGCGCCGTCGATGGTGCCCAGGCCGCTCGCGAGGTCGTAGCCCGAGGCGGCGTTGTAGCCGGTGACGCCGCCCCAGCCGTTGTCGCCGTCCTTGACGTCCACGATGCCGCTCCAGCTGTTCGGGAGCAGGCTCAGGCCGTACAGGCTCGGGTTGAGCTGGCCGAGGCGGTGGCCGGCGAGCTGGTCGGCGAGCGCGACGACGCCCGAGAACAGCGGGGTGGCCTCGCTGGTGCCGCCGGTGAGGTGCCAGCCGACCGCGGTCGGGTCGTAGGACTCGTAGGTCCAGGCGGCGCCGTCGACGGCCGCGCTCATGCTGATGTCCGGGGTGCCGCGGTGGTTGCCGGTGACGTTCGCGACGCCGGTCTGGTACCACGGGCGCTGGAAGATGCCGGACACGCCGCCGCCGCCGGCGCCGGACTTGTCGTGCCACACCTTGTCGGCCGCGGTGCGCTTGCCGTTGTCGTCCAGGGTCAGCTGGGTGCCGCCGATGGAGGTGACCAGCGGGTCCGAGGACGGCCAGGAGTTGACCTTGAACGGGTACAGGTCGGTGCCGTTGGTCTGCGAGTCGGTCGCGCCGTTGTCGCCGGAGGCGGCGAGCACGGTGACGTCGCGGTCGGCGGCGGCCTTGAAGGCGTAGCGCAGGTCGGTCAGCGACTTGAAGTCGCCCTTGTCGTAGCCCGGGAAGGTGTTCTCGGTGGCGCCGAAGCTCTGCGAGATGACGTCGCCGACGCCCTTCTTGATGAGGTCCTTCTCGGCGTCCATCATCTCGGGCAGGCCGGTGGTGCCCTCGGTCTCGGCCACGCCGGTCTCGACCAGGACGATGTGGGCGTCGGGGGCGATCGCGTGGGCGTACTCGACGTCCAGGGTGGTCTCGCCGGCCCAGCCGGTGTGGTCGGGGTTCTTCGGGTCGAAGACCGGGACGTTGCCCCACTTCTTGACCTCGACCTGGGTGTCCTTCAGACCCCACTGCTTGTCGAAGACCTCGAGGTCGTGCTGGATGGTCGGCGAGCCGAAGGAGTCGACGATGACGATCGTGCGGCCCTTGCCGGTGATGCCCTCCTTGTACAGCGGGGCCAGGTTGTACGCGGCCTGGTACTGCAGCGGGGAGTAGCAGTGGATGCCGATCTGGCTGACGCACTGGGTGGTGCTCAGCGGCGCCGGGCGGGTGGTGGCGAGGTGGTGGCCGAAGGAGGCCGGGCGGACGTGGACGCCCGAGTAGTCGTGCGCGGGGGCGGCGGTCGCGGCGCCGACGGCCGGAACGGCGACGGTGCCGGCGGTGAGGGCGGTGGCCCCCACGGCGAGCAGAGCCAGGGCACGGCGGAGGGTGGCGGGGCTGCCCATGGGACTCCTTGGGACGCAGAGGGCCCGACCTGGGGTGGTCGAGTCGGTTTCGGACATCCCATCGACTGCCGCATGATCATGCCATAGTCATTTGGTGGGGTCGTCTGACCAGGCACATGGTCATGATCGGCCACGCGAAAAGGTAAAGGCCGTCCCAGGGAAAAGTAACCGCGCACCTGGGACGGCCATCTGATGACACGTCAGTAATATTCAATGAATATTAACCGTATCTACCCAGTGCCCACTCAATTCAACTGGCGGCCACCGGTTTCACCCCTGGGGGTGGCTATCGAGCCCCGCCGTTGACGTAGAGGGTCTGCCCGCTGACGTACGAGGCCTCCTCGCTCGCCAGGAAGGCCACCACCGAGGCGACCTCCTCCGGCTGCCCGACCCGGCGCAGCGGCGTGCGGGCGGACACCTCCGCCTGGTGGTCCTCGGCCGTGGCGCCGACCCGCTCGGCGGTGGCCGCCGTCATCGCGGTGGCGATGTAGCCGGGGGCGACGGCGTTGACGTTGATGTTGAACGGCCCGAGCTCGATCGCCAGGGTCGCGGTGAGCCCCTGGATGCCGGCCTTGGCGGCCGCGTAGTTGGCCTGGCCCCGGTTGCCGAGCGCGGAGCGGGAACTGAGCGAGACGATCTTCCCGTACTTCTGCGCCACCATGTACTTCTGGGCCACGTGGCTGCAGTTGTACGCGCTGGTCAGGTTGACGGTCAGGACGGTGTCCCAGTCGGCCTTGGACATCTTGAAGAACAGGTTGTCCCGGGTGATCCCGGCGTTGTTCACCAGGACGTGCAGCCCGCCGAGTTCCTCCGCGATCCGGGCGAACACCTCCTCGACGGCGTCGTAGTCGGCCACGTCGCAGCCGTAGGCCCGGGCGGTGCCGCCCTTGGCGGTGATCTCGGCGACCGTCCCGGCCGCCCGTTCGGCGGTCAGGTCGACCACCGCGACCGTGGCGCCCTCCTCCGCCAGTCGGCGGGCGGTGGCCGCGCCGATGCCCTGTGCCGCGCCGGTCACCACGGCGACCCTGCCCGTGAATCGCGCCATGTCGGTTCCTCCGCTCATCTGGAAACTCCCTCGGACGTTCTCGGCCTCAACCGTTCCGGAGGCCGGCCGTTCTGGACGTCAGCAGTTCTGGACGTCAGCAGCGCTGGACGTCAGCAGTTCTGGACGTCAGCAGTTCTGGACGTCAGCTGTTCTCGGCGTCAGCCGTTCTGGCCGTCAGCAGCTCGGCGGTCAGCCGTTCTCGACCAGCACGGCCGTACCCTGCCCCACGCCCACGCACATCGTGGCCAGGCCGCGCCGGGCGCCGGTGCGGCGCATGCGGTGCAGCAGGGTGGTGAGGATGCGGGCGCCCGAGCCGCCCAGCGGGTGGCCGAGGGCGATCGCCCCGCCGCTGGGGTTGACCAGCTCGTCCGCCCGCTCCGGGCTGAACCCGATGCCGTCGGCGGAGGCCAGCGCCTGGGCGGCGAAGGCCTCGTTCAGCTCGGCCGTGTCCAGGTCGGCGAGGTTCCAGCCGGCCCGGCCGAGCACCTTGGCGGTGGCCGGCACCGGACCGATGCCCATGACGTCCGGGTGCACCCCGGCCGAGGCCCCGGCCACGTACCGGCCGAGCGGCTGGAGCCCGAGGTCGCGCAGGGCCTCCTCACTGACCAGGACGAGTCCGGCCGCGCCGTCGTTCATCGGCGAGGCGTTCCCGGCCGTGACGGTGCCGCCCGGACGGAAGGCCGGCTTGAGCCGGGCGAGCTTCTCCAGGCTGGTGTCCTCGCGGATGCCCTCGTCCTGGCTCACCGTCACCCCGTCCGGCCGCTCCACCGGGACCAGTTCGGCGTCGAAGTGCCCGTCCTTGCGGGCGGTGGCGGCCCGCTGGTGGCTGCGCAGCGCGAAGGCGTCCTGGCGCTCGCGCCCGATGCCGTACCGGCTCGCCACCTCCTCGGCGGTCTCGCCCATGCTGAGCACGCCGTGGAGTTCGGCCATCCGGGGGTTGGTGAGCCGCCAGCCGAGCCGGGTGTCGTGGGTCTCGATGCGGTGCGGCAGTGCCTCGTCGGGGCGAGGCAGGACGAAGGGCGCGCGGGTCATCGACTCGCAGCCGCCGGCCAGCACCACCTCGGCCTCCCCGGAGCCGATGGCCCGGGCGGCGAGGGTGACGGCCTCCAGGCCGGAGGCGCAGAGCCGGTTGACGGTGGCGCCGGGGACGGTCTCGGGGAGGCCGGCCAGCAGGACGGCCATCCGGGCGGCGTTGCGGTTGTCCTCGCCGGCCTGGTTGGCGGCGCCCCAGTAGACGTCGTCGATCCGGGCCGGGTCGAGGGCGGGTACGTCGGCGAGCAGGGCGCGCAGCACGGTGGCCGAGAGGTCGTCCGGGCGGACCGTGGCGAGCGCTCCCCGCAGTCGGCCGATGGGTGTGCGGCGGGCTGCGGCGAAGTAGACAGGGCGCACGTCGTGCTCCTTATCGGATGTTCGGGAGGGTGGCGGGTCAGAAGGCGTTGACGCCGGTCAGGGCACGCCCGATGAGCAGTTGGTGGATCTGGCTGGTGCCCTCGTAGAGGGTCATCACCCGGGCGTCGCGCAGGTACTTGCCGACGGGGTACTCGTCGATGAAGCCGTAGCCGCCGAAGACCTGGAGCGCGTTGTTGGCGGCCCGGACGGCGGCCTCGCTCGCGTAGAGCTTGGCGACGGAGGACTCGGTGGCGAACGGGAGGCCGCGTTCGATGTGGTCGGCGACCTTCCAGGTGAGCAACCGGGCCGCCTCGACGTCCACCGCGATGCCGGCCAGCAGTTCCTGGACGAGCTGGTGCGAGGCGATCGGCTTGCCGAACTGCTCGCGTTCGCCCGCGTAGCGGACGGCGGCCTCCAGGCAGGCCCGGGCGATGCCGACGCAGCCGGCCGCGACCGACATCCGCCCCTTGGCCAGGGCCGCCATCGCCACCGTGAAGCCCTTGCCGAGCTCGCCGAGCCGGGCACTGTCGGGCACCCGGACGCCGTCCAGGGCGAGTTCGGCGGTGGCCTGGCCGCGCAGGCCGAGCTTGCCGTGGATCTCGGTGCGGCCGAAGCCGGGCAGGTCGGTGGGGACGAGGAAGGCGGTGATGCCCCGGTGGCCCTGGTGTTCGGGCCGGTCGCCGCCGGTGCGGGCGAAGACCAGGGCGACGTCGGCCCAGGTGCCGTTGGTGATGAAGGTCTTGGCGCCGCTGATCAGCCAGCCGTCGCCGTCGCGCACGGCCCGGGTGGTGAGGTTGGCGGCGTCCGAGCCGGTGCCGGGTTCGGTGAGCGCGAAGCAGGCGAGCGCCTCGCCGGAGGTGAGCCGGGGAAGCCAGTGCCGCTTCTGCTCCTCGGTGCCGAAGCCGTTGATCGACTTGGCGACCAGGCCGAGCGAGACCGAGACGATCCCGCGCACGGCGGAGTCGCCGCGGCCGAGTTCCTCCAGCACCAGGCAGTACGCGAGGTGGTCGCCGCCGCTGCCGCCGTACTCCTCGGGGATGGTCAGGCCGAGGAAGCCGACCTTCCCGAGCTTGCCGATGATCGCGCGGTCCACCTGTTCGGCGCGGTCCCACTCGGCGGCGTACGGAGCGATCTCGCGGTCGGTGAAGGAGGCGGCGAGGTCCCGGACGGCGGCCTGCTCCTCGGACAACTCCAGGTTCACGACGGTGCCCACCTCGTTAAACTAGCGCTGCAAGTTTTACGAGGGGACTGTAGCTCCGACCCGCCGTACTGGGAAGGGGCACCTGTCAGAATCGGTCCTCACCCCACCCGACCGGAGGTAGCGACCCGATGGCCCGCCCGCGCACCCCGCTGCTCAGCCGCGAGCGCATCGTCGCCGCCGCGCTGCGGCTGATCGACGGCGAGGGGCTGGAGGTCCTCTCCACCCGCCGCCTCGCCGCCGAGCTCTCGGTCAGCGGGCCGTCGCTCTACAACCACTTCGCCACCAAGGACGAACTCCTGGACGCGGTGGTGGACAGCGTCATCGGGGAAGTCGACCTGTCGATGTTCAGCGCCCCGGACACCCCCTGGCCGCAGGCGCTGCGCGACTGGGCGCGCTCCTACCGCGCCGCCCTGGCCGCCCACCCCAACATCGTCCCGGTGCTCGCCCAGGGCCCGGGGCGCCGGCCCAACGCGCTGCGCCTGGCCGACGCCGTCTTCGGGCACCTGGTCGAGTCCGGGTGGCCGCGCGGCCAGGCGACCCGGATCGGCGCGCTGATGCGCTACTTCGTCACCGGCTCCGCGTTGGCCTCCTTCGCGGCCGGCTTCCCGGCGGACGCCGAGGTCTACGACGCGGCCGACTACCCGCACCTCGGCGAGGCGCACCGGCTCGCCGGGCACCGGGGGACGGTCGACGAGGGCGCCTTCGAGACCGGCCTGGAGGCGCTGCTGGACGGGCTCGCCCTGCGCTTCGAGCGCCTCGCCGTGCGGTCCTAGGTTTCTGGACCACGTCACCGACCTCCGTGGTCCGCCGCCGCCGACCTCCGTGGTCCGACAACGCCAACCTCCGTGGTCGGTACACCTGGCGCCCGGGGCCGGGTGTACCGACCCCCGGGCGCTACCAGGGTTCGCGGGTCAGGAAGGCCGGTCGCTGCTCCGGGTCCACCGGGTCGTAGTAGCGGTGGTAGACCGGCGTCAGCCCGCCGGAGACCGGGGGCACGATCCAGCTCCAGTCCGCCGGGGTCGGGCGGCCGAGCCGCTTCTCCTGGGCGACGTGCTTGAGGAAGCGTTCCGACTCGGTGTGGTGGTCGGCGATCGTCACCCCGGCCTCCTGGAAGGAGTGCAGCACCGCCAGGTTGAGCTCGACCAGGGCGCGGTCGCGCCAGAGCGTGCGGTCGCTGGAGGTGTCCAGGCCCAGCCGGTCGGCGACGGTGCCCAGCATGTCGTAGCGGTCGGCGTCGGCGAGGTTGCGGGCGCCGATCTCGGTGCCCATGTACCAGCCGTTGAACGGCGCGGTGGGGTAGCGGACGCCGCCGATCTCCAGGGTCATGTCGCTGATCGCGGGCACCGCGTACCAGCGCAGCCCGAGGTCGGCGAACCAGGCGTGCTCGGGGTGGCTCAGCGGCACCTCCAGGGTGGTGCCGTCCGGCAGTTCGTACCAGCGGGGCTGCTCGCCCGGCCGTTCCTGGATCAGCAGCGGCAGTGCCTCGAAGCGGTCCTCGGCGCACTTCCAGCCGAGGTCGCGGGCCCGGGCGGTGAGGGCGGCGCCCGCCGGGTCGCCGACCACGGTGCTGCCTTCCGGGCGGTCGACGCGGTGTCCGGCGTAGCGGACCAGCTGCTGGTTGAGGATCCGCGCGGCCGGGCGGCCCGGGCGGTCGGGGGCGAACACCGAGACCATCGGGCGGATCCGGCCGCCGTTGCCCGCCAGCCGCAGGTGCTCGAAGCACTCGGCGGCGATGTCGTCGGCGGAGGACAGGTGGCGCAGGTCGCGGACCACCAGGCTGCGCCAGTAGAGCCGGCCGATGCAGCGGGCGGCGTTGCGCCAGGCGAGCCTGGCGCCGTAGGCGAGTTCGGCGGGGGTGTGCCGGTAGCTGCCGGTGCGGTCGATCTCCTCCCGGACGGCCCGCAGCCTGGGCTCCGGGTCGCCGGCGGCGGGCTGCTCGCGGTGGAACTGCCGGAGGAACCCGGCGGCCTGCTCGGGGTCGGTGAACGGCGCTGGCGCGGGCGGCAGTTGCGGCTGCCGACCCGACGGTGCGGGCGGTGCGACGGGTCGGCCGACAGGCGGTGCGACGGGACGGCCGACGGGTGGGGCGGCACGTGGTGCGACGGCCGGTGCGACGGATGGGGCGGCGGATGGGGCGACGGATGGGGCGAAGGTCGTCGCGATGTGGGCGTGGGCGTACGGACAGCCGCCGCTCGGGGCGGCGGCGGTTCTGCGGGTGCGGAGCCGGTTGAAGATCAAGGACACATCCCTCCTGTCGCACAGGAGTACCGGAGGTGCCCGGCCCGCCGTGGAGAGTGAACGATTCGGCCCCCGCACCCGCGCTCAGCGCGCTAGGGTGCGGGGGCCGAAGGTCAGACTGTAGGACCGGCGGGTGCGGGGCTGATCAGCCCATGTCCTCCAGCCGGACGCCCTTGGTCTCCTTCATGAACTTCGCCACGAAGACCAGCGACAGCGCCGCGAAGGCCGCGTACACCAGGTAGGTCGCCGAGAGGTTCCAGCGCGACAGCGACGGGAACGAGACGGTGATCGCCCAGTTGGCGATCCACTGCGCGGAGGCGGCGACGGACAGTGCGGCGGCGCGGATCCGGTTCGGGAACATCTCGCCGAGCATCACCCAGACGACCACGCCCCAGGACATCGCGAAGAACAGCACGAAGGCGTTGGCGGAGATCAGCGCGACGGTGCCCTGGAGGTCGGGCAGCGTGACGTTGTCGCCGGAGCCGGTCGCGGAGGAGAACGCCCAGCCGGCCGCGGCCAGCGTGACGGCCATGCCGGCCGAGCCGATCAGGGCGAGCGGCTTGCGGCCGATCCGGTCGACCAGCAGGATCGCGATCACGGTGCCGAGGATGTTGATGACCGAGCCGATGAAGCTGATCAGCAGCGAGTTGCTCTGGTCGATGCCGACCGACTGCCACAGGATCGACGAGTAGTAGAAGATCACGTTGATGCCGACCAGCTGCTGGAAGACCGACAGGCCGATGCCGACCCAGATGATCGGGAGCAGGCCGAAGCGGCCGCCGAGCAGATCGCGGAAGCGCGGGCGGTGGTCGGAGGCGATCAGCGACTGGATCTCGGCGATCCGGGCGTCGGCGTCCACGCCCTCGCCCTCGATCGCGGCCAGCACCTTGCGGGCGTCGTCCAGGCGCTCGGCCTGGATCAGGTAGCGCGGGGACTCGGGGATCATCGAGGACAGCACGAAGTAGACCGCGGCGGGGACGACGCAGATGCCGAGCATCCACTGCCAGGCCTCCAGGCCGAGCAGCCGGCCGCGGGTGTCACCGCCGGCGGCGTCCGCCAGCACCCAGTTGACCAGCTGGGATATCGCGATGCCGAGCACGATCGCAGCCTGCTGGAAGGAGGCCAGCCGGCCCCGGTACTTGGTCGGCGCGACCTCGGCGATGTAGGTCGGGGCGATCACCGAGGCGATGCCGATGGCCGCGCCGCCGAGGACGCGCCACAGGGCGAGGTCCCAGGGGGAGAACGGCAGCATCGAGCCGACGGCGCTGACCGCGAACAGCAGCGCGCCCGCCTTCATGATTTTGATGCGGCCGTAGCGGTCGGCGAACCGCCCGGCCAGCGCGGCGCCGACCGCGGAGCCCAGCAGCGCGGAGGACACGATCAGGCCGGTCTCGCCGCTGCCGACGCTGAACTTCCCCTGGATGCCGGAGACGGCGCCGTTGATCACGGAGCTGTCGTAGCCGAACAGGAAACCGCCGAGGGCCGCGGCCGCGGTGATGAAGACGACGAAACCGAGGCGGCCGGGCGCGGTGGCCTCGGCCGCCCCGGAGGGCTTCTGGGTGACGCTCACGATCTTGACTCCTGGTACTCAACGCTGAGCTCGGTAGCCGAGATCGTAACCCCTATTCGTTCAAGCCTTGTACGCGGGGAAGCTCAAATTTTGCTCTGAGAATTCGTAAGGTGAACAAGCAAATTGAGCCTCCTCGCTGTCGTCGCCCGTGGGGGCCGGCCGGCCTTTACGCCGGGGCGGACAGCGAGAGTCCGAACCGGCCCTCGGGGTCGGTCCACCAGTGGGTCAGCCGCAGTCCGGCCGCCGCCAGTTCCCCGGTCACCCGCTCCCGGGTGAACTTGGCCGACACCTCGGTGCGCAGTTCCTCGCCCCGCTCGAAGTGCACCGGCAGGTTCAGGGCCGGGATCTTCACGGTCTGCGAGCGCAGCGAGCGCAGCCGCATCTCGATCCACTCCTGCTCCCGGTCCCAGAGCGCGACGTGCTCGAAGGCGGCCGGGTCGAAGTCGGCGCCCAGCTCGCGGTTGAGCACGTTGAGCACGTTGCGGTTGAACTCGGCCGTCACCCCGGCGCCGTCGTCGTAGGCGGCGACGAGCACCGCCGGGTCCTTGACCAGGTCGGTGCCGAGCAGCAGGAAGTCGTCCGGGTCGAGGGCGGCCCGCAGGCCGCGCAGGAAGGCGGCGCGCTCCGGCGGGAGCAGGTTGCCGAGAGTGCCGCCGAGGAAGGCGACCAGGCGGGGGCCGCCGTCCGGGGGCGGGCCGAGCCGGGCGGTGAAGTCGGCCAGCACCCCGTGCACGGCCAGGCCCGGGTACTCGGCGGCGAGCGCGGTGCCGGCCGCGACCAGCGCGCTCTCGCTGACGTCCACCGGGACGTAGGTCTCCAGGTCGCCGGTCGAGCGCAGCGCGTCCAGCAGCAGCCGGGTCTTCTCGGAGGAGCCGGAGCCCAGCTCGACCAGCGTGCGGGCGCGGGTGGCGGCGGCGATCGCGCCGGCCCGGGCGGTGAGGATGGCCCGCTCGGCGCGGGTCGGGTAGTACTCGGGCAGCCGGGTGATCTCCTCGAACAGCTCGCTGCCCCGCGCGTCGTAGAACCACTTCGGCGGCAGCCATTTCGGCTCGGCGGTCAGCCCGTGCCGGACGTCGTGGTGCAGCGCGGTGCTGAAGTGGTCGGCGGGCAGCAGTCGGACGAGATCAAATGTGTCCATGACAGGGTGGGTCCTCTGTTCAGAAGATGAAGGGAGAGTGGAGGGTCAGTAGTGGCGGGGGAGCGGCCGGACCGAGACGCCCCCGGCGTCGGCCAGCAGCAGGGAGCCGTCCGGGACGGGCGTCCAGCCCGGATCGTCGTCGTACGGCTCGGAGGCCACCACCGTGCCGAGGCCGGGCAGCGCGCGGTGGTGCAGGGTGTCGCCCCAGGTGGTCGCGGCGAGCGTGGTGCCGTCGGTGAGCAGCAGGTTGAGCCGCCCGGTGGTGTGCCCGGTGACGTCGGCCACCGTGCCGGCCAGCGCCTCGCCGAGGTCCGCGCCCCGGCGCAGCCGGTGCAGGGTGAGCGCCCACAGCAGGGCCGAGTCGCTCCGGGCCTCCAGCTCCAGCAACTCGGCGGGCGGCAGCAGGGCGGCCAGCGTGTCCAGCTTGCCGGGCCAGCCGGCCACCGCGCCGTTGTGGCTGAACAGCCAGCGCCCGGCGGCGAACGGCGCGGCCGCGCCCTCACCCGCCGCGCAGCCCTCGGTCGCGGAGCGCACGGCCGCCACCAGCGCCCGGGTGCGGATCACCCGGGCGAGGTCGGCGAAGGCCGGGTCCGCCCAGATCGGCCCGGCCCGGCGGTACCGGGCGGGCAGCTCGTCGCCCTCCGCGTACCAGCCCAGGCCGAAGCCGTCCACGTTGACCGTCCCGTACTGCTGGGTGCGCGGCGCCCAGGACTGCCGGTACAGCGCGTACGGCGGGTGCACCAGCAGCTCCTGCGGCGCCACCGGACCGCCCAGGTAGGCGAGATGGCGGCACATCAGGCCCGCCCCGGGTCGTGGTCCAGGCTGCGGGCGGTGCGGAAGCCGGCGAAGATCTGCCGCCGGACGGGGTAGTCCCAGTTGCGGAAGGTGCCCCGGCAGGCGACCGGCGCCACCGCGAAGCAGCCGCCGCGCAGCACCTTGTACTCGGGCCCGAAGAAGACCTCCGAGTACTCCTCGTACGGCCAGGCCCGGAACCCCGGGTACGAGTGGAAGTCGCTGGCCGTCCACTCCCACACGTCGCCCATCAACTGCCGCACGCCGTAAGGTGACTGACCCTCCGGGTAGCTGCCGGCGGCGGCCGGGCGCAGATGCCGCTGGCCGAGGTTGGCGTGCTCGGGGCCGGGCGGGCCGTCGCCCCAGGGGTAGCGGCGCGAGCGGCCGGTGGCCGGGTCGTGGCGGGCCGCCTTCTCCCACTCGGCCTCGGTCGGCAGCCGCCGCCCGGCCCAGCGGGCGTACGCGTCCGCCTCGTACCAACTTACGTGCAGCACCGGCTCGTTCGGCGGTACGGGCTCGACCGCGCCGAAGCGGCGGCGCAGCCACTGGCCGTCCTGGCGCTGCCAGAACAGCGGGGCGGTCAGGCCGGCCCGCAGGCGGTGCTCCCAGCCCTCCGGCGTCCACCAGCGCGGCTCGTCGTAGCCGCCGTCGGCGATGAAGCGCTGGTAGGCGGCGTTGGTGACCGGGGTGGTGTCCAGGAAGTAGCCCGGCAGCTCCACGGTGTGCGCCGGGCGCTCGTTGTCCAGCGCCCACGGCTCGGTGTCCGTGCCCATGGTGAACGGGCCCGCGGGGACGAGGACTTCGGCCGGCAGGGTGGCCGCGTCGGCGGGCGCGGGCGGCGGCGGGGGAGCGGCCAGCGCGGGCTCGCCCCGACGGAGCTGATGGGTGATCAGCATCGTTTCGTCGTGCTGCTGTTCGTGCTGGGCGATCATCCCGAAGGCGAACCCGGCGTCCAGCAGCGGCGCGCCCTCCAGCGGGCTGGCGGCCAGCAGGTCCAGCACCCGGCCGCGCACCTCGTGGGCGTAGGCGCGGGCCTCGGCGGGCGGCAGCAGCGGCAGGCTCGGGCGCTCGGCCCGGGGGTGCTGGAACGCGTCGTACAGCGGGTCGATCTCGGGGTGCATCGGGTCGCGGCCGCCGACGTTGCGCAGCAGCCAGAGCTCCTCCTGGTTGCCGATGTGCGCGAGGTCCCAGACCAGCGGCGACATCAGCGGCGAGTGCTGGGCGGTCAGGTCGGCATCCTCGACGCAGTCGGTCAGCGCGGCGGTCCGGGCGCGGGCGGCCAGCAGCTCGGTGGCGATGATCTCGCGCAGCGCCTCGCTGCCCGCCCCGGGGTCGGGGGCGGGGCCCGGGGCGCCCGGCCCCGGGGCGGTGGGGGGTCGGACGTCGGTCATGAGGCCTCCTCCGGGAGAGTGCGTCGGGTGCCGGAGCGCAGGGCGTCCAGCTGGTCGTCGGCCGGGCAGCGGCCGCGCGCGGGGTAGCGCTCGGCGAACTCGGCGACGGTGGCGCGCAGCCGCCCGGCGCCGGGCAGTCGGCCCAGCGCGGCGTCGGCGGCGGCGAAGCAGGTGAGGGCGGCGCGGCGCAGCTCGGGGTCGGCGACGCCCAGGGTGGCGGCCCGGCGCCAGACCTCGCTGCGCGGCGGGCGCCGGTCGCTGTCGCGGTCGAGCGGCTCCAGCGCGGCGAGCGCGGTGTCGGCGGCCACCGGGTCGTCCAGCAGTGCGGTGACCAGCGCGGCCGGCACCACCCAGCCGTCCCCGGGCTGGGCGTCGATCATCCGCAGCTCCAGGTGGCCGCGCGGGCGCACCGGCGGGAACAGGGTGGTGCAGTGGTACTCCAAGTCGGCCAGCGTGGGCGGGCGTTCGCCGCCGCCGCGGATCCAGTCGCGGAAGGTCAGGCCGGGCGTGGCCGTCCAGGGCAGGCCCTCCGGCCTTTGCACGCAGAGGACTTCGGCGTCCAGCACGTACTGGGCCCAGGCCTCGCGCGGGTCGCCGTGGTCCGGCTCGGGGGCGAGGGTGCGGCTCGGGTCCATCCGGGACCAGACGGTCTGCCGGGTGGACCGGTGGCCGGTCGGCCGGCCGTCCAGGATCGGGGAGTTGGCGAAGGTGGCGACCAGCACCGGGCCCAGTCGGTGGACCAGCCGCCAGCGTCGTTCGGCCGCGTGCGGACCGGCCGTGTCGCCGGCGTCCAGGCACACCTGCACCGACGCGGTACCGGTCATCATGACCCGGCCCCAGGGGCCGGCCGAGTCGAAGAAGCGCTCCATCGCGAGGTAGCGGGGGTGGTCCAGCACCATCCGTCGGGGGCGGGCGAGCGGGTCCGTCCCGGTGCCGGTGAGTCGCAGGCCCTGCGCCGCGAAGGCGGCCCGCAGGGCGGTCAGATCACGTCGGGTGTCATCGACGCAGGCCAGGAGGCCGGTGGCGGGCGGGGAGCTGAGCTCGACCTGTCCGCCGGGTTCGAGCGTGAGGCGCGAACCCGAGGGGAGCGTGACGCCGTCGGGGCCGCCCAGTGGCAGCGACTCCAGTGCGGCGTGGAGCAGTTCGGGGGGAACGGGTCGGGTCGGACATCGGTCGTCATGGACGAACCACTCGACCTCGACCCCCACCAGGCGGGGCGGTCCGATCTTGAAGCAGACGCCCGACACATGGCTGCGCGCCCCCGATTCGGTCAACGGGGTCACCCCCGTGGGGGGCGGGGGTGCGCTCTGCCGGTCGGGCGGAGTGGTGGGGGATGTCGGTATCACCGGACTCACCATCCTCGGGATCACGATTGCGGGCCCGGTCTACCCTGCCCAGTCTGCTACGGAGCATGCGGGGGCGCTTCGCAAATATCGCGTGAATGTTCGTTTCAGCAGGTCAGGGCCGTGGCGAACGGGTGAATCCGGGGGTGCGGAGGCCGCCGGGCAGGGGCTTGCAGAGGCGTACTGGACGGCGGCACGTGCCCCGGTCACAGGCGGTCCAGCCGCTCCAGGACGGTGTCCAGCACCGGGCCCGGCAGAGCGTAGTTGAGGCGCAGCGAGCCCGCGCCGCCCGGGCCGAACTCGGCGCCGTCGGAGGCCTCCAGTCCGCAGCGCTGCAACAGCGCCGCGCGGGCGTCGGCCGGCGGCAGGCCGAGGGCGGCGGCGTCCAGCCAGAGCAGGTAGGAGGCGCGCGGGGCGGAGCGGACGGCCGGGCCGAGGCGGTCGGTGAGCCGGGCGCGGGCGGCGGCGAGGTGGGCGAGCAGCGCGTCCAGCCACGGGCCGCCCTCGCTCAGGGCGGCCCGCTGCACGGTCTGCTCCAGCAGGCCGCCCTCCCAGAGGCCGTAGCCGGCCATCGTGTCGGTGAGCCGGGCGCGCAGCCCGGGGTCCGGGACGAGGGCGAAACTGCTGGGAACGCCCGAGCAGTTGAAGGTCTTGCCGACGGAGTTCAGGGTGACCACGTGCCAGCGCAGCGCCGGCTCGACGGTGGTGACGGCGACGGGGTGGATCGCGCCGGGGTGGGTGAGGTCGCCGTGCACCTCGTCCGAGACCAGCAGCGCGCCCGCCTCGGCGGCCCACCCGGCGAGGCCGCGCAGGTAGCCGGTCGGCCACACCGTGCCGGAGGGGTTGTGGGGGTTGCTCAGCAGTACGGCGGCCGCGGGGCGGGGGAACGGGCCGCTCGGGGAGCGGTAGCCGTTCGGGCCGAGCCGCAGCGGCAGTTCGCGGTACGGGAGGCCGGCCGCGTGGCAGAGCTGGGCGAAGCCGCCCCACTCGGGGGTGGGGAAGAGGACGGGGGCGTGGGGGTGCGCGGCCTCCGTGCGGACGGTCTCCAGGAGCAGGCGCAGGGTGGTGCGCGGGCCGCAGGGGAGCAGCAGCACCCAGTCGGGGTCGACCTCGACGCCGTGCCGGGCGCGGTACCAGTCGGCGACCAGGGTCCGGCCGACCGGGTCACAGACGGTGTAGCCGTACGCGCGGTGGCGGGCTCGCCGCTCCAGCGCCTCGGCGATGGCGGGCGGGCCGGGCAGGTCCATGTCCGCCAGACCCATCGGGATCACCCCGGGGGCGGCGGCCCGGGCCCACTTGCTGCTGCCGGTGGCGGTGCGGTCGAAGGGGGTGGCGAAGTCCGAGGCGACGCCGACGGGAGGGGCGGGATCGGAGGTCGGCGAACAACTGACAGCTGACAGATTTCGAAATCCGTCATCTGTTCGCTGAAAGTCGTCATCTGTCATCTGTTCGCCATCCCTCGTTCGCCGTCGCCCGCCAGGTACGCCGCGAGCCCGCGGCGGCCCCGGCGCATCATCACCGCGTGGTTGGCCCGGAACAGCGGGTGCAGCGGCAGCGCGAGGCGCCGTAGCAGGGGCTTGCCGGGCCGGGCGTCCTCCTCGAACAGCACCCGGCACCCCGCGCCGCCCGGCCCGTCCGCCGTGACGGTGTACCGCGACCACCCCTCGAGGTCACCGCGCATCACCGCCTCCAGCACCCCGGCCGCCGGGTCGTGCCGCCGCCGCTCCAATCCGATCACCAGCCGGTACGGCAGCAGCGCGCGGAGCACCACCTGCCCGGACTCCGGGCCGGTCTGCCGGACCTCGCGGATCTCCGGCCACCACAGCGGGTAGCTCCGGAGGTCCTCCAGCGCCGCGTACGCCGCTGCGGCCGGGGCCGTGAGTCGCCACACGCTCCGGAAACGGTAGTGGTTGGGATCCACGGGCCCACCCTAGTCCGGCGCCCGCCGTCGGAGGGGCGAACGGGGTCGGCCTGCTGCCGAGTTGGCGCCCGCCGCGCGGGTCCCGTCGATGGCGGAGCTCGAACGCCCGGTACATACGGGGCAAAGAACGCAGTTCGCGGGGAAGGGGGCACTCCGCTTGCACCCGTTCGGGGTGCGAGGGAGGATCTTGTGTGCTTGTAGTCTCATCAGTCACGGCAGCACCTCCAGACGCTGCGCCCCGAACCGGAGTGAAGGAGTCACAGGCATGCGGCGACCGAGCTGGGTACCGGAAGGTACGGACCTGGACAAGCCGAACGCCGCGCGGGTCTACGACTACTACCTCGGGGGCTCCCACAACTTCGAGGTCGACCGGGAGATGGCCCGCAGGGCGATGGCCCTGTGGCCCGAACTGCCCCAGATCATGCGCTCCAACCGGGCCTTCCTGCGCCGCGCGGTGACCTACCTCGCCGAGCACGGCGTCACCCGCTTCCTGGACATCGGCTCCGGCATCCCCACCTTCGGCGCGGTGCACGAGATCGCCCGCGCGATCCGGCCCGGCGCCGAGGTCGTCTACGTGGACCGCGACCCGGTCGCCGTCGCCCACAGCCGCCTGCTGCTCGAGGACGACCCGCACAGCGCCGTCGTCCAGGCCGACCTGCGGGACGTCGACGACCTGCTCGCCCACCCCGAGGTGGCCGCGCTCCTCGCCGCCGGCGAGCCGGCGGCCGTCCTGCTGGTGGCCGTCGCCCACTTCGTCAGCGACGACGAGGACCCCTGGAAGCTGATCGCCACGATCCGCGACCGGCTCCCGGCCGGCAGCGCCCTGGTCCTCTCGCACGCCTCCCTGGAAGCCCGTCCGGACCAGGCCGAGGACCACCAGGAGCTCTACCGGATGACCCCGACCCCGCTGACCATGCGCACCCGCGAGCAGGTCACCGTGATGTTCGACGGCTTCGAGCTGGTCGAGCCGGGCGTCGTCCACCTGCCGCAGTGGCGCCCCGACCAGCCCGGCACGGTCGGCGAGCACCCCGAACGGATCGCCGGGGTGGCGGGCGTGGGGTTCCGCCCTTGAGTGGTCGCACCCGGCGCGCGACCGACGGCCGTACCCTCCACGGGACGGCCGCCGGCCGCCCGGCCGTGCGCACCCCAGGCCGTACCGCCGGGTCCGGCAGCAGCCGTGCCACCGGCCGTACCACCGCGGCCGGCAACAGCCGTGCCACCGGCCGTACCACCGGGGCGGGCAACAGCCGGACCGCCGGGGCCGGCGCCCGGTGCGGAACCGGGGCCGTCGGATGAGCGGCGCCACCCCGGCGGACCGGAGCGCCGAGCGGTTCCACGAGGACTGGTCCCGGCTGCTCTCCGCCGACCACGGCATCGCCGTCCACCCCGGCCTGCTCGGCCGGCTTGTCGCCCGCACCGCCGCGCTGCTGCACCGCGCCCAGCAGGACGATCCCTTCCAGCCCCGGCTGGCCGCCCAGGCCGCCGCCGAACTGGTCGACGCCCACTTCACCGACCCCGTGCTGCTCGCCCGAGCGGTCGAGCTGCTGCAGTCCCAGCCGATCCGCGACGACTGCGGCCCCGCCCTCACCGGTGCCTTCGCGGCCGGGTGGGCGAACGCCCTGCGCGAGCGGACGCTGAGCGAGCAGGAGGCCATCCGCACCGCCGCCGACGCCGCCCGCAAGGAGGCCGAACGCGCGCTGCGCGCCTCCGAGGCCCGGTTCCGCGCCCTGTTCGAGAGCGCCGCGATCGGCATCGCCATCGGCGACACCGACGGCAACATCCTGGCCGTCAACAAGGCCGTGCAGGAGCTGTTCGGAGCGGGGCCGGAGGACATGGTCGGCCGCCGGGTCGACGACCTCGTCCACCCTGAGGACACCCCGGGCGTCTGGGAGGCGTACGAGGAGCTGATCGGCGGCAAGCGGGAGTACTTCCAGTTCGACAAGCCGTACTACCGCCAGGACGGCGAGGTGGTCTGGACCCACCTCACCGTCTCGCTGATCCGCGACGACGACGGCGTCCCGCAGTACCAGGTCGCGATGCTGGAGGACGTCACCGACCGCTACCGGCTCCAGGAGCGGCTGCGCTACCAGGCCACCCACGACCCGCTGACCGGCCTGCCCAACCGTGCCGCCTTCTTCGAACGGCTGGAGAAGCTCTTCGAGGAACCGGAGCCCGGCGCCCGCTTCGGCCTCTGCTACGTCGACCTCGACGGCTTCAAGGTGGTCAACGACAGCCTCGGCCACGACATGGGCGACCAGCTGCTGTCCGCCGTCGCCGCCCGGCTGAAGGCCGCCCTCACCCCGCTCGGCCACCTGGTCGCCCGGCTCGGCGGCGACGAGTTCGTCGTGCTGCTGGAGAACTGCCGGGGCGAGCAGGAGGCGGTGGCCGCCGCCAAGACCGTGCTCAGGGCGCTGGCCGGGCCGGTGCTGATCGGCGACCACAAGCTCGCCGTCGGCGCCAGCGTCGGCGTGCTGGAGCGGCGGGTGTCCACCACCACCCCCGGCGCCGCCGTCCGGGCCGCCGACCTCACGCTCTACCGCGCCAAGGAGGCCGGCCGCGGCCGCTGGACGCTGTTCGACCCCAAGGAGAACGCCCGCGCGGTCAGCCGCTACGCGGTGTCCGTCCGGATGCCGGCCGCCCTGGACCGCGGCGAGTTCTTCATCGACTACCAGCCGCTCTACCGCCTCGCCGACGGCCGGATGGCCGCCGTGGAGGCGCTGGTGCGCTGGCGCCACCCGCAGCTCGGGGTGCTCGGCCCGGACGAGTTCGTCACCACCGCCGAGGAGACCGGGCTGATCATGCCGCTCGGCCGCTGGGTGCTGGAGCAGGCCTGCGGCCAGGCCGCGGACTGGATCAAGCGGTACGGCGACGCCGCACCGCAGCTCAACGTCAACCTGGCCGTCCGGCAGGCGCGCAGCGCCGCGCTGGTCACCGACCTCGCCCGGATCCTGGACGGCACCGGTCTGGACCCGGCCCGGCTGCAACTGGAGATCACCGAGTCGACCGTGGTCGGCCCCGAGGACGAGGCGCTGCGCACCCTGCACGGGCTGGTCGACCTCGGCGTGTCACTGGCGGTGGACGACTTCGGCACAGGCTGGTCCAACCTCGCCTACCTGCGCGACCTGCCGGTCTCCGGACTGAAGATCGCCGGCTCCTTCGTCGGCGACCTGCACGACCCGGCCAAGGACGGCGCCACCGGGTGGCGGATCGTCAGCGGCCTGGTGTCGATGGCGCACACGCTCGGCCTCAACGTCACCGCCGAGGGCGTGGAGACCCGCAAGGACGCCGAGCGGCTGCGCGGGATGGGCTGCGACTGGGCGCAGGGCTGGCACTTCGGCCGCCCGGTGCGGCCCGCCGAGATCGCCCGCCGGATCGTCGAGGAGCCGGCGGGGCGGCCGGTCGCGGCGGGATGATCCCCCGCCCGTCCTCCGGCGGCCCTTCCCGCCGTCGGGACGGAGGCGCCGCGGCGCGGTGGCCGCGGCTCGGTCCCGTTCCGGCAAGCGTTCCGGAACCGTTCCGGAAACCGCCCTACGGCCCCGCCCGGTATGCGGGATGATGGCGCGTCAAAATCACCACCCGGCACCGGTGCGCCCGTGGTCACGGCCTTCGCACCGGCCCCGGGGCACGGGGAGGGGAGCGCCGCCATGGGCGCAACGGAGGGCGCCGGTCCGGCCGAGGGGGACCGGCCCCAGGGGTGGCCGGGGGAGCCGCCGCGGACCAGGGTCGACTGGGGGTCGCGGGAGCGCGGCTCGCGGTTCCGGGGGTCGTGGGACCGGCGGCTCGGCGCCCAGGGCGGGGGACGGGGCGAGGCGGGATCCGGCGCGGGGTCCGGCTCAAGGTCCGGCTCGGGCGTCGGCGCGGACACCGGCGCGGGGGACGGCGCGGAGCGGCCGTCGCGGCTCGGCGCCCGGCGGCCCACCGGGGTGGACCCGGAGGCGGGCACCCGGCGGATGCCCGGTCCGCGCCACGACCCGGAGGCCGGCACCCGCCGGATGCCCGGTCGCCGGCCCGATCCGGAGGCCCCGACGAAGGTCCGGCCCGGCGCCCCGGGGCGGTTCGACCCGGAGGCCGTCACCGAGGTGGTGCGGCCCCGGTCCGCGGGCGGGCCGTCCTGGCAGGACAACATCGGCCCGGGGCCCAGCCCGAACGGTGCGCCGGGGCCGAACGGCGCGCCGGGCCCGGGCGGGGGGCCCGGCCCGGTCGGTGGGCCGGAGCCGGGCGGCGGCGGGTTCACCGGGCAGGCCGGCCCGACCGAGGACGGCTTCCCGGACGCCCTGCGCGACCGCTTCGCCCCGCTGGGCAGGGCGGGCGCCGGCGCCGAGGGCACCGTCTGGTACGTCCGGCGCACCGACGGCGGCGCGGACGCCGCGGTCAAGGTGTCCGTGGTCGGCCACCCGATGGACCACGACCTGCTCGTCCACCTGCGCAACGACGGCTTCCGCCGGCACGTCCCGCACCTGATCGACTTCGGCCGGGTGCGCCACCACGGCGCGCTGGTCGACTGGGTGGCGATGGAGTACCTGCCGGTCACCCTCTCCGCGTACGTCGCCGGGCTGCGCCGGGACGGCGCCCACACCGACCCGCGGACCACCGAGCAGATCGTCTACGAGCTGGTCTCGCTGCTGGAGTTCTGGCAGCGGCGGATCCAGCGCAACCCACTGGACTTCAAGCCGGCCAACATCCTGGTCCGACCCGGCCGCGGGCCCGGGGAGTTCGTGATCGCGGACTTCGGCGGCGTCGACCGGCTCACCGACAGCCGCCGCTTCACCTCCGCGATGATGGTCACCGTCGCCTACATGGCCCCCGAGCAACTGGCCGGCAAGAACCACGAGGCCGGGCCCTGGTGGGGGCTCGGCAACGTGCTGTACGAACTGTTCGTCGGCCGCCCCCGCTTCGTCGGCGCGGACGGCGAGCGGGCCGCCGACCACGACCTGGAACTGGAACTGGTCATGGGCGAGGAGGTGGACCTCACCGCCGTCACTGACCAGCGCCAACTGCTGCTGCTCCAAGGCCTGTTCACCAAGAAGCCGGAGGACCGCTGGACCGCCCCGGAGGTCCGCAGCTGGCTGGCCGGCGGCAGCCCGGAGGTGATCCGGCGCCGCCCGCAGGCCCGCCGGCCGATCACCTTCCTCGGCGACCCGTTCACCGACCCGGCCCGGCTCACCGAGGTGCTGCTGCGCAACTCCGGTGCGGCGGCGCGCTGGCTGGCGGCGGTGGGGGCGGAGCGGCTGCGCGACTGGCTGCGCGACGAGGTCCAGGACTCCGTGTTCGACCTGCACTACCTCACCGACGTGGTCCGCTCGCCCGGCTCCCGGCGCGAGGCGGTGGCCGGCGTCGCCGTGCTCGCCCTCGGCGCCGCCTACGCCCCGTCCGCCGTCCCGCACTACCGCGACCGGCCGGTCGACCCGGCCGGACTGGAGCGCGTCGCCACCGAGCCGGACGGCGCCGCGTTCATCGACGAACTGGTCCGCGGCGGCGCCCCCGCCGTCGCCGCGCGCTACGACTGCTTCCACCCCGAGTGCTCCGGCGAGCACTGCTCGCGGCTGCTCGCCCTCGCCGCCCTCCCAGACGTGCTGGCCGAGGTGGAGCGCACCGCCCGCACCGTCGGCGGCGGCCGGCGCGGTGACGGCGGCCTCAGCCCGGAGGAGCGCGAGGAGGCCCACCGGCTGGCGGTCTGGCTGAGCATCCGCCCCGAGGAGCGGTACCGGCTGCTCGGCCGGCTCTCCCCGCTGCCCGCCGCGCTCCACCGACTGCCACTGCCCGTACGGGCGTCGGAGCTCGCCGCGGTGGCCGCGGCGGCGGTGGTGGACGGGGCGCTGACGGCCGGCGCCGGGGCCCGTACGGCGGTGCGCTCGGCCGCCCGGCGACCGGCGCCCGACCCGGCGGCGGCCACCCCCCGGGACGTGGTGCGGCGCCGCTGGTCGGCGCTGCGGCGGCGGGCGGTGGGGGCCGAGCCGGAGCAGGTCGCGGGGCGGGCGGCGCTGGTGGCCGCGGAGGCGCTGCGCCGACGCGGCCGGGGGCGGGCGGAGCGGTCCGGGCCCGAGGCGGAGGCGGGCGCGCTGCGGGAGGGCCGGGCGCGGGCCGGTCGGGCGGCCCGGCTGTGGCGCGAGCGGCGCCGACAGCCGCCGGTGGACTGGGCGGCCCGGCTGCGGCTCTGGTGGCCGTACGCCCGCACCATGCTGCCGCGCCGGGTGGCGGCGGCCGCGCTGCTGGTGGTGGGCCTGGGGCTGCTGCTGTGGACGGGGGCGGTGCTGCGCTACCCGGTCGAGTCCGGGCATCAACTCGACCTCTCGCCCGACCTGTTCGGCGGGCCGCTGCGCTTCGCCGGGCGGCGGGCGGCCGAGCAGGTGGTCGGCAAACTGGGCGCGGCCTTCGTCGCGGCCGCCGTGCTCGCCTTCTTCCCGGCCCCGGTCGGGTTCGGTACGGCCCTGCTGACCGGCGCGGGCGCCCTCGTGATCGGTTACCTGCGGCTCGGACCGCCGATGACGGCCGTGCAGGCGCCCCGGGCGGTGGCCGACCGGGTGGTCATGTTCGAGGGCGGGATGGGCAGTTGGGCCGGGATCGCGGCGGTGGTGGCGCTGGTGGCGGCCGTGGTGCTGATCGAGCGGGCGGCCGGCCGGCTGCTCAAGCCCGCCCAGCAGGCCCGGCGGCGGGTCCGGGAGGCCTGGCGGGACCTCGACCGGCGGGCCGAGCGGGCCGAGCGGGCGGCGCGGGTCGCGGGCGCTCCGGCCCGGCCGGTTCCGGCGGCGGGCGCCGCCAGGGCGTGGGGTACGGGCCGGGCGGGGACGCGTGACCGGCTGCGGTTCACGCTCGCCGGCACCGGGGTGCTGGTCCTGCTGCTGTGGGCGGCGGTCGAGGTGCGGCTCGCGGCCACCGGGGTGCACCGGACGCCGGACTCCTGGGGGACGGGGCAGACCGGTGCGTCCTACCAGGCGGGGTTCGTCGTGCTGCTGGCCGCGGTGACGCTGCTGAGCACTCTCGGGACGCTGGTCACCGCGCGGGTGCTGTTCGTCGGCTGGATCCTCGGCACCCTGTTCCTGGGCGCCTGGCCGGGGCAGCTGGGGCCGGTGGAGGCGCTGCGGATCCCGGTGTTCGGGGGGCTGTTCGGCGCGGTCGCGAACTGGTGGGGGCACGGCGCGTTCTGGGCGGCGCTGCTGGTGGCGCTGCCGCTGGCGGCGTACGGGGTGCTGCGGACGGTGCGGGGGGCGGGAGCGGGGGGCTGACGAAGGGCGGCTGACAGCTGACAGATAACAGATATTGAAATCTGTCATCTGTCGGCTGTTATCTGTCAGTCGTTCGTCGTTCGTTGTCCGCCGCTCGCTGCCCGTCGTCCGCCGTGCTCAGCCCACCAGTCGGGAGAGTTCGATCGAGTGCCCGGTCCGCTCCACCTTGGCCGTCAGGTACCGGACGTTGCTCGCCGACAGGTGGACACCGGTCGGCACCCGCCGGCGGACGGCGACCCCGAGCTCGGTCAGCTGGGCGGCCTTGTCCGGGTTGTTGCTCAGTAGGTCGATGCCGTCGACGCCGAGCGTGGCGAGCATCTGGGCGGCCGCGGTGTAGTCCCGGCCGTCCTCGGGCAGGCCCAGCGCGGTGTTGGCGTCGTACGTGTCCAGACCGGAGTCCTGAAGGGCGTACGCCTCGAGCTTGTTGTAGAGGCCGATGCCCCGGCCCTCCTGGCGCAGGTAGAGCAGGTACCCGCCGGCCTCGCTGATCCGCTCCACCGACTCGCGCAGCTGCGGGCCGCAGTCGCAGCGGTCCGAGCCGAAGACGTCGCCGGTCAGGCACTCGGAGTGCAGTCGCACCAGCGGGGTCCCGCCGTCCGGCACGGTGCCGAGGGCGAGCGCCAGGTGCTCGGCGCCGTCGGTGAGGCCGTGAAAGGTGGAGACCTCCGCGTCGGCGCGGTAGCCGTCGGGGAAGGTGAGCGGGATGCGCACGCGCGAGCGCACCGTGGCGGAGCCGGGTTGAGGCATGGACGGGCCTCCGTCGATCGGGGGTGGACCGGGTTTGACCGGGTCGGATCTTCGGATCCGGAGTGGATCCGGATCGGATCCGAGAGGGATCCGATCGGTTCGGAGGTCGACCGTACCTGGTTGTTCCAATTTGAACAACTGCCTACTGCCGGTGATCGAACCGACTACGGAGGCGGACAACACCCCATCCGCCCCGCCTGTTCCCGTCCGGCGTACCAGCATGTGGAAGGGGCGGGACCCGAGGTGTGGACATCGCTACCCGACCGGAGCGGGCACCGATCGTCGGGTACGGCAGGGTGGGTCCTTCCTACGGTAGTGATCAGCAAGGGAAGGGCGGGGTTGGCGTGCTGGAGCACCTGAACCGGGCGATGGAGCACATCGAACGGCACTTGGACCATGAGATCGACGTGGCCGAACTGGCGCGGATCGCGATGACGTCGGAGTACCACTTCCGACGGCTGTTCTCGATGCTCGCCGGGATCCCGCTGTCGGAGTACGTCCGACGCCGGCGACTGACGGTCGCCGGGGCCGAAGTGCTCGACGGCGGGCGGACGTTGCTCGATGTCGCGGTCAGCTACGGCTACACCTCGGGGGAGGCGTTCGCCCGGGCGTTCCGGGCGATGCACGGGGTTGGGCCCGGTGAGGCCCGGCGCGACGGCGCGGTGCTCGTCTCCCAGCCCCGGATGTCCTTCCGACTCATCGTGGAGGGAAGCAGCAGCATGGAATACCGGATCGTCGAGAAGCCGGACTTCCGGATCGTCGGGAAGAAGGCCCGGGTCACCCTGATCTACCAGGGTGTCAATCCGGGTGTCGCCGAGTTCATCAAGGGGCTCGGCAAGGAGACCGTGGAACGGATCACCGCACTGACCGGCAAGGAGCCGGAGGGCATCGTCTCGGTGAACGACGGCTTCGCGCCCAACCGGGAGGAGGGGTCCGAATACGACTACTGGCACGCGGTGGTGGCGAGCGAGGACGCCGTCGTCCCGGATGACCTGGATGTCCTGCACGTCCCGGCCGGGACGTGGGCGGTGTTCAGTAGCAGCGGGCCGTTCCCGCAGGCGCTGCAGGAGATGTGGGGGAACGTGGGCAGCCAGTGGTTCCCGTCCAACCCGTACGAGGCCCGGCCGGGTCCGGAAATCCTGAGGACCCGCTTCATCCCGGGGACGGGCGACGCGGACGCGGAGCTCTGGATCCCGGTGGCGCGGGCCGTGCGGGGCTGACCGCGGTCGGGGTCTGCGCTCGGCTGACGGCTGACAGGTAACAGCTGACAAGTAACAGATAACAGCAAACAGATAACAGCTGACGGATGACAGATTTCGAAATCTGTCATCCGTCAGCTGTCTTTTGTTCGTCCGCCCCCGTTCGGCCCACCAGCGCCCGCCCCCGCCCCACCGCGCCCCGCATGCTGGGGCGGGGGGCAGGGGCCGCAGGCCGCTACCCGAGGAGTGGGATCACCGATGGCCAAGGCATTCGGCTTCGTCGACTACGGCGGACCGGAGACGCAGGAGTTCCTCGACCGTCCCGTACTCGCCCCGGGCTCCGGCCAGCTGGCGATCACCGTCCGGGCCGCCGGGGTGAACCCGGTGGACGGGAAGATCCGCCGGGGCTTCCTCGGCCGCGAACGCCAACTTCCCGCCGTGATGGGCCAGGAGGCCGCCGGAGTGGTGCAGCAGGTCGGCCCCGGGGTCACCGGCTTCACCCCGGGCGACGAGGTGTTCGGCCTCGTCGCCGCCGGAGCCTTCGCCGAACAGACCCTGCTGCGGGCCGAGTTGAGTGCCCTCAAGCCCGAGGCCGTCGGCTTCGACCAGGCCGCCGTGCTCTCTGTGTCGGTTGCCACCGCCGACGACGCCGTCCGCCAACTCGCCCTGGGCGCCGGGCGGACGCTGCTGATCCTCGGCATCGCCGGCGGGGTCGGCAGCGCCGCCGCCCAGATCGCCCGCAGCCAGGGCCTGGTCGTGCTCGGCACCGCGAGCGACGCCAACCGGGCCTACGTGGAGTCCCTCGGTGCGACGCAGGTCCGCTACGGCGACGGCGTCGCCGGGCGGATCGCCGAGGCCGCCCCCGACGGCGTCGACGGCATCCTCGACCTGGTCGGTGGCGACGCCCTGCGGGCCGTGGCTGACGTCCGCGCCGACCGCACCGAGCTGGTCAGCACCGCCGACCCGGCCACCGCCGCCGAACTCGGCGGCCGCTACGTCACCCGCTCGACCACCCCCGAGACCCTCGCCGCCCTCGCCGCCCTGGTCGCCGCCGGAGACCTCGACCCGCAGGTCAGCGCACGCTACCCGCTCGGCCGCGCCGCCGAGGCACTCGCCGAGGTCGAGTCCGGGCACGCCCGCGGCAAGGTGATCATCGAAGTCTCCTGACGCAGCAGCCCTTTGACGAACACCGAACACCGAACACCGAGCACCGAGTACCGAGTACCGAGCACCGACAACAGAGCACCAAGCATCGAGCACCGACAATAGAGCACCAAGCATCGAGCACCCACAACAGAGCACCAAGCATCGAGCACCCACAACAGAACACCCACAACAGGACACCGAGAACCGAGCACCGAGATTCGAGAGCCAGGAGCCGGGAGCCATGAAGCAGACCTCCGTCACCACCAACGCCCCGTGCTGGGTCGAGCTGGGCACCGACGACCCGGCCGCCGCCCGGACCTTCTACGCCGAACTGTTCGGCTGGCGCCCCGACAGTGACGTCCGCCCCGAGGACGAGGGCTACACCCAGATGTTCGTCGGCGAGGCCCCGGCCGCCGCCGTCACCCCGCGGTACGCGCCGCAGCAGCCGGTGGCCTGGACGGTCGCCTTCGCGGTCGCCGACGCCGAGGCCACCGCGGCGAGGATCAAGGCGGCCGGCGGCAAGGTCCTCAAGGAGCCCACCGATGTGCGCGACCTCGGCCGCTTCTCGGTGGCCGCGGACCCGTCCGGCGCGGTCTTCATCCTCTGGCAGGCCCGCGCCTTCGAGGGCGCCGGGGTGTTCAACGAGCCCGGCGCCCTCGGCTGGGTGGAGCTGGCCACCCGGGACGCCGCCGGCGCGGCCGCCTTCTACCCGGCGGTCTTCGGCTGGTCCGTCGCGCCGTCCGAGTACTACACCCAGTGGGGCCTGGACGGTCAGGACTTCGGCGGGATGGTGGTGATGGACGACGGCTTCCCGCCGGAGGTGGCGCCGCACTGGCTGCCGTACTTCTCGGTCGCCGACGTCGACAACACGGTCGGCCGGGCGGTCGCGATGGGCGCGGACGTGCTGATGCCCGCCTACTCCATGCCGGTCCGGCGGATCGCCGTGCTGCGGGACGACCAGGGCGCCCCCTTCGGCATCTACCGCGACGGCGCCGAGGGCTGAGCGCCCGGCCCGTCCGAACGCGGGGAGGCACTCGCGGCCGTCCGCGCCCGGGAGCCGCGCGAGCGCCAGGCCGTGGCCGCCGCGCCCGCCGTGACCAGCAGCGCGCCCAGCGGCACCACGTCGCCGATCCGGTCGTACCAGGTCAGCGTCCCGGGCGCGGTGAGCGGCAGCCGTACGGTCAGCGCGCCGGTGCCGTCGGTGCCCAGCCGGGCCAGCTCCCGGCCCTGGGCGTCGAAGGCGGCGGAGACCCCGGTGAGCGAGGCCTGGACGGCCGGGCGCCCGGTCTCGGCGGCCCGGATCGCCGCCAGCGAGACGTGCTGTTCGGGTGCCCAGGTGTGCTGGAAGGTGGAGGTCGAGGACTGGTAGACCAGCACCCGGGCGCCGTCCCGGGCCGCAGCGCGCGCCATGTCCGGGAAGGCCGACTCGAAGCAGATCAGCGCGCCGACCGGCAGTGGCCGACCAGAGCGGTCGGTGGTGGGCAGGATGTGGAAGGCGGTGCCGGGGGCCCGGTTCTCGCCCGCGGCCCGGCTGACTCCGGCGATCCAGCCGAACAGCGGCCGCAGCGGGATGTACTCGCCGAACGGCACGAGGCGGATCTTGCGGTAGCGGTCCACCACCCCGTCGGGGGAGACCAGTACCGCGTCCTTGGAGATCCGCCCGTCGGCCTTGCGGGCGTCCTCCCCGGCCAGCAGCTCGGCGCCGGTGGTGACGGCCAGCCGGCGCAGCGCGTCCAGGGCGGCCGGGTCGTGGTCCAGGTCGGCGGTGGTGCTGCTCTCGCCCCAGACCACCAGGTCCACCGGCTGCCCGACCAGGTCGGTGGTGGCCCGCGCGCTGGCGTCGAACCGGGCCTGGGGGTCCTCGACGATGCCGGGCTGGACCAGCGCCACCGTCACCGCCCCGGCCCCCACCGGCGCCGGGCGCAGTGCGAACAGCAGCGGACCGGCGGCCAGTACCAGGACGGTCACCAGTGCGGCGACCGCCCGGGGCCGCCGCCGCACCGCCGTCAGTACGATCAGCACCCCGGTGTTCACCGCCGCCACCGCCGCGCTGACCAGCCAGATCCCGCCCGCCGAGGCCAGTCCGAGGATCGCCGGGTGCTGCCACTGGGTGGCGCCGAGCAGGGCCCACGGACCGCCGAGCGCGTGCCAGGAGCGCGCGTACTCGGCGCTCACCCACACCGCGGGGACGACCAGCAGCGCGAGCAGGGCCCGGGGGGTGGTCAGCGGCGGGCGCAGCAGCCGGTGCACCGCGTACCCGACCGGGGCCTGCAGCGCCCCGAACAGCACCGCGAGCACGGGCAGCGCCGGTCCGACGGACGGCACCAGCCAGTACATCGCGGTCAGGATGAACCCAGCCCCGAACCACCAGCCGCGCACCGCCGCCTCCCGCCCCGACGGCGCCCGCTGTGCCAGCAGCAGCCCCGGCACGAGCGCGACCCAGGCGAGCCACGCCTGCCCGGGCGCGGGGAACGCCACCACGGGCACGGCCCCGGCCGCCAGCGCCCCGAGCCGTGCCCGGTACCGGTGCGGCACGCGCGGCTCACGTTGCTCCGTGCGAGCCGTGCGGGCTGTGCGGGTTGTGCGGGCCGTGCTCAGGACCGGGCTGGCGGGAACGCTGCGGCGCGACATGCCCCGTATTGTCCGCGCGGGCGACGCCCGGTGCCAGATGGCGGCACACGCGGTTGACGCCAGTCCTCGGAACGGTGCCGGCTCTCGGAACGGTGCCGGCTCTTGGAACGGTGCCGCTCCTCGGAACGGTTCTGGTCATCGGCACCACCGGACCGATCCCTGACCAGCCCGCGCACCGGCCGGACGTCACGACGCTGGCCGGAGGTCACGACGGTGGCCGGACAGCACGACGGTGGCCGGCCGCCTTCCCGGAGGAACGCGGCCGGCCACCGTCCGGTCGGAGGGCCTCAGCCCTCGTCGCCCTCCAGGTCGCCCTCGGTCTCCAGGAACGCGGCCTGCAGCTGCTCGATCAGCTGCGGGTCCGGCTGCTCCCACAGCCCGCGGCTCGCCGCCTCCAGCAGGCGCTCGCTGATCCCGTGCAGCGCCCAGGGGTTGGCGCCGGCCAGGAACTCGCGGTTGACCGGATCGAGGACGTACTCCTGGGTGAGCTTCTCGTACATCCAGTCCGCGATCACGCCGGTCGTGGCGTCGTAGCCGAACAGGTAGTCGACCGTCGCGGCCATCTCGAAGGCGCCCTTGTAGCCGTGGCGGCGCATCGCGTCCATCCACCGCGGGTTGACCACCCGGGCGCGGAAGACGCGGGCGGCCTCCTCGGTGAGGGTGCGGGTGCGGACCGTCTCCGGGCGGGTCGAGTCGCCGATGTAGGCGGTCGGGGCCTTGCCGGTGAGGGCGCGCACGGTGGCCACCATGCCGCCGTGGTACTGGAAGTAGTCGTCCGAGTCGGCGATGTCGTGCTCGCGGGTGTCGGTGTTCTTCGCGGCGACGGTGATCCGCTTGTACGCGGTCTCCATCTCCTCGCGGGCCGGGCGTCCGTCCAGTCCGCGACCGTACGCGTAGCCGCCCCAGACGGTGTAGACCTCGGCGAGGTCGGCGTCGGTGCGCCAGTCCCGGCTGTCGATCAGCTGGAGCAGGCCTGCCCCGTAGGTGCCCGGGCGGGAGCCGAAGACGCGGACGGTGGCCTTGCGCTCGTCGCCGTGCACCGCGAGGTCGGCTTGGACGTGGGCGCGGACGAAGTTGTCGTCGTCGGCCTCCTCCTGGGCGGCGGCCAGGCGCACCGCGTCGTCCAGCAAGGCGACGACGTGTGGGAAGGCGTCCCGGAAGAAGCCGGAGATGCGCAGCGTGACGTCGATGCGCGGGCGGCCGAGCTCGGCCGCCGGGATCGCCTCCAGGCCGGTGACCCGGCGCGAGGCGTCGTCCCAGACCGGGCGGACGCCCAGCAGGGCGAAGGCCTCGGCGATGTCGTCGCCGGCGGTGCGCATCGCGCTGGTGCCCCAGAGCGAGAGCCCGACCGAGGGCGGGTAGGCGCCGTCGTTGTCGGCCCGGTAGCGGTCGATCAGCGAACTCGCCAGCGCCTGGCCGGTCTCCCAGGCGAGCTTGCTGGGGACGGCCTTCGGATCGACGGAGTAGAAGTTGCGGCCGGTCGGCAGCACGTTGACCAGGCCGCGCAGCGGTGAGCCGGACGGGCCCGCCGGGACGAAGCCGCCCTGGAGCGCGTGCAGCACGGCGTCCAGCTCGTCGGTGGTGGCGGCCAGCCGGGGCACCACCTGGGTGGCGGCGAAGTCGAGCACCTGGCGGACGGCCTCCGGCAGCCCGGCGGCGACCTTCTCCACCGCCTCGGGCGCCCAGTCCTCCGCCTCCATCGCCTCGACCAGGGCGCGGGCCTGCGCCTCGGCCGCGTCGGTGGCGCCGAGGGTGAGGGCCGCCTCGTCCAGGCCGAGCGCCTCGCGCAGGCCGGGCAGCGCGCTGACGCCGCCCCAGATCTGCCGGGCGCGCAGGATGGCGAGCACGATGTTGATCCGGTCGGTACCGGCCGGGGCCTGGCCGAGGACGTGCAGGCCGTCGCGGATCTGGGCGTCCTTGATCTCGCACAGCCAGCCGTCGACGTGCAGCAGGAAGTCGTCGAAGCCGTCGTCCTCGGGGCGCTCGTCCAGGCCGAGGTCGTGGTCCAGCTTGGCGGCCTGGATCAGGGTCCAGATCTGGGCGCGGATCGCGGGCAGCTTGGCCGGGTCCATCGCGGCGATGTTGGAGTGCTCGTCGAGCAGCTGCTCCAGGCGCGCGATGTCGCCGTAGGAGTCGGCGCGGGCCATCGGCGGGACGAGGTGGTCGACGAGGGTGGCGTGGGCGCGGCGCTTGGCCTGGGTGCCCTCGCCCGGGTCGTTGACCAGGAAGGGGTAGATCAGCGGGAGGTCGCCGAGGACGGCGTCCGGGCCGCACTCGGCGGACAGCGCGGCGGTCTTGCCGGGCAGCCACTCCAGGTTGCCGTGCTTGCCGAGGTGGATGACGGCGTGGGCGCCGAAGCCGCCGTCCTGCTGGGCGGCCTGGATCCAGCGGTAGGCGGCCAGGTAGTGGTGGCTCGGCGGGAGGTCCGGGTCGTGGTAGATGGCGACCGGGTTCTCGCCGAAGCCGCGCGGCGGCTGGATGAGCACCAGCAGGTTCCCGGAGCGGATCGCGGCGAGCACGATGTCGCCGTCCGGGTTCTGCGAGCGGTCGACGTACAGCTCGCCGGGGGCCGGGCCCCAGTGCTCCTCGACCCGTGCGCGCAGGCCCTGGGGGAGGGTGGCGTACCAGCGGCGGTAGTCGGCGGCCGGGATGCGGACCGGGTTGCGGGCCAACTGGTCCTCGGTGAGCCAGTCCTGGTCGTAGCCGCCGGCCGCGATCAGGGCGTGGATCAGGGCGTCGCCCTCGTGGCCGTCGTCCTCGCCGCCGTCGGTGGCGGTGTTGAAGCCGGGCAGGTCGGAGCCGAGGTCCATGCCCTCCGCGCGCAGCCGCTCCAGCAGGCGCACCGCGCTGGCCGGGGTGTCCAGGCCGACGGCGTTGCCGACCCGGGAGTGCTTGGTCGGGTAGGCGGACAGCACAAGGGCGAGGCGGCGCTCGGCGGCCGGGACGTGCCGCAGCCGGGCGTGCCGGACGGCGGTGCCGGCCACCCGGGCGGCGCGCTCCGGGTCGGCGGCGTAGACGGTCAGGCCGTCCTCGTCCAGCTCCTTGAAGGAGAACGGGACGCTGATCAGGCGGCCGTCGAACTCGGGCACCGCGATCTGGGTGGCGGTGTCCAGCGGGGACAGGCCGTCGTCGCTGGACTCCCACTGGGCGCGGGACCAGGTGAGGCAGAGCGCCTGCAGGATCGGGCGGTCCAGCGCGGCCAGCGCGCCGGCGTCCCAGGCCTCCTCGTCGCCGCCGGCCTGGGCGTCGGCCGGGCGGGTGCCGCCGGCGGCGAGCACGGTGGTGACGATCGCGTCGGCCGCGCCGAGTTCGGCCAGCAGCTCGGGCTCGGCACCGCGCAGCGAGGCGCAGTAGTAGGCCTTCGCCCGGGCGCCCTGGTCCTCGACGGCCCGGCAGAGGGTCTCCACGAAGGCGGTGTTGCCGCTCATGTGGTGCGCCCGGTAGTAGAGCACCGCGACGGTCGGGCCGTCGGACGTACGGGCTTCACGCTCCAGCGGCCCCCAGGCGGGTGCGGAGGCGGGCGGGGCGAAGCCGTGGCCGGTCAGCAGCACGGTGTCGGAGAGGAAGGAGCCCAGCTCGGCCAGGTTGGCCGCGCCGCCGTGGGCGAGGTAGGCGTGCGCCTCGGCGGCGATGCCGGCCGGGACGGTGGACAACTCCATCAGCTGGGCGTCGGGGGCCTGTTCACCGGTCAGCACGACGACCGGGCGGGGACCGGCCAGCAGCGCGTCCAGGCCCTCCTGCCAGGCGCGGCGCCCGCCGAGCAGACGGACCACCACCAGCTCGGTGCCCTCCAGCAGCTCGGGCAGGTCCTCGGGGCTCAGCCGGGCCGGGTTGCCGAGCCGGTACGGGACCGGGCCGGTCGAGGCGCGGGCACTGAGCAGGTCGGTGTCGGACGTCGACAGCAGCAGGATCATGCGAAGGCCCTCCCGGCCTCGTGGGCGGCCGGGATGGCCGCAGTGGTGGCCGGGGCGGCCGCGGTGGTGGCCGGGGAAACGGGCGCGGGCATGCGACAGCGGTGGTGCATTTCTGCCTTCCTCGGGGTCCGCGCCCCGGGCCGGTGGAGGACGGCGGGAGTTCCTGGCTCCCGCGGCCGACCGGCTTCCCGGTGAGCCGCGGTCACAGTGGCGGGACCGCACCGGGCTCGCACCGGTTTCCTCCCCTGCGCCGTCGCTGGCGTGGACGGCCCGCTGGGGCCGTCCGCCTGCATCGTACCGGGGTGCGACTGACCTGGGGGAGAGCCGGCTTCGCTTCGCCCGGCGCACGGGCGGGCGCACGGTGCTCACCGGCGCCGGACGACAGCTCGGTGTGCGGCCGGTGTGCGGCCGGCGTGCTGCGGATGCGCTGGCGGGCGTGCTGGCGGGCGTGCTGCCGGATGTTCCGGCGGTGTGATGCAGCGGACGGGGGCAAGCGATCGGATCATCTGTATGCTCGCCGCCATGCCACCGACACCCGACGCCACCGCGCCGGGCGCCGCCGTGCCCGACCGGGGGCGCGCGGACGCCTGCCCCGGGGCGCTGCGCCTGCACGCCGCCGACGACGGCGGCCTCGCCCGGGTCCGGCTGCCCGGCGGACTGCTGACGGATCGTCAGGCCCTGGGCCTGGCCGAGGCGGCGGAGGCCCTGGGCGACGGGGAGTTGGAGACCACCTCGCGCGGCAACGTCCAACTCCGCGGCCTGGCCCGGGACTGCGGCGCCGAACTCGCCGACCGGCTGCGCGCCGTCGGACTGCTGCCCTCGGACACCCATGAGCGGGTGCGCAACATCGTCGCCTCGCCGCTGGCCGGACTGGACGCCGCCGGGAACGCCGATGTCCAGGCCTGGGTACGGGAACTGGACGCCCGGCTGTGCGCGAGCGACTGGGCGGCCGGGCTCTCCGGCAAGTTCCTGTTCGCGCTGGACGACGGGCGGGGCGACGTCGCCGCGCTCGACGCCGATGTGACATTGATCGCAGCTTCGGGCGGGCCCGCCGTGCTGCGCCTCGGGCGCGCCGCGGACGGACACCCGGTCGAGCCCGGGCAGGAGGTGACGGCCGTGCTGGACGCGGCCCACGCCTTCCTGGACGCGCTGCGGAGCAGCGGCCGCCGGGCCTGGCACGTGCGCGAGGTGCCCGATCTGCTGTCGGCCGGCCCGGTGCCGCTGCCCGCCGTCGCCGGTGCGCCGCCCGCCGTCGGCGTGCTGCCCGGGGGCCTCTCGGTGGGCGTGCGCTTCGGGCGGGCGAGCGCCGCGCAGTGGCGCGCGCTGGTCGCCGCCTCGGCCGGCGAACTGCGGCTGACCCCGTGGCGCGGCGCGGTGGTGCCCGGCGCCCCGGCCGACCGGCTGCCCGCGCTGGCGGCGGCCGGCTTCCGTACCGAGCCCGGTTCGCCCTGGGAGCGGGCCACCGCCTGCACCGGGCTGCCGGGCTGCGCCAAGTCGCTGGCCGACGTAAGGGCCGACGCGGCCCGGGCGTTGGCGGCGGCGGAGTCGGCGGAGTCGGCGGCGGGGATGGAGACGGGGCCGGGGACGGCGACCGGCGGACTGCCCGTCCACTGGTCGGGCTGTGAACGGCGCTGCGGCCATCCGGCCGGGCGGTGGGTGGACGTGCTCGCCACCGGGCACGGCTACCGGGTGACGGTGAACGGGCCGGCCACGACCGCGGGCGCCCCCGTGGACGTGAGGAACGAAGAGATGGCCGAGGCGGTCGCCGAGGCCAGGAGGACCACCAAGTGATCGAGTACGAGAAGGACGGCGCGTCCATCTACCGCCAGTCCTTTGCCACCATCCGTGCGGAGGCCGATCTGGCCGCCCTCCCGGCGGACGTCTCCCAGGTCGCGGTGCGGATGATCCACGCCTGCGGGATGACCGACCTGGTCGAGGACCTGGTGTACTCGCCCGGCGTGGTCGCCTCGGCGCGCGCGGCGCTGCACGCCGGTGCGCCGATCCTCTGCGACGTCAACATGGTCGCGAGCGGCGTCACCCGCAAGCGGCTGCCCGCCGACAACGAGGTGATCTGCACCCTCACCGACCCGTCGGTGCCCGAACTCGCCCGCGCGATGGGCAACACCCGCAGCGCGGCCGCCATGGAGCTGTGGCTGCCCCGGCTGGAGGGCGCCGTGGTGGCCGTCGGCAACGCGCCGACCTCGCTGTTCCGACTGCTGGAGATGATCGAGGCGGGCGCGCCGCGTCCGGCCGCGGTGATCGGTGTCCCGGTCGGCTTCATCGGCGCCGCCGAGTCCAAGCAGGCGCTGGCCGAACACCCCTCCGGCCTGGAGCACTTGGTGGTGCGCGGTCGGCGCGGCGGCAGCGCGATGGCCGCCGCCGCCATCAACGCGATTGCGAGCGAAGAAGAGTGACGGAACATCAGGATCCTCGGGCTGCCACCGGACGGCTGTACGGTGTCGGGCTCGGCCCCGGTGACCCCTCGCTGGTGACCGTCCGGGCGGCCGAACTCATCGGCAAGGCCGACGTGGTGGCGTACCACAGCGCCCGGCACGGCCGGTCCATCGCGCGCTCGATCGCCGAACGCTATCTGACGGGTGGTCAGATCGAGGAGAAGCTGGTCTACCCGCTCACCGTCGAGACCACCGACCACCCCGGCGGCTACCGGGGCGCGCTGGACGAGTTCTACGAGGAGGCAGCCGCCCGGCTGGCCGCCCACCTGGACGCCGGGCGCGACGTCGTCGTCCTCGCCGAGGGCGACCCGCTGTTCTACGGCTCCTACCAGCACATGCACAAGCGGCTCGCACACCGCTACCCGACCGAGGTGGTGCCCGGCGTGACCTCGGTCAGCGCGGCGGCGGCCCGGCTCGGCCGGCCGCTGACCGAGGCCGAGGAGACGCTCACCGTCATCCCCGGCACGCTGCCCGAGGAGGAGCTGGCGGCACGGATCGCCTCGGCGGACTCCGCGGTGATCATGAAGCTCGGGCGCACCTTCCCGACCGTCCGGCGGGCGCTGGAGCGGGCCGGCCGACTGGACGACGCCCAGTACGTCGAGCGCGCCTTCATGGACGGCGAGCGGATCGCGCCGCTCGCCGAGGTCGACGGGGAGACCGTTCCGTACTTCTCGGTGGTCGTGCTGCCCAGCAAGGTCGCGCCGCTGGAGCCGGAGGTGCGGCTCGCGGACGGCGTCGGCAGCGTGACCGTCGTCGGCACCGGCCCGGCCGGGCCGCTCTGGCTCACCCCCGATGCGCGTGGCGCCCTGGCCGAGGCCACCGACCTGGTCGGTTACACCACCTACCTGGACCGGGTGCCCGAGCGGCCGGGGCAGCGGCGGCACGGCTCGGACAACAAGGTGGAGTCGGAGCGCGCCGAGTTCGCGCTGGACCTCGCCCGGCGCGGGCACCGGGTCTGCGTGGTGTCCTCGGGCGACCCGGGCGTCTTCGCGATGGCCACCGCCGTGTTGGAGGTCGCCTGCGAGCCGGACTACCGGGACGTGCCGGTGCGGATCGTCCCCGGGATGACCGCCGCCCACGCGGCCGCCTCCCGGGCCGGCGCCCCGCTCGGGCACGACTACGCGGTGGTGTCGCTGTCGGACCGGCTCAAGCCCTGGGACGTGGTGGCCAAGCGACTGCGCGCCGCCGCCGAGGCGGACCTCGTGCTCGCGCTCTACAATCCGGGCTCCAAGTCCCGCACCACCCAGGTCGGTCTGACCCGGGACCTGCTGCTGGAGTACCGCGCGCCGGAGACTCCGGTGGTGATGGCCCGCGACGTCGGCGGGCCGACCGAGCGGATCCGGATCGTCCGGCTGGGCGAGCTGGACCCGGCACTGGTCGACATGCGGACCATCCTGCTGATCGGCTCCTCGCAGACCCGGGCGGTCGAGCGGGGCGGCGGCGTGGAGGTCGTCTGGACGCCCCGGCGGTACCCGGAGGCGTGACGGCGGGCGCGTCGCGGCTGACAGGGAACAAGCTGACAGCCGACAGGTGACAGCGGACAGATAACAGCTAACAGATAACGGATGACAGCTGACAGATGATGAAATCTGTCAGCTGTCATCCGTTTGCCGTCCGCTGTCCGCCGCTACCTCACCGGGTCGGCTTGGTGATCAGCAGCTCGGTGTTGTGGTCCTCCCCGGCGCCCAGCAGCGAGGAGACCCGCCCGTTGGGGTCGTTGTACGCCAGCTCGCGGTAGAGCGCCGCCAGGTTGGCGTCCGAGGTGCTGCCGAAGTCCGTGGAGTACGGCGCGGCGGACTCGATCAGCGTGGTGAACAGCGACAGCGTGCCGTCCCCGTTGTCCGCGATCTCGATGATGCGCCCGTGCTGCGGGTAGTCGATGTGCGAGGCGGTGTTGATCTCCCAGAACGCCCGCTCCGGCACCGCGTGCCCGTGCGCCGTGATCTTGTTCATGTGGGTGTGTCCGTTCACCCACGCGACCACGTTCGGGTAGCGCTGCAGCAGCGCGACCAGCTCGTTGCCGTCGTGCCGCTTCTCGAAGATGTTGCGAGGGTCCGGCAGCAGGTTGCCCATCGAGCCGCTGGTGTGGTGGCTGAAGAGCAGGATCACGTCGTCGGTGCTGCCGCCGGTGACCCGGTTCCCGTTGCTGTCGTACCAGTGCCCGCTGTGGTTCTTCAACTGCTGCTCCAGCCAGCGCAGTTGGGCGGTACCCAGCGAACCGTCGGCGAATCCGGCCTGGTTGGTGGTGTCCAGGCTGATGCCGACGACCTTCTCCGAGATCCGGAAGGTGTAGTAGAGCTTGCCGCTGCTCACCATGTCCGAGGTGAAGCCGTGCCCGTACGGACCGGCGCCGGTGACGGCCGGGTCGAGGTGGGCCTTGGCGAACTCCTTGAGCGTGAACGGGTGCCGGCGCTCGTCCGGGGTTATCCGGCGCACCGCGTCGCCGTTCGCGAGCAGCTTGGCGAGCAGCAGTACGGCACCCGCCGGGTCGCGGCGCAGCGAGTCCATCAGCTGGGCGGCGGTCGCGTCGTCGCAGCCCTCCAGCTTGAGGCCGCCCGTGTAGAGGTCGTTCAGCAGCCCGAAGTCCGGCAGCGAGCCCTCGATGCTGTCGTCGTGGTTGCCGACCGTGGTGAACCAGGGGGTGTGCAGGCCCGGCGCGTCGAAGGGCCGGCCGGCCGCGGACAGGAAGCCGGGCACCTGCGGGAAGCCCTTCGCCTTGTAGACGTCGCTGTAGGCGAGTTCGGGGTTCCAGAAGGCCGAGTTGCCGGAGTTCTGCACGCCCTCGTAGCGGGTCGGGTCGCCGGTGTTCTGGGCGAGCCGCCCGCCGCCCATGACGGTGAGGTACCAGTCGAGTTCGGCCAGCTCATGGTTGTCGGTGTTGTCACCGGTGGCCATCACCATGCTGAACGGCATCCCGGTGTACGGGCCGCCGGCGAGCGAGTTGACCCGCTCGACGAGGGCCGAGACACCACGGGCGTTCAGGGCCTCCTGGGGCCGGTAGGCGCTGTCGTTGAACTTGGCCAGGAACTCGAAACGCACCGGGGACTCGGTGTCCACCAGGTGCAGGTCGCTGAACTGGACGAAGCTGGCCAGCCCGGTGCGGCGGTCGTCCCGCCCGGTGCCCGGCGCCGCGAGCTCCCCGCGCACCACCAGCGGCCACCCCGGCCCGGCCGTCAGCCGCTTGTAGGAGCCGTCGCCGGACGGCGTGGCCACCTGCTCCAGGGTCGTCCCGGAGACGTTGACCGCCCGCGCGGCCGTGGTCGCCAGTGCCTGCTCGCGCGCCGCGGCCGAGGCGAACTGCGCGCCGCCCAGCGACAGGGCCGACCAGGCGGCGGCCACCGACGTACCGGTGAGGAAGGTGCGTCGTCTCATGCCTGCCACAAAAACCCCCACATGCTGATGGCCCGGTCGGGAAAGGCGTCCCGTCCACCGGGCCTGAGTGTCATGAACCCGCTTCTGGCGGACCGCCAGATTACCCACCGGTAGCCGGCGGCGTTAGGCCCGTGCGGAGAACTCTTCGGGAACGCGGGCCCGCCTCCCCTTCGCAGCCCCCACACCGGACGCCCGCCGCGACCCCGGTCGGGCCGCGGCCGGACGGATGGGGGAAAATCGGCGGCGACGACGGCCGGTGCGGCCGCTGGAGGAGCGACGGCCACACCGGCCGTCGACGGAACGACGGCCGGTGCGCGAGCGCCGGCCCGCAGCACGGAAGCGAGGCGCAGGTGGCCGCAGCGGGAGCCGAGCCGGGAGGCCGGGCCGGCCAGCTGAAGAGCAGCGGTCTGCGGCACGGCTGGACGACGGGCGCCTGCGCCACCGCCGCCACCAAGGCCGCGTACACCGCGCTGCTCACCGGCGACTTCCCGGACCCGGTGCCCATCACCCTCCCCAAGGGGCAGCGGCCCGCCTTCGCCCTCGCCGCCGAGCGGCTGACCACGGCTGCCGAGCAGCCGACCACGGGCGGCGGAGACCAGACCACAGCCGGCGGGGAGCGCGCCACGGGCGGCGAAGTCCTGAGCAGGGCCGGCGGGGAGCTCGCCACAGCCGGCCAGGAGCGGACCAGCGCCATGGCCGGGGTGGTCAAGGACGCCGGCGACGACCCCGACGTGACCCACGGCGCACTGGTCCGGGCGACCGTACGCTTCGGCGAACCCGGCACCGGGGTGGTGTTCCGGGCCGGCCCCGGAGTCGGGACGGTCACCAAGGCGGGCCTGCCGCTGCCGGTCGGCGAGCCCGCGATCAATCCGGTGCCCCGCCAGATGATCCGCGACGCCGTGGCCGAGGTGGCGGCCGCGCACGGCGGCAGCGGGGACGTGGTGGTGGAGGTCTCCGTCGACCACGGCGAGGAGATCGCCCGCTCGACCTGGAACCCCCGCCTCGGTATCCTCGGCGGGCTGTCGATCCTCGGCACCACCGGGATCGTCGTCCCCTACTCCTGCTCGGCCTGGATCGACTCGATCCGCCGCGGCGTGGACGTGGCCCGCGCGGCCGGGCGCACCCATGTGGCCGGGTGCACCGGTTCGACCTCGGAGAAGGTCGCGGTCGCGGTGCACGGCCTGCCCGAGGACGCGCTGCTCGACATGGGCGACTTCGCCGGGGCCGTCCTCAAGTACCTCAAGCGCCACCCGGTGCCCCGGCTGACCATCGCGGGCGGCTTCGCCAAGCTGTCGAAGCTCGCCTACGGCCACCTCGACCTGCACTCGGCGCGCTCCCAGGTGGACAAGGGCTACCTGGCCGAACTGGCCCGGCGCGGCGGGGCGGACGAGGAACTGGTCGCGGCGGTGGCGGCGGCCAACACCGGCCTGGAGGCGGTGCAGTTGTGCCGGGCGGCCGGGGTGCCGCTGGGGGACCAGGTCGCCGAGGCGGCCCGGGCGACGGCGCTCGGTGTGCTGCTCGGCTCGCCGGTGGCGGTGGACGTCATCTGCATCGACCGCGCGGGCACCATCGTCGGCCGGGCGGAGCCACTCGGGCCGTGACGGCGCTCGGGCCCTGTACGGCAGCGAGTTGAGGGTCTCCCTTGCGCAAAGAAACCTCAGCAATATCGCGTGGTGATGTGAAGATCCGACGTTCATACAGGGTGAGAAACGGACAAAAGTGGCGCCATGCCTGCTGTTGATTCTGGTGCCATCTCAACCATGAGATATGGTCTGCCGAGTGACAGGCGACTACCTCACCCGTATCGGCACCCTCATCCGTACCGCTCGCCAGCACCGCGGCTGGTCCCAGGCGCAGCTCGGCGAGGCCCTCGGCACCAGCCAGAGCGCGGTCAACCGCATCGAACAGGGCAAGCAGAACGTCAGCCTTGAGATGATCGCGCGCATCGGCGATGCCCTCAACAGCGAGATCGTCTCCCTCGGCTACTCCGGGCCGATGCACCTGCGGGTCACCGGCGGCACCCGCCTCTCCGGCGCCATCGAGGTCCGCAGCAGCAAGAACGCCTGCGTCGCGATCCTCTGCGCCTCGCTGCTGACCACCGGCCGCACCACGATCCGCAGCGTCGCCCGGATCGAGGAGGTCTACCGCATCCTCGAGGTGCTCACCAGCATCGGCGTCAAGAGCCGCTGGCTGAACGAGGGCCGCGACCTCGAACTCACCCCGCCGGCCGAACTCGACCTCGCCGCGATGGACGTCGAGGCCGCCCGCCGCACCCGCAGCGTGCTGATGTTCCTCGGCCCGCTGATGCACCGCGCCCAGCGCTTCGCCATCCCGTACGCCGGTGGCTGCGACCTCGGCACCCGCACCGTCCAGCCGCACCTGACGGCGCTGCGCCGCTTCGGCCTGGAGGTCGCCACCACCGGCGGCGCCTACCACGCCTCGGTCGAGCCGGGTACCCCGCTGGACCGCCCGATCGTACTGACCGAGCGCGGGGACACCGTCACCGAGAACGCCCTGCTGGCCGCCGCGCGGCACGACGGCGTCAGCGTCATCCGCAACGCCTCGCCCAACTACATGGTCCAGGACCTCTGCTTCTTCCTGGAGAAGCTGGGCGTGAAGATCGAGGGCATCGGCACCACCACCCTCACCGTGCACGGCGTCCCGCAGATCAGCTGCGACGTCGACTACACCCCGGCCGAGGACCCGGTGGAGGCGATGAGCCTGCTCGCCGCCGCCGTGGTCACCTCCTCCGAGCTGACGATCCGCCGGGTGCCGATCGAGTTCCTGGAGATCGAACTCGCGGTGCTGGAGGGCATGGGCCTCGACTACGACCGGACCCCGGAGTACCGGGCCCACAACGGCCACACCCGCCTGGTCGACCTCACCGTGCGCCCCTCCAAGCTGACCGCGCCGATCGACACCATCCACCCGATGCCGTTCCCCGGCATCAACATCGACAACGTGCCGTTCTTCGCCGCCATCGCCGCGGCCGCGCACGGCACCACGATGATCCACGACTGGGTCTACGACAACCGCGCGATCTACCTCACCGAGCTGACCCGGCTCGGCGCGGACGTCAAGCTGCTCGACCCGCACCGCGTCCTGGTCCAGGGCCCGACCCGCTGGCGCGCCGCCGAGATGATGTGCCCGCCCGCACTGCGCCCGGCCGTGGTCATCCTGCTCGCGATGCTCGCCGCCCAGGGCACCTCCGTCCTGCGCAACGTCTACGTCATCAACCGCGGCTACGAGGACCTCGCCGAGCGCCTCAACTCCATCGGCGCCCAGATCGAGACCTTCCGCGACATCTGACCGTCCGCCTGACGGATCGTCCATTCCACGGTCGGCCTCAGCCGCTGAGGCCGGCCAGCAGGGCCGCCACGTCCAGCCCGGTGTTCAGGTAGTCCACGAACACCGGGTTGTTCAGCGCCCAGGGCGAACGCCGCTCCCGGATCAGCCGGACCGCCTCGGCCGGATCGTGCCCGAGGCCGACCAGCGCCTGCGCGACCACCAGGCCCGAGCGGTTGTAGCCCGAGTGGCAGCGCACCAGCGTCCGACGGCCCCGGCGCACGGCGGCGGCGGTGAGGTCCGCGGCCTCCTGGACGGCGAGCAACTGGCCGGGGGAGAGCGGCTGGTCGGGCACCTCTCGGACGATGTGCTCCACCCCGGGGGCCGGGCCGTGCCCGGGCCGTGTGAACAGGCTCACCACCAGGTCGAACTCGCCCCGGGCGACCGCTGGTTCCAGCTCACCGCCGGGCGGGGTGAAGTGGTGTCCGCCCATCCAGAGCCCGGGAAGGACCTCGTTCCAGGGCTCCGGCGGTCCGGGGACGTCGCGGTCCTTCTGGCGGGTCCGCACGTGTGCTCCTTCCGGCCCCCCGGTGCGGCTACTCGCCCGTGCTGCCGTCGAGGTGCTCGCGCAGCAGGTCGGCATGGCCGTTGTGGCGGGCGTACTCCTCGATCATGTGGGTGAGGATCCAGCGCAGCGAGAACACCTCCTCGCCGTGGCGGCCCAGGACGTCCAACGACTCTGCGGCGGCGACGAGTTCCCGGGCGTGGTCGCACTCTCGGCGCCAGACGGCGAAGGCCTCCGCCGGGTCGGCGGTCTCCACGTCGAACTCGGCGAAGCTGCCGTCGGGATGCTTCCAGAAGCCGGGCCGGCCTTCGTCGGCGAGGACGTTGCGGAACCAGCCGCGCTCCACCTCGGCGAGGTGGCGGACCAGCCCGAGCAGGGAGAGCCCGGAGGGTGCCAGCACCCGGGTCCGCAGCTGGTCGGTGGTCAGGCCGGCGCACTTCATCGCCAGGGTGTCCCGCTGGAAGTCCAGGAAGCTGGCCAGGGTGGCCCGTTCGTCGGCCGTCTGCAGGGTGGTGGTGCGCGGGGTGGCGGTGGGCTGAGTATCGGTCATCGGGCCATCGTGCCTCATGGCCTGAGCATCCGGCTGGCATTATTCTGCGGGCGAGAGCTACCCCAGCTGCTCCAACCACCGCACCGCGCCCGGCACGTCCGCTGCGACCGGCACGCCCTCCGGCACCGGCGGGCGCTCCACCACGACCACGGGCAGGCCGAGTTCGCGGGCGGCGGTGAGCTTGGGCGCGGTCGCGGCGCCCCCGCTGTCCTTGGTGACGAGCACGTCGATCCGGTGCTCGCGCAGCAGCGCCCGCTCGCCGTCGAGGGTGAACGGGCCGCGCTCCAGCAGGACTTCGAGCGAGGATGGCATCGGTGGCTCGGGCGGGTCCACCGAGCGGGCCAGGAAGTGCAGCCCCTCCAGGTGGGCGAAGGCGCCGATGCCCTTCCGTCCGGAGCTGAGGAAGACCTTCCGGCCGAGGCTGGGCAGCAGCTCGGCGGCCGCCGCCAACGAGGGCGCGAGGTGCCAGCGGTCCCCGGCGACGGGCGCGAAGCCGGGGCGGCGCAGCACCAGCAGCGGCACCCCGGTGGCGGCGGCCGCGAGGGCGGCGTTGTGCGACATCCCGGCGGCGAACGGGTGGGTGGCGTCGACCACGGCGTCCACCGCCTCGGCGCGCAGCCAGGCGACGAGCCCGTCCGGGCCGCCGAAGCCGCCGATCCGCACCTGCCCGACGGGCAGCCGGGGTCGGGCGACCCGCCCGGCCAGCGAACTGGTGACCCGCAGACCCGGCCGGCCGTCCAGCGCGGCGGCCAGCGTCCGCCCCTCCGTCGTCCCACCGAGGACCAGCACATGGGCAGGGGTGCGGGTCGGGCTGTGCAGGGTCGGGCTGTGCAGGGTCATGCGCCGCAGGGCTCGTGCGGCCGCTCGCGGTCCGCCGAGTACAGGTGGCTGTCCCGGAACTGCTCGGCGGCGAGCGTGCGGCCGACCAGGATGACGGCGGTGCGCACCACGCCCGCCTCCTTGACCTGCCCGGCGATGTCGGCGAGCGTGCCGCGCAGCACCAGCTCGTCGGGCCGGCTGGCCATCGCGACCACGGCGGCCGGGCAGTCTGCGCCGTAGTGTGGCAGCAGCTGCTCGACCACGTCGTCCACGTAGCCGGCCGCCAGGTGCAGCACCAGCAGGGCGCCACTGCGGCCGAGGGTGGCGAGGTCCTCGCCGTCGGGCATCGGGGTGGCGCGCTTGGCGATCCGGGTGAGGATGACGGTCTGGCCCACGGTCGGCACCGTCAACTCCCGCTTCAGCGCTGCTGCTGCGGCGGCGAAGGCGGGTACGCCGGGGACCACCTCGTACGGCACGCCGGCCGCGTCCAGTCGGCGCATCTGCTCGGCGACGGCGGAGAACACCGACGGGTCGCCGGAGTGCAGCCGGGCGACGTCCCGGCCCGCCTGGTGGGCGGCGACCAGCTCGGCGATGATCTGGTCCAGGTTGAGCTGTGCGGTGTCGACCAGCCGGGCGCCGGCCGGGCACTCGTCCAGCAGCTCGCGCGGGACGAGGCTGCCGGCGTACAGGCAGACCTCGGCGCGGGCCAGGACGCGCTGGCCGCGCAGGGTGATCAGGTCGGCGGCGCCCGGGCCGGCTCCGATGAAGTAGACGGTCACGAGGCGTCCTCCTGAGGGGTGTTGGGCTTGACGGCGGACCACTGGGTGACCGGCATGGCCTGCCGCCACCCGGTGAATCCGCCGACCGGGACGGCGTGGGCGACGGCCAGTTTGACGAGTTCCCCGCCGTGGCGCCGGTACCACTCCGTGAGCAGTGCCTCGGACTCCAGCGTCACGGTGTTGGCGACCAGTCGCCCGCCCGGGCGCAGCGCGGCCCAGCAACCATCCAGCAGGCCGGGGGCGGTGAGGCCGCCGCCGATGAACACGGCGTCGGGGGTGGGGAGTTCGGCGAGCGCGCCGGGGGCTCGGCCGGTCACCACCCGCAGCCGGGGCACGCCCAGCGCGGCGGCGTTGCGCTCGATCCGCTCGGCCCGGACCGGGTCGCGTTCGATGCTGACGGCCCGGCAGTCCCGGTGGGCGCGCAGCCACTCGATGGCGATCGAGCCGGAGCCGCCGCCGACGTCCCAGAGCAGTTCGCCGGGGGAGGGGGCGAGGGTGGCCAGGGTGGCGGCGCGCACGTGCCGCTTGGTGAGCTGGCCGTCGCTCTCGTACGCCTCGTCGGGCAGGCCGGGGACGAGGGAGCCGCGCGGACCGTCACCGAGCTCGACGGCGATCAGGTTCAGCGGATCGCCGGGCGGGTGCGGCCAGGCGTCGGCGCGGCCTTCGAGCTGCCGTTCGCGGGCGTGGCCGAGCTGCTCCAGCACGCGCAGCCGGGCGGTGCCGAAGCCGCGCGCGGTGAGCAGGGCGGCAACGGCGGCCGGGGTGTGGGCGTCGGCGCTGAGCACCAGCAGGCGGCGCCCGGCGTGGAGGGTGAGCGCGAGGGTGTCCAGGGGCCGGCCGACCAGGCTGACCACCTCGGTGGCCTCCAGCGGCCAGCCGAGCCGGGCGCACGCGTGGGAGGCGGAGGAGGGGTGGGGCAGCACGCGCAGCCGGTCGGCGCCGACGGTCTCGGCGAGGGTGCGGCCGATGCCGAAGAACATCGGGTCGCCGCTGGCGAGCACGGCGATCCGACGGTCGGCGTGGTCGGCGAGCAGCCCGGGGACGGCTGGGCGCAGCGGGGACGGCCAGGCGACGCGTTCGGCGGTGACGGCGTCCCGGGGGAGCAGGTCCAGCTGCCGGGGACCGCCGATGACCACCTCGGCGGACTGCAGTGCGGCCCGGGAGCCGTCGGCGAGGCCGGGCCAGCCGTCGGCCCCGATCCCGACGACGGTGATCGGAGGGGGCAGCTCGGGCACCGGGTGGCTCCTCGTCGTTCGTTCCTGCTGGCCGGGGCAGCCTACCTGGCGGTATGCGGGCGGGATCCGGCGAGGTGACGGCGGACGGCGGGCGGCGAACAGGTCTCAGCGAACAGATGTCAGCCAACAGATGTCAGCGAACAGATTTCAGATGTTGAACGCTGAAAGCTGAACGTCGTCAGCCGTCAGCCGTCAGCCGCCGACCGCCGTCCAGTCCCCGGAGGCGATCAGCGCGGGCCGGGCGCGCAGCCGGGCCTCGGCCGCCGGCCCAGCCAGGTACACCCAGGCGTCGCACAGGTCGCCGGCCGCCGTCCGCACCGCCAGCCGCCGCCGGACGTACAGGCCCGTTCCGTCGGCCCGGCAGTCCTCCAGAAGGTCCAGCGCCGTGAGCGCCCCGGGGTACGCGCCGGGGCGCAGGGTGATCAGCTCGCCCACGACCCGGCGCCCGGGCGTCGGGTCCGGCACCGCGTACGGGAACCCGGGGCCGTCGTGCAGGGCCGCGCCCTCCAGCACCGCCGGGCGGATCCCGGCGCAGCGTCCGGCCAGGTGGCGGGCGTGATTGTGGCCGCCGCTGCGCAGGGTGCCGTACACGAAGAACGGCAGCGCGGCCCCGGCCGTCGGGGCCTGCTCGGAAGCGGACACGGATTCGACCTCTTCGCTGGGGGAGCGCCCACGGTACGTCCTGCCGACCGATCCGTGGAACCCACTGGCGCACCGGGCCGTCGATGCGCTGTCATATCGGATGTTCAGCCAGCACCGTCCTAGGGGGACACGCATGACATCGCCCGCCTCCTCACAACCGGCAACGACCCCCGGCAGAGCCCCCGCCGGCCCCTCCCCGAGCACACCCACCGCCCCCCGCCTCTCCGGCGCGGTCTGGCTGGCCCTCGCGGTGGTCTACGTCGTCTGGGGCTCGACCTACCTCGCGATCCGGATCGTGGTCGAGACGATGCCCTCCTTCTTCTCCGCCGCCGCCCGCTTCCTCACCGCCGGACTGCTGCTGGTCGGCTACCTGCTGGTCCGCCAGGGCCCGGCCGGCCTACGGGTGAGCGGCCGTCAGCTGGCCTCCGCGGCCCTGGTCGGCGTGCTGCTGCTGACCGGCGGCAACGGTCTGGTGGTGCTCGGCGAGACGTCCGTCCCGTCCGGACTGGCCGCCCTGCTGGTGGCCGCCGTCCCGCTCTGGATGGTCGTGCTGACGGCCTTCGGCGGCGGCGAGCGCCCGAAGCGGGCCGAACTCGCCGGTGTGCTGCTGGGCCTGGTGGGCCTCGGGGTGCTGTCCGCCCCCGCGATCGGCGGGTCGATCAAGCCGGTCGGGGTGATCCTGATCATCGGCGCCACCCTGAGCTGGGCGGTCGGCTCGTTCGCGAGCAAGAAGATCCCGATGCCGGGCAACGTGCTGGCCGCGAGCGCCTACCAGATGCTGGCCGGCGGCCTCTGCGACCTGCTGGTCGGACTGGCCCGCGGCGAGCAGCGCGGACTCGACCTCGGGGCCGTCTCCGGGCGGTCCTGGCTGGCCCTCGGCTACCTGGTGCTGTTCGGTTCGCTGCTCGCCTTCACCGCGTACGCCTGGCTGCTGCGCTCCGCCCCGCTGACCCTGGTCGCCACCTACGCCTATGTGAACCCGGTGGTCGCGGTGCTGCTGGGCTGGCTGATCCTGGCCGAGCCGCTGACCGGCCCGACGCTGGTGGGCGGGGCGATCGTGGTGGCGGGCGTCTGCCTGGTGGTGAGCGTCAGCCGGCGCCCGTCCGGCCGGCGTCCGGAGCGCCCGGCGAAGGCGCCGTCCGGCCGCGGCTGAGCCGCCCCGGACGGTACGCGCCGTCGCCGGGCGGACCGTCCCGGCCGCCTGACCGGGGCGATCCGCCGGCGCACCACTCAGGGAGGGGGGAAGGCCAAGGAAGGGGCGCGGGCCCGGCCGGGTCAGAGCGCGGAGGGCGGCTTCCCCGTCCACCAGTTCCCCGGCGCCTCCGGGTCGCGACTGGTCCAGTACTCGATGATGGCGCTGGTGAACTCCTCGGCGGACAGCGTCCCGTCCCCGTCGAGGTCGAGGTGCCGGAAGGCCTCGTCGGCGTCGTCGCGGCAGAGCCCGGCGAAGTGGCCGCGCTGGAACACGAAGAACTCGCCGGCGTCCACCGTCCCGCTGCGGTCGGCGTCGGCGACGACGAGGAAGGACTCGGCCAGGGAGCCGAGGATCTCCCGGGCGGCGTCCGGGTCGTCGGCGAGCGCGGCGGTCGCGGCGACGAACTGCTCGCGGGTGATGGCCTCCGTCCCGGCGGGCTTTCCGGCGAGGTGCAGGTCGTGCCAGACCGTCAGGTAGGCGCGGACGATGACGGCCTCCGCCTCCGAGCCCTCCTGGTGGCCGAGCGAGCGGGCCACCGAGTGGCCCATCAGCACGTGGTCCCGCTCGGTGAGCAGGCCGTCTCCGTCGGCATCGAGGTAGTCGAAACCGTGGTTGATCTTTGCGATGAGCAGGTCGTCCGACAATGTGCCCCCTCCGGTGGCGATCCGCGCGGCACGTCGAGTGACGGCACGTCGCCAGCACGCTAACGCCTCGGACCGCGCCCGCGCAGCCGAACGAAGGCCGAACGCCGGCGCCCGCCGGGCCCGGCTCAGTCCATGACCGGCAGCCTCGTGATCGGTGCCGGACATCATCGACGGTCCTTCCTGGTCGAACCCGAAACCCTTCGATCATCACCGTTACGACCCCGATCGTGCCAACCCTTTCCGGGCCCGGCCGCCATGCGGCCCGGAGGCCTCAGCGCACCGCCGCCAGCAGCTCCCGGGTGTACTCGGTGTGCGGCGCGTCGAACAGCTGCTCCCGGTCAGCCGACTCGACCAGCCGCCCCCGGTGCATCACCGCCACCCGGTCGCAGAAGTGCCGGACCACCGCGAGGTCGTGCGAGACGAACAGGAAGGCGACGCCCAGCCGTTCGCGCAGCTCCATCAGCAGATTGAGCACCTGCGCCTGCACCGACACGTCGAGTGCCGAGACCGGCTCGTCCGCGATGATCAGCCGCGGCTCGGGGGCCAGGGCCCGGGCGATACCGATCCGCTGCCGCTGCCCGCCGGAGAACTCGTGCGGGTAGCGGTCCAGGTGCCCGGCGGGCAGCCCGACCTGCTCCAGCAGCTCGGCCGACCGCTCCCGCCGCCGCGCCGCGTCCAGCGGGGTGTGCAGGCGCAGCGGGGTGTCGAGGGTCTGGGCGACGGTGCGACGCGGGTTGAGCGCGGCGTACGGGTCCTGGAACACCAGCTGGATCTCCCGGCTGAGCCGGCGCCGCAGCTCTTGGTCCGGGTGGGCGACGTCCCGGCCGTCGTAGCGCACCCGGCCGCCGGTGGGCCGCTGCAGTCCGGCCAGCACCCGGGCGGTGGTGGACTTGCCGGAGCCGGACTCGCCGACCAGACCGACCGTCTCGCCCGGCGCGATCCGCAGGCCCAGCCCGTCGACCGCCCGGACCGGCTCGGCCCGCAGCGCGGGGAGACGCCGCCCGGGGAGACGCCGCCGCCTGGGGAAGTGCCGCCGCCCGGGGAAGTGCACCGAGAGGTCCTCCACCTCGACCAGCCAGCGCCCCGGGGGCTCGGCCGTCCGCACCCGGGGTGCGAACCTCCGTGATGGTGGCGGATCGTCAACCGTCGGCAATGCGCTGCCTGGCACCGAATCGAGCCGCAGCGCCGCCCCCACCAGTGCGCGGGTGTACGGCCGGCGCGGGGCGCCCAGCAGCTCGTCGGTCGGCGCGGATTCGACCTCGGCCCCGTCGCGCAGCACCAGGGTGCGGTCCGTCGTCCCGGCGACCACCCCGAGGTCGTGGCTGACCAGCAGCACCGCCGTGCCGTGCTCGCGCTGCAACTCGCCCAGCAGGTCGAGGACTTGCCGCTGGACCCGGGCGTCCAGCGCGGTGGTCGGCTCGTCCGCGATCAGCAGTCGGGGGTCGTTCATCAGCGCCATCGCGATCATCACCCGCTGCCGCATCCCGCCGGAGAACTGGTGCGGGTGGTCGCGCAGCCGGGCGGCCGGGATGCCGACCCGGTCGAGCATCGCGGCCGCGCGCCGACGGGCCTCGGCGCGCCCGGCCCGCGGGTGGTGCAGCCGGTACATCTCGGCGAGTTGGGCGCCCACGCCGTGGAAGGGGCTGAGCGAGGTGAGCGCGTCCTGGAAGACCAGCGCCGCCCGGCCGCCCCGCACCCCGCGCAGCGCGGACTCCCCGGCGCCCACCAACTCCTGCCCGTCCAGCCGGATCGAGCCGCGGACGGTGGTGGTCCGCGGGTCGTGCAGGCCGAGGACGGCCAGCCCGACGGTGGACTTCCCGGAGCCCGACTCGCCCACCAGGCCGAGCACTTCACCCGACGCGAGGTCGAAGGACAGGCCCCGGACGGCGGTCACCGGAGCGCCGCCGCGCGGATCGGCGAACTCGACCGTCAAGTCCCGCACGCTGAGCACCGGCTCGGCCGAGTCCCGCACACCGAGCACTGGCTCCGCCGAGTCCTGCGCACCGAGCACCGATTCGACATCCACCGCGTGACCACCGTGGGATTCAAGAGACTTCATCGTTGCGGCTCCCCTCAGCCCAGCCTGATGCGCGGGTCGAGCCAGGCCACCACCAGGTCCGCCAGCGCGACGAACAGCACCACGAAGCAGGCGGCCGGCAGCACCGCGCCGACCACCGCGGGCAGGTCCTGCCCGGACACCGCCTGGGCGGCGAACCGCCCGACCCCGTTCAGCCCGAACACCGTCTCGGTGATCACCGCCCCGCCGAGCAGCACCCCGGCCTCCAGGCCGAGCAGCTGCACCAGCGGCCCGGCGGCGCCGCGCGAGGTGTACTTCAGGTGGGCGCGCAGCCGCCCCAGCCCCTTGCCGCGGGCCGTGCGGACGTACTCCTCGTTCATCGTCTCCAGCAGCTGGGAGCGCGAAAGCCGGGCGAAGACAGCCGAGTTGACGAAGCCGAGGACGAGCCAGGGGAGCAGCATCCCGCCCGCCCAGGCGGCGAGGTCCCGGCTCGGCGGGGTGTAGGAGGGCAGCGGCAGCAGGCCGGTCGAGTAGACCAGCGCCCACTGCGCGACGTACCCGAGGAAGGAGATCTGCACGCTCGCGCCGACCAGGGTGAAGCCGGACAGCAGCCGGTCGGTGCGCCCGCCGTGCCGCAGCGCGGAGACGAACCCGGTGCCGAGGCCGAGCACCAGCAGGACGGCGAGTGCCCCGGCGGTCAGCGAGAAGGTGACCGGCAGGTGCTCGGCCAGCGCCTCGGTGACGGGCTGGTGCAGCCGGTAGGAGTAGCCGAGGCAGGGTGCCGCGCAGTGGATGACCGAGCCGTCCACGTCGCTGATGTCCCGCCCGGCCACGACACCGGCGAGGTAGTCGCTGTACTGGGCGAGCAGCGGCTGGTCCAGGCCCATGCTCTGGCGCACCGCCGCGATCTGGCCGCTGTCGCAGCGCGGGCCGCAGGCGGCCCGGGCCGGGTCGGCGGGCGTGGCGTAGAAGAGGGCGAAGGCGGCGGCGGAGACCGCGACCAGGACGGCGAGGGCCTGGAGGGTGCGCCGCAGGGCGAAGGAGAGCATGGCCGGTCCGGGGTCGACGTGACGGGGGAGGCGGGGGAGGGGAGCGGCCGGGGTGCCCCCCCCCCCCCCCCGGGGGGGCGGGGAACCCCCCCCCCCCCCCAACACAAAAAATAAAAACCACACAAACCCCCCCCCCCCCAAAAAAGGGTGTTTTAAACC